>NZ_JAMYOJ010000016.1:0-149475 GCF_040319795.1 Mesorhizobium sp. M0862
CTTGCCAACACTCTCTCGCAAGGGCCGATAAGCGATACCGTTGCCCACAACATGGCACGCAATGGTCTGCTGCAAGCAGCGCGTTGCAATGCCGACTTGCGCCTGCAGGTGCAATCGGCCATTCTTACGGTCGGTGCGTACCTTGTCGTCAGGCAGGAGACTACGGCCGGGGTCATGATTGTCAGTTCGATAATGATGGGGCGTGCGCTGGCTCCGGTCGATCTGGCCATTTCAAGCTGGAAACCCTTCCTCATGGCGCGCCAGGGTTGGGCGCGGCTGGAGGACCTCTTGGAAAAGGTTCCTGAAACCGCTCCTGTTGTGCCTATGCCTGCACCTGAACGCGAACTGCGCCTCGAAAGCGTGACAATCGTTCCGCCCGGTGAAAGCAAGCTGACGGTGACCGGCCTTGCGTTTGCCATTCAGGCGGGAAGCGCACTCGGGGTCATCGGTCCATCGGGCTCGGGCAAGTCGACACTCTCGCGCGCCATCGTCGGCGCATGGACGCCGGTCGCCGGGAAGGTTCGCATTGACAGCGCAAGCCTCGATCAATGGGACCGGGAAGCACTAGGCCGTCATATCGGCTATCTGCCACAAGGTGTTGAACTGTTCGACGGCACCATTGCCGAAAACATTGCTCGTTTTGAACATGATCCTGACCCTGAGGCTATTGTCGCCGCGGCGAAGGCAGCGGGCACGCACGAACTGATCCTCCGATTTGAGCACGGATACGAAACTCCGGTCGGTGAGGCCGGAGCGGCACTTTCCGCCGGGCAGCGCCAGCTTATCGGTCTTGCCCGGGCCCTTTATCGAGACCCTTTCCTTGTTGTGCTGGATGAACCCAATACCCATCTCGATGCGGAAGGCGAAGCTGCAGTCGCTAATGCGATCGCCTCCGTGCGCGAGCGCAAGGGCATTGCGGTTGTCGTCTGCCATCAGCCGAGCGTCATCCGCGCCGTGGATTTGGTGTTGGTGATGGAAGGTGGACGGCAGCGAGCATTCGGTGCGCGTTCCAAAGTCCTGAAGGCCATCGAGTCTACACAGGATCGCGTGGCAGAGCGCGCTGACATGGAGGATACCGGTGTCCGGCATTGATCAGAACAATGACGTTTCAAGCTCCATTCGCCGCCACCTGGTGGCGGGCCTTCTGGCGAGCGTGATCTTTGTGGCAGGAGCCGGAGCCTGGGCGACCTTCACGAATCTCTCCGGTGCGGTTGTAGCGTCCGGACACTTTGTCGTCGTTTCGTATGTCAAGAAGGTGCAGCACCCGACTGGCGGGGTGGTGGGAGAAATCCTGGTGCGCGAAGGCGATAAAGTAAAAGCCGGCGACATCCTCATGCGGCTCGATGCCACCCAGACGCGCGCTAATCTCGCCATAGTCACCAAGCGGCTTGATGAGCTGGGCGCCTACCTGGCACGACTCGATGCTGAGCGTGACGATCTCGCGGAAATCGCCTTCCCGGACTGGCTACTCGCCCGAAGAGATGTTCCAGACGTAGCTTCGGCAATAGATAGCGAGACGTTGCTGTTCGAATTCCGCAGGCAATCCCGCGACGGGAAGCAGGCGCAATTGGCGGAACGCATTACTCAATATCACCACGAGATCGAAGGACTCAAGGCGCAGGAAATTGCCTGTGAAAAAATGATCGAGGTTCTCCAAAAGGAAATTGCTGTTCTAAGTGGGCTGCGCGAGCAAGGCATTGTCTCGGTCCAACGGTTGAACAGCCTGAAGATCCAGGTTGCCACTTTCGGTGGCGAACGCGGTGAGAAGATCGCAGATCAGGCACAGACGGCAGCCCGCATAGCCGAAACGCGCCTGCAGATCCCGCAGATCGATCAGGATTTCAAGACGGAAGTCGGCCAGGAGCTCAGAGAGGTTCAGGCGCAGGTCGGGGAGTATGTTGAGCGCAAGGTGGCGGTTGAACAGGAACTGCGGCGGATCGATGTCGTCGCGCCGCAGTCAGGCACCATTCAACAACTCGCAGTTCATACGGTCGGCGGAGTGATTACGCCCGCCGATCCGATCATGCTAATCGTGCCGGAAGGCGACGATCTTGCACTTGAAGTACGAATCACCCCGAAGGACATCGACCAAATCCAGCTTGGTCACAAGGCCGTGCTGCGGATGTCAGCCTTCAATCTGAGAACCACGCCGATATTGAACGGATATGTCAGCCGGATCGCAGCCGATCTGGCGACGGACGAAAAAAACGGCATTTCGTACTACCTGGTGCGCCTGTCGGTTCCGCAGGCGGAACTGACGAAGCTCAAGGGCCTGACGCTCGTGCCCGGTATGCCGGCCGAAGCGATGGTCCAGACGGGCGAGCGTACGGCGCTTTCCTATTTCGTGAAGCCGCTGTCGGACCAAATCAGTCGGACATTCCGGGAGGAATGAAATAACCCACGGGAATATATTGTTGGTATTTCTGTTGGTTGTCCGCAGGCTATGTGCGTGGTAAAGATGCTGAAAGCATAGACACATTTCCTGCAGCGGCTTGGAATCGTCGCACAGGATATCGAGTTTCTCGTGCCGATGACCCCAGCCTAGCAGGATCAGGCTGAACAGGCTTGTGGTGGTGAGATCAAGCGTCCACTTCCCTGTCTGGCTCTCATCAGCCCTGAGATGTTTTGTCTGCTCGGCAATGGTGTCGGCATACCCGCGGGCAAAGCGCAGCACGCAGTCCAGAATCTTACTGCTCTCTTTCGCGTCGGCGGCCGCCGCAAACAGTGTCGGAGCGTCGGCCGGATCGAACGATTTCATCAACGCCTGCAACTCGTGCGCCAGAGCCGGCACCGGTTGCCCGGCGGCGAACAGAATGCGGTGCATCGCGTTCATGACAAAGCGGTGCAGGTCGTAGTGGTAGAACAGCCCATTCTTGGCCTGCAGCACCGGCTCGAACAGATATTCGAACGCCTTGCCGCCGAGATTGAGCCGCTTGTCAGCGGCAATCACAATAGCCCGGCCCGAGATGTTCTGCACGATGTCGAAGGCGATGGCCGGCCAGTTGTCGCGCTTGCGCAGCAGCTTCGACTTCAGCTCAGGCGCTTGGACGCGGTACTTTGTCTTGATGGCCTTGACGATGGCGTCGGCTTCCTCCGCCGAAAGGTCGATCGCGGCATAGGCAAAGATCGGCTGATTGTCGTCGAGCAGCTTTGGCCCGGTAAAACCGGCCTCGTCGCAAGAGATCAGTGCAGGGGGCTTGTCCATAGCAGATGCAATCTAACTCACCGGCCGTTTGGTTCAGAGGGCAACGACCAGATTTGTGCTTTGAACATATGTCCGCTTTAGCTCATAGAGAACTCTCACATGAATACTAGATTGGGGGCGCTAGGCGGTCGTCTGCAAACCTCTGCTGTAACGTCCGCTTTTGAGCGAAGGCAAAGTTCGCTCGAACGTCCGGGAAGAGGCGGTGGCGCAAACCTGCCAGGCAGGTTTTGGGCCGAAGAACGAACCCGCTGCGCGGGAGGGCGCCTGCGATTGAGGTAGAGGGCACAGGCCGGGCGTCGCGCCTGCATTGAGCGTCGTCCAGCGGGGGCAGAGCATGACGGGCTTCTTCAACAAGGAGCCTGACCATGCAGCACCCCGTTCTCGATGCACCCATCAGCCCGCTGCGCCAGCGGCTGATCGACGACATGAATATGCGGCGCTTCTCACGCGAGACGCAGCGCAACTATCTCCGCGACATCGGACGCCTGGCGACATTCCTCGGGCGTTCACCAGACACCGCTACCGCCGACGACCTGCGCCGGTTCCAGATCGAGCAGCAGGAGGACGGCGTTCCCGTGCCAACGATGAACAGCATCGTGTCGGCGCTGCGCTTCTTCTTCACCCACACGCTCGACCGCCCGGACCTGGCGCGCAGGCTTGTCCGGCTGGCGCATCCGCGCAACCTGCCCGTGGTGCTCAGCCGCGACGAGGTGGCCCGGCTGCTCAACGCCACCACGTGTCTCAAGCACCAGGCCGCACTGTCGGTTGCCTATGGCGCGGGCCTGCGCGTCGCCGAGGTGTCGATGCTGAAGGTTGCCGACGTCGACAGCGAGCGCATGCTGCTGCGCGTCGAGCGTGGCAAGGGCGGGCGCTATCGCAATGCCATGCTCTCGGAGGACCTGCTCACGCTTCTGCGTGAGTGGTGGAAGGTCGGACGTCAGCAGGGCGTGATGCACCGCGACGGCTGGCTGTTCCCCGGACAGCACGCGATTAAGCCGATCAGCACGCGGCAGCTCTATCGCATCGTCGTCGAGGCGGCCCAGGCCGCCGACATCGCCAAGCGGGTCGGGCCGCACACGCTGCGCCACAGGTTCGCCACCCACCTGCTGGAGGAGGGCACCGACATCCGGATCATCCAGGTCCTGCTCGGGCATGCAAGCTCAACAACACCGCCCTTTACGCGAAGGTGGCGACCCGGACGGTGCGTGCCGTGACGAGCCCGCTCGACAAGCTCGGGCTGTTCAAGCCGGGAGAGGTCTCGCCCGACATCTGAGCCGTGCGCGCCTCGATCGAGGTCGCCGACATCTCCCGTGCTGCCGGATCCGCTTACCGGGCCGCCCATGCAGGTCACCTGAGCCTCGCCCAGCTCAAGGTCATGTCGGCGATCGAGTATTGCCGCACCGCAGCCCTTGGCGGTCACGTCGAGGCTTGCGAGGACTGCGGTCAATGGCGGATCGCCTACAACTCCTGCCGCAACCGGCACTGCCCGAAGTGCCAGGGCGCGGCGGCGAGGACTTGGCTGGCCGAGCGCGAGGCCGACCTGTTGCCGGTCGGCTACTTCCACGTCGTGTTCACGCTGCCAGCCGAGGTCGCTGACATCGCGTTCCACAACAAGGCGCTCGTCTACTACCTGCTGTTCAAGGCGGCAGCGGAGACGATGCTGACTATCGCCGCCGACCCAAGACACCTCGGCGGGCGCATCGGCATCACCGCGGTGCTCCACACCTGGGGATCGGCGATGACGCACCATCCGCACCTGCACATGATCGTGCCGGGCGGCGGCATCGCGCCGGACGGAAGCCGCTGGATATCTTCTCGGTCGGCCTTCCTGCTTCCGGTGCGCGTACTCGGCAAGCTGTTCCGACGGCTCTTCCTCACCCGGCTGGTCGCGCTACACGACGCAGGACGGCTCGCCTTCTTTCGGATCGATGGCGCACCTGTCCGCGCGGCAGGCATTCGTGCGGCACCTGTCGCTGGTCCGCAAGAAGCGCTGGGTGGTGTACGCCAAGGCGCCATTCGCCGGGCCGGAGGCGGTGCTCGCCTATCTGTCCCGCTATACTCACCGGGTTGCGATCTCGAACCGCCGCCTCATCCGGTTCGATGAGGCAGGGATCACGTTCCGCTACAAGGACTATCGTCGTGACGGCACCGATCGGCAGCAGGTCATGACACTCGCCACCGACGAGTTTATCCGCCGATTCCTGCTCCACATCCTGCCACGTGGCTTCCACCGCATCCGTCACTACGGCCTGCTCGCCGGCTCCGCTCGCAAGACCAGCCTCGCACGCGCCCGCGAACTGCTGAACGTCGCTGCGCCGTCGGAGGACGACAACTCGTTAGAACCGACTGACTTCCGTCCGCCATGCCGGTGCTGCGGCGGAAGCATGATCATCATCGAGACGTTCGAACGGTGGCGACAGCCGCGCGGACCGCCGGACACCACGGCGACGAACCGGGAGAACTCTCCATGACCCGGCATGGCATGCTCCAGCCTTCAGCCGCAGGCACTCAGCCTTCGGCAACGGACCCACGCGTGTCCATGGTGATCATCGACGCCGAACGGGTCGCGTCCGGCCGCGCGACGAGCCGACAATACCACGTGGCTGAAAGGCGAAACGGTCCGGCCGCATCAAACCCGCCGCTTCCCAACGGCGGTCGCGCCATCGCTGACACCAGCCGCAAATCGAAATCCCCATAACCATCGCCTGTGGCCCGCGGGTTCCTTCCTCGGGGACTTTCGTACGCCTGCCGGCGCCCGAAACTCTTCACGAGAGTGGACAGTCCGCTTTCGGGATAACTGGGCTAGAAAGCCGACCTTATGCCCAGCTTACTGCGGATCGCTTTGCGCCAACTGCCGACACACACCAACGAGGCCATGACCGTCTCAATTTGGAGCGTTTGCGGACCGGCTGCTTCAGGCGGGAAATCTTCAGGGCCGGACATTGCGGCAGCCGTGAGCATTGTCGTGAGCTGACCCTCTGCTGCCCTTCAAACCACCGTCTAGGAACGTCCAGAATGGGTGCGGAAAATCGCAATTCGTCTCGTTAATGGGAACGAGCAAGTAGCGCCAATTCCCACCGCCAGTGAAAGCTGCTGGCTCTAGCGTTTTGAGACATGGCTCTTTGTGATTGAGCGCATGAGCCGAACCTTTGACGTACGCCTTTAGTTCCACCCAATAATAACATTCCGCCTGACGTAGCTATTAGTTCACCTTAGCTCTTCCATAACGGTATGAACTTCTCTAATTGTCGTACAGGAGGAAACAATTGAACGAGAGATCATCAGAAGCGGTCGGCGCTAAGGCGAAAAGTGGCTTCCTAAAAGTTTTGGCCGTCGCTATTGCCGCTTTTGTTGCCGGCGTGGCAGCCTTCGTGGCCGATATAGGATCGATAGGAAGCGCAATAAACTCGGCATGCATAAAGTACGCTTTTTGCGATCCGGGCGAGTTTTATGTCGCGGGTGGAGTAGGTGTTGCCGATGCCGCGTCGCCGGACATTGCAAAACTCTTCCCCGACATCTCGCTAGAGACGCACGTTGCTCCATTCGCGGGGGCGAATGAGAGGCTGGAAGGCGCCACGCATTTCAATGTCGATGTTAAGGGTGGGCCAGGCGAAGGCGGCACGCGGGACGGTTTGCCGTATCAGGTTGCGGTGGTGAACCAGTTCTTTTCCCCACTCGAATCCGGGGGAATGGGGTGGCGCGTCGGGTATCCCATTCTCGACTTTCTCGTCGCCGAGTCTGGGAAAGCCGTCGACATCACCAGCATCGACATTGAAGTTTCCCGGGTGGAGATGGACCGCACCCCATACGTACAGATTTTCTCGCCGTCTGAGTTTGCAAGGCTTCTGTTGATCAATGAGAGCAGTGAGTCGACGGTGTCCGCAAAAATTCGATTCAACTTTGTGGAGCACGAGGGAAAAGTCATGTTGGTTGATTGGGATGCATGCGCCAGGATCGACACTGACTCATATGAGGGTGTAGACTTCTCGAATTTGAAGCTCGGACGTGATTTTGATGCATTCGACCGCTTTGCAACGTGGGACCTTACAGAGGTACTAAGAAAGCGCGTGGCGGACTTCGCTCAACGCGAATACCGGAACTACAAATCCCTTTCTGAATTCGCTACCGAGGAAAGTCAGGTTCAACCCCAACCGGTGCAGGAGCCAGCGGACTTTAACCGTTGGGAGGAGGAGAACCCTTGGGGAACTGGCTGGAACTGGGCCATGATCTACGGTCAGATCGAGAGCGAAGCCAGTGGTGTCAAGCATATCTCCCTGTTTTGCGCCACCCTGCCGGTTCATCCAATTGAGGGCGGCGCCGGGGAGATTCCGTTCTCCACAAGCCGAATCATAAAGTTAGACCCCGATCGTGTGCCGTACGTTCACAAGGTCGATGCCTTCGTGAGGATCGACGACAAATCGCCTCACTTTCGAGCAGCACTCATGTTCGCGGCAGATAAAAGCGCATACTACTGGGCCAGGTTGGTGGCAAAGTTTTTTGATAAGCGCGTGTTCGTGAGCGATCCTATCAGGATGCACCTGTTCGTGCCGGGAACCACTTTTGCGGTAATGAAAGACCCCAACCTTCTGGAACGCAAATAGCCGCGCCGCAAAACGAAACGCCAATATATCTCAATGATCAACGAAGAGCGTGGTCGTCGGCAATGTCTGCTTTCAGGCGGTGGCAAAGCTGTCTTCAATCTGCGCCATGGACTGCCCCTGCCCTCGAATTTCCCGACGTCTAGTTTTGGGCGGTTAGCGGACTGGCAGGTCACCGGTCATCGAATGATCAAAGCGGCCAATACTGAAATGAGACGAACCGCTCTTTGCCTGGCCGCTATCAGACACTCCATCCAGAGCCTCCCCAAGGGATGAATCTTCCTATAGATGTTGGACACCGATTGGTGCTTTTAGAGTGACGGCTGGCTCAGTTTGCCTTCTCCGAATCGAAATGATCAAAATGAACGCCCACAGTGCCGATGCCTCAGCCTTAGGTTTTCTTTACCAGGCCCAATATGCGCTTTTGAGGCTTTGGAGTGAGACAAGTCTCGAAGCCGTGATCTATCTTGAGACGCTCGACGATGTTGTACTCGAAACTAACGGACAGACGATCCTCGAGCAGCTCAAACATTCGCTGTCGAAAAAACCGGACGCGATCAGCTTGGCGAGTGTGAACCTTTGGAAGACATTGAAGGCGTGGATCGACGTCCTTCCAGATCTTGACCTTTCCACGACATCGCTTCACCTCGTCACGGTCGCAGATATCTCCCCAACCTCTTCGCTTAAAGTCCTTCTCGACGACGCAGAAAGCCGTGCCGAGCTTCTGATCGCCCTCCGAGAGGAAGCGAAGCGTGTCGTGCAGGAAAGGGCAGACGCAGTGGAGAAAGGGGTGGTGCCGCTTCCTCATGCGAAACGCGCTCCGGGCTGCGAGGCATTTCTAAACCTCTCCGACGAGAAACAGGCCGAGATCCTCTGCAGGGTCAAATTGATGCCCGGCCAACAGAACATCAAACACATTGAGGACGAACTCGCGAAAAGACTGACCTCCGTGCTCGCGAAAGATCAGTCCGATGTAGCGTCACGCATGGTGGAGTGGTGGAATCGCCAGATCATCCATGCGCACTGTGGGAAGCGGGATAAGGCCATCCACCGCTTCGAGCTCGTGAAGCGACATATGGAGATCGTTGCCGATATCGAACACGACAACCTCGTGGACTATTATGCGACGGAGCTTCCCCCAGATACCTACCGATCGCATCCGATGGTCGAGAGCCAGATCAAGCTGGTGGAATCACCTGCATCCTGGCTTCAAAGGGCTATCACCCATGAATGGCGTGCTCGTGCATCTCGGTCGCGATGGTCCACCGATAACCCGACCTGGCAAGAGAAGATTTCCAAGTATGACGATCGGCTGACCGAGGAGTGGTCATACATGCACGCTGACATGTGCGAAAAGTGCGACGGCAAATCCGACGACGAGAAAAAGACCAGAGGACGCGAGCTACTGAACTGGAGCTTCTTTGAAGCACCCAACAAAATCGAATACCTCACACCGACCGTTACTTCGCCAAGTTACGTCAGAGGGACATATCACGTGCTGTCGATTGACGGACGAGTCGGCTGGCATCCTGACTATGTTGCCCTTCTGGGGTTTAAGAAATGAGATTGGCTTACGATCTTTTCGCGGAAAGCAATCCTGCTTTCGGCACATTCGGCCTCGTTGGATTCTGCGAAAAGTACCATGCGGTTTCGAAAAGATCGCCAGAGCTCGCGCTTGCGTACCTCGCCTTGCCGCTCGCTCTTTCCGACGACCTGGAAACGTCCTTCGAGGAGACGGCCGCTACAACAGGTCTCCTGTCTTGGCTCAACCGATATCCAGATGTTCGTCTAGGCTTGGGTGCCCGGTTAGACGCCTCGAAGGACATCGTATCAGCGGCGGTACGGTTCGGACTTAGTACAAAGGCCTTATCGTTCAATTCCGATGGGACCATCTGCCTCGGCACTCGGAAAGCGCCGAAAGCGCCGATTGCCGACTTGCCAGAGAAACCGAAGCGCGCCGTAAAACGCGCGGAGCGGCTCGGCACCTGGATGGGCAAGGCGGGATCAGCTGGAACAATCTTTTCCGCGTTCGGAGTGACGCCGTGACTCGTTGGAACATTCGTGAGATTGCATTCTTTGGTGTCGGTGGAAGGCGCAGGACACTCGAATTTGATGTCGGCAAGGTCAATGTAATCACCGGTGCATCGGGGACAGGCAAGTCCGCGATCATAGACGCGATCGATTACTGCCTTGGGTCGAAGGACTGCAATCTACCATTCTTCGTACGCAACCACGCCGAAGCCGTGGCTATTCACTGGGCGCTGGGTGAGACGGACCTTGTCGTTGGTAGAAAGATTCCAAAAGCGGGAAGCGGCACCAGCCTGATGTACGTTCGGTCAGGTCGAAACCTTACTCTTCCGGACACATCCGAAGAGCTTGAGGGCCCGACCAATCGAGAGACTGCACGCGAATTGATCGAAAAGGCGTTCGGCATTCAAGGCACCGACGACCCGGCCATCGCCGCCAAGTCTGAAAAGGGGCGCGCGACCATCCGTGACGTACCTCCCTACATCTTTTTGTCTGGAGACGTCATCATTAGTAGGACGACACTGCTGCACGACCTGAACCGACCGGAAAAAGCAAAGGACATCAAGGCGACTATTCCCTACTTTCTCGGCGCTATCGATCAGGAGAGTGTGCTCGCCGCGCGGACGCTTCGACAACTTGAAGCCGCGCTGGCGAGGATCGAACGGGAGGCGAAAGCACAGGAGCGGAGCCAAAGCCTCTTGACGCAGCGCTCGATGGCGCTTTTGACGCAGGCGCAAAGTGTCGGCTTGCTTGCCGAATTGCCTTCCACAGATGCGTCCGACCAAAGCCTCCTTAACCAGCTCGCTGAAGTCGCGGGCAATGAGGTCGATTCATCAGACACCAGAGATTCGGAGGCTCGGGCAGTCCTTGAGGAAGAACGGCGAGAACTGGTTTCCGAATTGCAGGCGCTGAGAGGTAAGCGTCAGATGCTCAGGCAGACTATCCGCGAGGCGGTCGGCTACGAATCGGCAGTGTCTGGGCAGTCTCACAAGTTGCGTCTGGTCGAGCACCTAAAGCTCGAAGACGGGCGGTGTCCCGTATGTGATGCTGAGAATGCCGCAGGCCAGGTAATGGCGGAGCAAATACGCAATTCTTTAACGATCGTTTCAAACGAGGTTCTCGCGGTCGACGGGATGCGTCCTCGTCTAGACGCACATTCAGGACATATCGAAAACTTGATCGGCTCTAAGTCCGGCCGCCTGAGGGAAGTCGAAGAGCAAATCAGCGGGCTCGTCCGGGTAGAGGAAGAGGCGGTGAAGACAGGGTCTCTTCTACAGGAGAGGGCTCGTGTCGTGGGCCGTATCGACCAATTCCTCGAGACAACGGCGAAAGACTTCCAGGCGACTTCGACGAATACCGAATCGCTCTTGGCCCGGATCGAAGACTTGAGGGATCAGGTCGATCCGCAGGCCCGAAAGGACCGTCTTCGCGACGCGGAGAACATGGTCAGCGGCTTTGCGACCGAGATGCTTGATGACCTTCCCACTGTGGTGCCAGCTACGGGCTCGCGAGTAGTGTTCTCTTCAACCCCAAACATTTCGGTGATCGAGCCATCTCGTCGAGCGGTTCTCACAATGGCCGAGATAGGTTCAGACCAAAATTACCTGGCTATCCATCTCGCCCTGTCCTTCTCACTGCACAAGCTCTTCGAGACCATCGTAGCGCCCGTCCCGGGCGTTCTCGTCATCGATCAGATTAGCCGTCCCTACTACCCCAAAGGTGGCGACGAAAAGCGGCTCCAGGAAATGGAGAAGGATGACGATCAGGTCGCGATGCAGCAGATCGTCCGTTTTCTGTTTGACGAAACGGCACGCCAAGCGGGCCTGCAGATCATCCTCATCGAACACGCCTATATCGAGGAAGATCCGGAATATGTTGCAGCCGTAAAGGGCAGATGGACGAAGGCATCCGGAATCAAGCTCATTCCCTCTGACTGGCCTCTAAGAGCCTGATCGGATAAGCACCCCAGCAACTGGAAGATGCTGATGTTTCGAGCTTAAGCCGCCCCATTTCTCCGCTTGCTGTGAGCGAC
This sequence comes from Mesorhizobium sp. M0862, assembly GCF_040319795.1. Lineage (NCBI taxonomy): Bacteria > Pseudomonadati > Pseudomonadota > Alphaproteobacteria > Hyphomicrobiales > Phyllobacteriaceae > Mesorhizobium > Mesorhizobium sp. M0862. The sequence goes on from NZ_JAMYOJ010000016.1 coordinate 11,864, forward strand.
TGCTTTCAGGATAGAATCGCGAACCGCTAACGACCGAGACGCTGAAGGGTTTCGGGTGTCGTCAGGCGTACGAAAGTCTCTCATGCAGGAACCCGCGGGCCGCAGACGATTACCTATGGGGATTTGTGCCTCGAGGTGGGCCAGCGCCTGTCGCGAACTTCCGCATAGGATGCGGTGGGCATGTCGTAGAAGCGGCTTCCGGGCCAGGTCGCAGAGCCGGTAGCGTTGATTCCGACGGGATTGGTGTGCGTGATGACCAGCGCCACGGCAACGTGCACATAACATCCCGTTGACCGGTGCCGGCGTGGCGCGGTCATAAGAGCAACTTGGCCATGCCGGGTCATGGAGCGTTCTCCCTGTTCGGCGCTCTTGAGGCAGGCGGTGCACGAGGCTGGCACCACCGTTCGAACCTCTCGATGACGACCATGCGTCCGCCGCAGCAAGGGCAAGGCGGGCGGACGTCAGCCGGTTCTTCCGGAGTGTGGTCTTCGGGCGGCGGAGCGACGTTCAGCAGTTCGCGCGCGAGTGCGAGGCTGGTCTTGCGGGCGGAGCTGGCGAGCAGCCCATAGTGACGGATGCGGTGGAACCCACGCGGCAGGACATGGAGCAGGAAGCGGCGGATGAACTCGTCGGCGGCAAGCGTCATGGCGCGCTGGCGCTCGACACCGTCACGGCGACAGTCCTTATAGCGGAAGGTGACTCCAGCCTTGTCGAAGGCGATCAGGCGGCGGTTCGAGATGGGGACCCGGTGAGTGTAGCGCGACAGGTAGGCGAGCACCGCTTGGGGGCCGGCGAAGGGCGGCTTGGCATAGACCGCCCAGCGCTTGCTGCGAACACGCTTCAGATGACGCAGGAAGGCCCGACGGTCAGTCAGGTGCGCCATCGATCCGAAGAGGCGAACCGACCGGCGTCGTGCAGCGCGACCAGCCGGGTCAGGAACAGACGGCGGAACAGCTTGCCCAGTACTCTGACTGGGAGAAGGAAGGCCGGCCGCGACGATATCCAGCGTGACCCGTCCGGCGCGATGCCGCCGCCCGGCACGATCATGTGGACATGAGGATGGTGCGTCATCGCCGATCCCCATGTGTGAAGCACGGCCGTGATGCCGATGCGTGCGCCGAGGTGCTTGGGATCGGCGGCGATCGTCAGCATCGTCTCCGATGCCGCCTTGAACAGCAGATCATAGACTAGCGCCTTGTTATGGAAGGCGATGTCGGCGACCTCGGCGGGCAGCGTGAACACGACGTTGAAGTAGCCGACTGGCAGCAGGTCGGCTTCGCGCTCGGCGAGCCATGTACGTGCGGCCGCGCCCTGGCACTTGGGACAGTGCCGGTTGCGGCAGCTGTTGTAGGCGATGCGCCATTGGCCGCAGTCCGCACAGGCTTCGACATGACCACCCAATGCAGCGGTGCGACAATGCTCGATCGCCGACATCACTTTGAGCTGGATGAGGCTCAGATGACCTGCATTGGCGGCCCGATAGGCGGGGCCGGCAGCACGGAAGATGTCGGCGACCTCGACAGACGTGCGCAAGGCTCAGCCGGGCGGCGTCTTGCCTTCCATCAGCGCCATGAGCCGGTCGAGCGGCCCTGCGTCCGCATGGATCGTCCGCGTCGAGCCCTTGGTGTAGAGCGCGGTCGTATCGAGTTTGCTGTGACCAAGCAGCACCTGGATGACGCGGATGTCGACATCCTGTTCGAGCAGGTGGGTGGCGAAGCTGTGGCGTAGCGTGTGCGGGCTGACGCGTTTGCGGATGCCGGCGACCTCGGCAGCCTCCTGGACTGCGCGGTGCAATTGCCGCGACGAGATCGGCGCCGTGCAGCTGCGCCCCGGGAACAGCCAGCCATGCGGGAGCATCACCCCGCGCCGCCTGCCTTCGCGCCACCATAGCCGCAGCAGCTCAAGCAGTTGCGGCGAGAGCATCGCATTACGGTCCCTACGGCCCTTGCCCTGCTCGACGCGGATCAGCATGCGTGTGCTATCGACATCGTCGACCTTGAGGTGTGCGACCTCGGACACGCGCAGACCAGCGCCATAGGCGACGCCGAGCGCGGCCTTATACTTGATGCTTGGTGCGGCTTCGAGCAGCCGCGCCGCTTCCTCCACGCTCAGCACGTCGGGAAGCTTGCGCTGATGCCTCATGATCACCAGCGCACGCGCCAGATCCCGCCGCTTCAGCGTCACGAGGAACAGGAACCGCAATGCCGAGACCGCGCCATTGATCGTCGCAGGGCCGACGCCGCTCTCATGCTGATGCAACTGGAATCGACGGATGTCCGCAGCCGTCGCAGTGTTGGGCGAGCGGCAAAGGAACGCAGCGAAGCGCCGGACGTGACGAACGTAGTAGTCCTGCTGGGTATGGGAGCCCAGGCCACGCATGAGCATGTCGTGCTGCATGCGCTGGCGAAGCGGAGAGATTGGTGCATCGGTCGACAGGGTAGCCATGGCGAGTTCCTCTCGTTGAAGGGAACTCCATGGTCAGGTCGACGCCTCTACCCGCTCAAGTCAAATGCCTGTCGCGCCATCACAGGCCGAGGCGCCCCTCCCGCGAAGCGGGTTCGTGCATGAGGCGCGAAGCTGCCGTTTGTTGGGGCACGGCCCACTCTAGTCCGCTCTGACGTGCCAAGCAGCTCGTTTCACTCCACCGAATTTTCTGCTTGAATACCTCTGAAACCTGGCCGTGGAGCGCCTCCCATTTTGGAAGATCCCTTCGCCCCCCTACGGCAACGTTTCCTGGCCCGCTGCGCCGCTCAACTAGCGGAGTTGAAGGCGGCGCGTCACACAGTCCTTTTGAAGGGCTCCAACGACTCGCTGATTGGGACGGCGCACTCGCTCGCTGGAGCCGCGGGAACCTTCGGGTTTGCGGAGGTCAGCGTGCAGGCATCGGCACTGGAAACATCGCTGATCGAGCAGGCGGATGACGGAGCCGTGCATGCCGCGATCGATGCGCTTATAACTGAAATCGAGCGGACGCTGCGGTGATGCAACTGGCTGGACTCACTTCTTGGGGCCAGTCAGGCCGGTCCTGGTCATCTCGCCCCAGCTTTGGTCGGCGCTTACCTGCAGCGGAACCTGATGGCCACTACGACCGTTATTCAAAAGGAAAACGAAAGGAGATCGCCATCATGGACTGGAACCGCGTCGAAGGAAATTGGAAGCAATTCAAAGGCAAGGTCAAGGAGCAGTGGGGCAAGCTCACTGATGATGATCTCGACCGCATAGCCGGCAACCGCGATCAGCTCGAAGGTACGATCCAGGAGCGCTACGGCATTGAGAAGGATCGCGTGCGGCGAGACGTCGACGACTGGTATGGCCGACAAGACTCGTAGGATACGACAGTTGAGCCTGTTCAAATAAAGGGCGCGTCACGAACCGCGCCCTTTTCGCGTTTTTGGCATCCGTGCGCCGTTCGGCTCGGCCTTGAACAAGCGATTTTTGGGAACGTGTCGGCTTCCGGCCGCGTTGATCTCCACAATGGAGATTGTAGAAATGTCCATCCACAAACAAGATTATCGAACGAACAAGGCTGACTACCTGATAGCGAAAAGGCCAGATCTGGTTGAGAAGACCAAGCCGAAAAAGAAGACGTTGCGGCGTGACGATCAGCGTTCCGCAAGGTTATTAGAAAGCCCCGCCGCGTTACCCGAGAGGCCGGCCTAACGCCGTTAGAGAAATCGCAGAAGGTCAAGAGGAACATTTTAGCGATACTGAATGTTCGACTGTCTATGGACAGCCGAACCGTACCCTCCGCAGATCAATCTAAAGCAGCACGAGCCCTACTGAACTGGTCGCGTGTGCGACTTGCCGCAAAGGCCAATCTTAGCGAAATGGTGATCAGCGATCTTGAGAACGCATTCAGGAAACCGCGTCCCCACAACCTCGCCGCCATCCGCAAGCCGTTTGAGGATGCCGGAATCGTCTTCACCGTCGAAGGCACTCCATCGCTAGCCCGCTCAGCAGGTGATAGCGGCCTCGCCGCCGATAACACAGTGGCGCCGCTGGGAGAAAAAATCATAAGGGGAAAAGCCCGGGTACACTCTGCAACCCGATCTCTAAAGCGGCCGCTGACAAGGGCGGTTGTTCACTGACTTTGTTCCGACTTCAGTCAGGCGAACCCTCCGGGGAACCCCCCTTGAGATAGCCTCTGCTTCAGGTCGTTGGCATTCAGGATGGCGGCCAGCTCTTCGGCATACTCCATGTCGGGAAGGTCGACAGATGGGTGGCCCGCTACAATAGCCGGCAGCCCGGTGAACACGTCGAACACCGTCCACGTCCCATCCGGTTCCCGCCTTACGCCGTACCGCAGAGTTGCCATGAGGGGATGCTAATGGAAGTCAGGAATATGTTGTACAAAAATGCGAGCGGGCGATCGGACAACGGGCACGCCTTTCCGGAACTTTTGCCGCTGCGACGGGTTAGGCCGGGCATAACCAGAATAGCCGACCTCGGACCGCCCATGCCCGGCAAGGCACATGACCCTGACTGGGAATTCTATGCGCCCCATCTGCGGCCAGCGGGTCGACCGGCGTGACTTCCGCCAGGTCATGGGGCACGAGCAACCGGACCATGAGCCGCTCGAACTGGATCAGTGAGGCAGGAAAAACTGGGCAGCCTTCATTTTTCAGTATCGAACTAGCGTTTGCGCGCCACCGCTTCTAGGCGCATGTTGCCTAGATGAGCTCTATCGATCGGAAGCTGTCGGAATTGAATCACATTCAGGAGGCCTTGACTGAAGAGGCTATAATCCTGCGCTATCTCTCCGAGATTTCGCGCCAAGACGCGAGAGAGATATGCGAAGAGCTCCGCCAAATGGTAGGTCTGGCTCGCAGCAGCAACAAATTCGCGTCCGTCATCACCGGCTCGTGCAAAGGCTAGGTGACGGCGGCCCGCGCCACCCCAGGAAGGAAAGCACGGGCCCGACTGTTGCTGTCTTCCATCTTCCGGGGGCCGAAGATGATGGCGTCATCGGGCAAAAACGTGGCACCACTCCACGCATGACTTGATACTCTTGGGATTCTCATCGGATAATGAGGTCCAATAGAGGCGGCTGATCCGACGGGGGCGAGTTGCCCACCAACGAGCGCCTTATGCCAATACGGGTGGGATCGGATGGCGCCACGATTTATAGCGAAACAACTGTCCTGGCCGACCGAACCGGCGGCTGGCTGGTCCGGGCCGGCATGAACCGGGGCAATGCCCGGCTCAACGGCTACGCTCTCAATGAATTGCAACTGGTCCCGGAAGATCGCGCCGTGGAGGTCGGTTTCGGCGGCGCAGTTTTAGTGCCGCAACTTCTCCGTGAGGCAGCATTCGTTGCGGTGTTGATCGCTCGCAGGATGTCGTGAACGCTGCCTCCCACCGGTTCGCCGATGCAGTGCGCGTCGGACGAGCCGAGTTCCGAACCGGGCTAGTCGAGGACTTGCCCTTGCCGGATAGCACATTCGACAAGGCTCTCAGCGTCCACACAGTGTACTTCTGGCAAAGCCTTAGAGCTGGATCCGCAGAGCTCGCTCGCGTCCTCAAACCAGGCGGTCGCGTCGTGCTTGGCTTCCTCCCGAAGGCGCATATGGACAGGATGAACATGCCGGCCGACATTTTTACACCTCGCGAGCCGGATGAGGTCATTGCTGCCTTGCGAGATGCAGGGTTCAGCGACCCTGAAGTGCGGAGACCGAGCACGGAAACCGCATGGCTCGTTGTGACAGGCATACGAAGATAGGTTTCGGCGCCTAGATACGGAAAGCCCGCCGCCGAAGCCAGCGGGCTTTGTTGCAGGGGTTTGCCTAGGCTCCTCTTGGTTCAACACTGGGTGCCAATTGCGCCGTCACTGCGCTGAGACGCCCACGTTTGGTCAGTACTGGCTTGCTGTATTCTTTCTTCACTGCAGTCCCTCTCTAGCGAATTTCGGCAAAGCGCCTTGGGGCCTAAAGGTTCTCACTCATCGGTGCAGGTTGATGGCGTGCACACAGCCGTTACGGCCGAGAGCTTCTCACGCTTCTTTAATTCAGGCTACTGATAAGTCTTCTTCATGCAGGATCCCCAAGTTTGTCCCTCAACGCGAAAATGCGGTGCGCCGGCCACGATTGTCAACCAGAAACACTGAAGTAGCGGCCGAGCGACGCCAGGGGACCGGCACGCGCGGTCAGGGCGGCTGCGCAGCGTGGATGCTGCAATTGCCTGGCCGGTTGCCATTGCCTGCTAACGAGCGCACACTGCTGCGTCGCCTCGAAAAATCAAAAACAAACAGGCACGAGGCGCTTGGGAGCGATCATCAGGCTTTCGCCCGACCAGGGAGAAGGCCCATGCCCACACCGGCACAGAGCCGGCTCATGTATTTTATGGGCCAACTCGTTCACAACGAGAGCATCGTTTCCAAGCAGGATATTATCGTCGGCTTACTGGATCACGAAGGCAGTCCGAGGGCCGACGCCGACGAATTGCTGGCGAACTTGCATCGATTACTTCAGCAGGCCCGACAGAGCTTGCACGAGGCGCAAGAGATATATCGAGTCAGAAATGCGGAGTAGCGAAAAACCGCTTCATTGTCAGGTTTGAGCAGCCAAATCGCACCGGCTGCGAAAGAGCTTGTGCCTGCGGCAAATCCAAAAAAGTCTGTGTTCGCGGATCACATACAGCCTGGAGCAACATGAGGAACGGCTGGCGGCGCTTTTCGCTGCGCCGCGTCCACCCTACAAAGCGGTGGTATGGGCCAAGGTCTCAGGACCCGTAAATAGCCACCTGTTCTTCGCACGATGTCGGCTTCCAGAAACCGCCTAAAGCGATCCCGATATTGGGCGCAATGGCCATCCGTTCTGATTAAGTCGTCTTGGCCAGCCGTGGTCTTCACTCGACCCCGCATGATGAGGTATGACCAAGAAGGATGTAGACTAAACAGGAATAGACAAGGTGCAGGTGCAAGGAATTGAGAGAAATAGCAGGAACCGAACCAATCCACAGGAATATTTTGTTGGTATTTATGTTGGTAGCAGATGCGGCTAACATTCCCCTAAGTATCTGAAAGCGAAACGGGATTTTCTTCACTTGAATTCCGCCTCTGGGCACCATCTCATATCTTGGCAGTATTTATCCATACTTTTCAGATACTTGTAATGTCAGTTCGATTCCTATTTCGTCTTCCCAACACTTTCTTCAAAACGCGAGTTGCAAAGCTTCGCCCGTCACAATGCGCTGAATTCTCTCGAACCCCGACCCAGGCGCGCTTTGAGCATCTTCTTTCGCCGCTGTGCCTAATCCAATGCAGGGAGCCAAGTTGTTGGTATTTTTGTTGGTGTCTAGCACCCCGTTGGTATCGCCACATCAGTCATATCTCTGACTGACCAGCGACGAAATGCCCGATATCGGCGACTAAGCTGCCGCACGCTCGACCACGCACCGGCGGCCGTGATCCGCTTGGCTCGGCATCGTGTCGATGCCAACAACCTTGTTACGCCATTTCGCGATTTGCCGCAGTGAGCAAGACTAGCAGTCGGCCCACTCACGACATCAACAAATGTCGCTTCGCGAGCACCGTTCATGCCGTACTCGATCGCCACGGCTTGTGAGCCAGGCCCGCAAGAGGAATCGGGTGAACAAGGCCGGGGGCACGCAACTGTTACAAGGCGACGGGGCCTAATGATCCGTGATGCGCCAACTTCAAGGGCAAGTTCAAGCTCGGCAATGGCCGCTACTGTTACCCTTGACGGTCACCGACCAAGGTCTCGCGCTGCATTCTGGCCTGCGAAGTCCTTGAATCGACAAAGGAGCCGCCCGGCCGTCGCAACCAACGAAAACTGGATGTCAGCTCGGGGCCTCTCCGAGTGTGGGGAAAGGCGGTAGCGCCCCCGTTATCACCTTTCCCCACACTCTTTTGACGCCGCCGGAGAAGGCATTACCGCCCAGGAGCGCAGTCAGACGCCCAGCGATGTCGACTTCGATTCCGCCGATCCTTGATGTATCTCGAAACGGCAACGGTCTCGATCAAGTCCCGCGTCACCTCTGCGGATTCGGAATCGCCAGCCACAATGCCTTTGGCTTGGCTGTTCCTCATACGTGCCAACACCGCAAGATGCAGCGCGATCACACCGGCCGTCGCAGGCACGTAAGAGTGGATAATCGTCCTAGTCGGCTTCACCGCAACGGGCGAGCTCATCGTTGTCGATAAGTATGACCACCGATCGCGCTAAGATCTCCCGCTCCTCATCTGGTTGACGATCATCGCTGGCTGGCTGCTTTAGCCAGTCATCCAACGACTCCGTCATTTTATCGTATCCATCGAACTGGAAATTGCTCTTTACTTTCTCGGGGTCGATATCGCCCAGATCGTCAAATTTAGCCTCGGCAGGCGTCGGTTTGATTTCTATCAACTCACGGCCGGCGACACTGAGCTGGCGGATCACTGCCGCCCTCCGGCCCTCGGCAAGATACCAATTGAGACGTTCTTTCGCTTTTTTATCCAAAAGCCTTCCGTCCACGCCCTTGATGTTGAGCCAGGTCTGGCTTGCATAGCCTTCAACCCGAAGGATCAATTTGCGTGTAGCCGCCTTGCCTTTCGACTTGTAGGCGGCCTGGGTCTGGTCCATGCACGTCTTGAACGCGTTTCCGATGCGCTGGATGAGCGTCTCTGGCGGATTGGACAGGGGCGGATCCGACAGCTGATGCAGGCCGAAATAAAAGGCCTCTGCTGTTGTATTGATACCATCTTCGCCATAGATTTCCGGCCGTGTCTTGCCGCTGACGGGCCCCGGAAAGAACGGGAGAACGACAAGGCGCTGCTCGTTATATTCACGGGTCTTTCCGTCAACACCTTGGACCAGTGTAGTAAAGGTCGGCCCTCCGACGCGGACTTCCGGAGCAGCTGTCGGTGGTTGCGTCTCGACGACGACCGGAACAATGACCGGAAATGGAGCGGGGGACGTTACGGTGGTCACCGGCGGGCAGCTTTTGGTGCAGAGAGTGTCAGCACCGATTTTGTCGGCAATCGCATCAAGCCAAGCATGTGCGTTCGCGGCGATTTTCCCGGCCGCGTCCAATGTGGCCTGGTCAGGCTTCACCTCGAGGGCGGCGTCGAAGCTGATGTGTGTCGGCCCAGGTTCCGCGCGCCGTTCAGCGCAGTTGGGAAGCGGAGGCTTTGGTTCGCCCGGTTCGATGAGCAGTACCGCAGATTTTGCGATCTCGGTGACGTGGCTGCCCTCAACGGTCCTTACGAAATAGCTGCCGCCTGTCGCCAGAAGGACACGCCCGCGTTCGAGGACGCATGCGCCCAGATCGGGGGTTTGCGACACGAAGGAGAAGGTTTTGGTCGGCCCCCAGGTTCCAAGCCCCAAGGACAAGACCAACGGAACGGCGACGATCAGCGTTAACGAGCGAAGGTTGCGGTCCCACATGATCTTCTCGTGCGAAGACCATGTGTCCTCACCAAGCTCGCTTGCCAGGATCGAGCGCTCGTCTTTGACGGTCTGATGTGTGTCGATGCCGGCTGGGATTTCTGCGACATTGGTTGGCTTGGACTGATCGTTCGCCTTTTCCTCAAAGTCGCCCCATTTGATCTTTGGAAACTCGAAATGAGGGTTGGTCTTCATCTCGATCGCGGCCGCTTCTGTCCTTGCGCTGATCTCTACCAATCCCGGGGCGAGGTTTGCACCTGACTTCGCCACTTCGCGTATTTCACAGGCGCGCGCATAGAGGGTCTCGCGCAGGTCGTGCATATGATCGTTGCGCGCGTCTCTGCCGAATTTGACCGAAAAACCATACATCAGCGCGGCTGCCCCGAGCATCGCCGCTATCGTCCAGTTTTTCAGCAGAAGATTATTGTCCAGGAAGATCAGGACAAAGGCGATCAAAACAGCGGCTGCCAGCCCGGCGAGGATCGTCCAGAAGCTTGAAAAGACGCCCTGTTTTTCGATGCGCTCAGCATGGCTGCGGGTAGCATCCTTGTAAGCCTTGACCGAGGACTCCGAGGCAAAGTCGTCCTTCATCAGATCGGCGCATTTCTTTTCGTATCCCACGAACTGCCGATAGCGACCAAGAAATCTGTTCGCTTCGATGGCCCGCTTGTGGAACCCCGACAGCGCAACGCCCAGCTCGCTATTCTCCTCGGTCAAGCGCTTGGCGATCGCGTCGAATGGCGCGATCTCTTTCCGGAAATTGGAGATTTTATTTTGTTCATCCAGAATTTCATTTTGAAACGCCGTGCTGAAATCTTCCGATATATCGTTGAATTCGGCTCGCACCCGCTCGAACAGCCTGGTGGCCTCGGCGTGATAGGTGACGATGTCCATCTCCTCCGCGATGCGCGTGGCGCTCGTGAGATCGAGCAGGCGGTTCACTTCTCTCGCGGCATCGGCCTTGGAAATGGTGACTTGGGTAATCGCGTCGAGATCCCGGCCCTTTTCGGCCGTGACCTTTTCCGCTTCTGGTTTGAACACCGAAGGATTGATTCCGGAATAGAACCGGGCGGGCTTCTTTTCATCGTCAGCCAGCTTGTAGGCGGCGGAGATAGCATCATCGCCGAATTTCTCGACCGTTCTTTGAAGCTCGGCAAGAGGCGCTGGCAAGGCGTGCTTTACGGCGTCCCGACGCCTCTCCAGGGTAATGGTCGAGTGACCGGCGCGAGCCAACTCATCGATCTCGTTATTACACGCATCGCGCGCGTCGAGCAGCTGGCCGACGTTTTCGACGAGCTTCGTCAATAGAGTGGCGCGGTCACTCGTCAGATCAGCAATTTCTTTTGCCTTGGCATCGGCAATTTTTTTTGCCTTGTCATCGGCGGAAACATTCGCGACCTGCTTCGCAATCGCAATCGCAATCGCAATCTTGCCATCGCAATCGGCGAGTTCCTTCATCAGCCTGGTCGCGCTGTCGATCAGCGTTTCAGCTGGAGGTCCATTCGGGTGCTTAGCCATTTCTACTTTTCCCCTTTCATTTCATTCTGGATGAAGCCCTTTGCCCGGTTCATGCCGATCAAGAACAGGTCCATCATCTCGATCTCATCCATGACGAAGTTGAGCCAGTTGGTACTGCCGACATTGAGGGTCGCCAGCCGGAACGGATAAGACGGCGGCATGGCCCACTTTTTGTCGTCGTCCTTCTCTTGTTCTCGTCGAGCTTCGAAGCGCTTGCTGGCCTCCCTCAGCTGGTCGATCGCATCGCGATCACGCTGGTTGCGAATCATGAACGCGACCGTGCCGACATCCGTGACAAGGCTGCTCAAGCGTGCGCGGCGCTGATAGGGTTTCGCCAACGTCGTGCTCATCAGCGGCACGGCGACCGTCGGCACGTCCGGCATTGTCAGCCTGAAAGCATCGACCGGGAGGTTTGAAAAAATACCGCCGTCAAGAAACGCAACCTGATCGATGCCGGCAAACTCGTCGTGTTTGTCTTTGTCGACGAGCTCTGCAAGTCTGACCGAGATAAAACTCTCCCACGTCTTCTTGTTGACGTCGAAAAGGGCCGGCTCGAAGAACAGTGGGATCGACATCGAGGCTCGCACCAGGGCGGCGGGCGAGTTGGAATTCGTTTCCACCGACAGATATCTGACGTCGCGGGGGAATTGAAACTTCACGCCGACGGGCGTGCAGGCCGCCATGATCTGAAGCAGGTCCTCTCCAAGTTGTTTGTCGCCAGTTTGCTTGTCGTCGCCAAGCTGCCACGATGCAAACAAGGCCTGTTCTGGACTGGCGGTGGTTGCGTCGCGCAATTGCTTGCCGACATCTCTCAGCGTGTTGAACAATTCGTCGACGGTTCGAAGTCCGTTCTCAGCCAGGACGCCGCGCAGCCAATCTTCGAAGGCATTCCCGGGGTTGAGCCCACGCTTGCGCAGTATCTGGCGCAGCGCTCCAAGCCAGGCCGGCCAAGCCGAAGGAAGCAGGGAGATTCGCTTGAGCAGAAATTGCTTGATGAGCCTGCGCGTGCGAAACGGCCCGTCGATGAACGCGCTCATCGGCATGCCGCCGACGATTTCCACCACCTTTTCATGGGTGGGGTCGAGCAGGTTTTTGCCGCGCACGGCTGCCAAGCCCATCGCCATGATGGCGCCGGCCGAAGCTCCGGCGATACCGGCAAAGCGGACGCCGGCCAATTCAAGGCCGGTGACGAATCCGGCATGCGCAAGGCCGAGAACACCACCGCCCTGCAGGACGATGTTGGCAATGCGATATGGCTCGCCGCTTCCGTCCGGTTTGACGTCGCGAAACAGCCGCAGCTCCCCGGTATCGTTCATGGCTGCCGCCTTCAGCCAAAAGAACTCATCCATTTTGGATTTGGACGGGTGCTTATCGTCCGGCTTTTTGGCCTCGGCGATGATCTCGCCTTTCAGCTTCAGGAAGTCAGGATTATTCCAGACATTCAGTGCCATTGTTCTTAGCCCCACCCCTCGCGGCAAAGTCTCCAGGCAGCGTCTTGGGCACGACCCCCACTTCCGATCATGTTTCGGCCGGCGGAGGCCTTGTCTGCCTAAGGCTTCGGCGCCTGTTCCTCAGTTCGCGGTCTTCTTGTACGCAAGATAAGCCGCGTGGCTCAGCCCAAGCAGCGCTACGAAGCCTTGGTCAATCGTTGGGAAGTCCTTGATAAACGGCAACTTGCTGTCGACGATCATCTTGTCGGAGAGTGCCCCTGCATAGATCGAAACCAGCAGGATCGTGAACGCCAACTGCTGTACCTTGCTGACGTCGATCTGCGCGTATCCGGCGGTGGTATCGCCGCGGACGATGTCCATCCAGCGCGCTTCCGGCGCCTCCTCCTTGGACGGCACATTATTGTCGAGCTTGACGGTCTTCGTCAGCGCATCTTCCGCCTTCACCGTGGCCTCGACGCGCTCGACCAGCGCGGCCGTCGGCTTCTTGTCCTTCTTTCGGCTCTCCACCAACACCGGCGCGGTGACGAAGCTGAACGCACCGATGCCCAGCAAAGCCCAAACCTCCGGTGGCACCTTGATGGCGAGCGGCGTGACGTCGCCGAGCGCGGCGTTCGACAGGCCGGCTGTCATCAATGCGGAGACAAGCAACACCGTCCACAAAACGAGCTGGAAGCGTGCAAGGCTGATACGGTTGCGATCGTCGATGAAGATGCCGTCCAGCCGCTGCTTGAACGCATTGCCGACATAGGCAAGCAGTGCCGCAAATGTGACTGCCGTTATCGCCCACGCCCAGACCCGGCCGAAGTCATAGCTGGAATTGCCGCCCAACGCGATGTTGACGAAAAGCGCGACGGCGATGGCGAAGATGAGAACGCCCAGGCCCTTCATGGAGGAATCTCCTTCAGCAATGCGGACGAAAGCCGCGAACAGTCATGATCGAAAGCCAGCGACGACGACTGGCAGGCGGATGGGAGCCGGCGGCGATACGATGCCGCCGGCAGCGCTCATCGAGCGGCATCGACGTCATTGCGCAGTTTTGAAAGCTGCCCGAAGAAGCGATCGCCTGGACAGTCCGTGCTCTTGCACTGACGATGGCCGATGATGTCGGCGGTGCTCATGCCATATTGGTTGCATAGCCAGGCACAGAGCTGGACCAGCGCCGTCCACTGCGCGGCCGGGGGCAGGCCGACCATGTAGGTGCCCTCGTTTTCGATGCCGACGTAGTCGCTGTTGCAGGCATCGCCGGCATGCGCTCCCAGCACGTGCTTCTGGCCGGCGCGGGCTATTTCAAGGCTGCGGTGCCGACCTTCCAGCATGTGCCCGCCGCGGCTGACGGTGAAGTGCTGGCCGGTATCCTTCCAGTTTCGCTGTGGCCCCATGTGAAAGCTCTGGATATTTCGAGCCAGCTGCTTGGCATGCACCAGGGATGTATCAGCGACATTGGCGCTGGCCGTGTGGTGAATGACAATGCCTTTGGGCCGCCTGTTCAGAACCGTTATCGCGCTCTTGGGCGGATGTGCCCCCCAGGACGCGGTATCATGGATCACCGGCGCCGCTGCCAGTTCCAGCATGGATGCGGGCGCCAATTCGAGCCCGGCTGATTCCATCAGCTGCGTCGTGCCGTGGCATCCGCAATCGGGCTTTGCGCCATAGACCTGCCCGATGTAGCTGTCCGCACCGAGCTGGCTCGTTGTTGCTAACTCCCTCAGGGTGTCCAACCCGTCGTCGAGCCATGCCGCTGCCGCCGGATCGGCCACACTCTCCATGGCAAGACCTTCCGTTGCTCCAGCATGGGCACGGTAGGCGTCGAGAGCGACCTGGGCATAGCGTTCGCGGCTCGGGTAGTTTGGCACACCCGCCACCAGATATTTGCGTTCGAAAACCCGGACCGCCCTGACCAGATCCGTTTCCCGCAGCAAGGCGCGACTGGCGTAGTCGTGCGTCGTCGACAGTTCGTGTTTCAGGAAGCCGTAATTGGCCTGGTCGGAATCGATGTCGAGATGTTGCCGGCTGCACCATGCCTCGAAGGCACGCCGTCGAGGACCCGTCCATTGCTCCCAGCCGTAGCCGCCGCGCCCCGCAATCGGATGCACTTCCTGCATCGTGTGGAAGCCATTGCACTCATGGCCGGTATTGCCCAGCACCGCCGCCGTCTGCACGGTGGTGAAGTGGAAGTCGCGTTTCAAGGCATCCATTATCGACGGCGCCTTTTCGATGAAAAGTCGGTAGTTGGCCATCTTCCCCTCCTATCGGCTGCTGTTATGGCCGCGCTTGGATGCGGCTGACCGGCCGGCTGCGGCCGCCGGCGTTGCGACTTCGTGATCGCTTTCAGCGGCAGGCGCCACGACGACCGCGACCGCCGGACTGACAACAGGTTGCGGCTGGGTGGCGACTGCCCGCTCGGCATGAACGAGCCCGCGTCCGTACAGATCGGGCGCGCCGAGCGGCATGGCGGTGGCCTCGAGATGGCGCTGCGCCATGAGCGGGCTGAGGCCCGGATAGCGGGAAAGCAGGATTGCTGCCACGCCGGCAACATGGGGCGTCGCCATGCTCGTGCCGTTCAGCTCACGATAGGTGTTGGCCAGATACGTCGATTCGATCCCGACGCCTGGCGCGGAGAGATCGAGTTGCGAACCGCGATTGCTGAAATTGGCTCTGCGATTCGACTGGTCGGTCGCTGCGACCGCGATGCAGGCATCGTCGAAAGCAGCCGGATATGACACCGCCCCGCCATAATCATTGCCGGCCGCGGCACAGACAATCACCTGGCGCGATCGCGCATAGATGACAGCGCGACGCAGCGAATCCGACGCTTGCCCGCTTCCAAGGCTAAGATTGATCACTTGTGCGCCGTTGTTCGCGGCCCAGGTGATGCCAAGCGCCACTGAATCGCCGCGGGAATAGCCATCCCGCGCCAGAACCTTGACCGCCATCAGACGCGCCTGGGGCGCCACGCCCACGACGCCAAGACCGTTGCTGCGCCTGGCGGCGATTGTTCCGGCAACATGAGTGCCGTGACCGTGATCGTCGGTGTAGGAAATGCTGCCGGGCACGAATGTGGCGCCCCGCACCGGCAAAGCGAGATCGACATGGGGAGAAATGCCGGTGTCGACGACAGCCACGACAACGCCTTGGCCGGCGTAGCCCCTGCGCCAGGCCGCCCGGGCGCCGATCTGGTCGATGCCCCATGGCACGGATTCGCCAGCCAAAGCGGTTTGCAGCGCCGCCTGATGCCGACGGGCATCCAGGCCCGCCATTTCGGAATAGTCATAGCCGTAACCATCACTTTCCGGCTCGGTCTGCAATGTCGTGTCGAACGCCGATATTGCCCGGTAGATGACGACCCGTTCGACGCCTTCCACAGCATCGTCTGATTTCACCGCCTCGCGGATGCCCGCCACCGCTTCGTCCGGCTCGAGGTTTTGCTCCGGATAGACCGAAAGCACGCCCGTGTATGGATTGTAGACCGGCACACCTTCCGGAGGGCCGACATTGGGGTCGAAATCGTCGATGGACAGAAAATGCAGGCCCGATTCCTCGCTGGCGACTGCCATGGTCGGAGCCTTAGCGCTGACCCTGGCGCAGATGCGCCTGACGACGTCTTCAGCGTGCGGGCGAAAATCCGGTTCATGCGCCTCGATTCGCCGAAATGCCTCACGGCGCACTTTGCGTTCCGTACTTTCGAGAGCGGCGACCGTCTCGGCGCCAAGCTGTTGTTCCAGCGGGAACTTCAGCAGAATGTGGATCTGGTCCTGTGCACGGGAAAGTCCTGATCTAGCCATGTCGATTTCCTCCTGGTTTGCAGTTCAGATTCGCCGTTGCCGACGGGTCAAAGCTCATGAGTCCCTCTTGGTTGTCCGGTAGGCGGCTGCAGTCTCGACCTCGACACCCTCGCCGTCGGTCAGTGACTTGGCGGTCGATGAAACGTCTTTGAGATCGGCGTCGGCCGGGACTGGAAGCGTCAGGGTCCATGTCGAATCGTTGAGGACGGGAACGTGTTCGAGCGGCGCGTGGTCGAGTTCCGAAAGAACCTGGTAGGACCGCGCCGTTCCCATCTGTTCCTGCGCATTCGCGATGCCAGGATCGTTCACAAGTTTGCCGACCAGCCCCTCGGCGAGTGCATGGTAGCGGCCAGGCGTCAGGCCCGGCGGCAGCAGCAATGTGATGGAACGAAACTTCTTTGGCATGACGGTTCCTTCTCTTGTCGGTCAAGTGTCGACCGTCCTGCGTGAAACCATCGTGAGTTCGAACGGTCATCGCGGGCCGCCATGTCTCACGGTGAATTCGCACCCGCGGCCGGGCCAAATTGACCAGGGGGGCCGCGGCGGTGGAGTGCGATCGATCCGCCGTTAACCGACGCTGTTCAGCAATCGAACTCCCCGGACGGAGCCGTCCGACACCCCCTGTCGGTCGGACGGCTCCGCTGCAGCGCGATGCAAATGGGAGGAATACTTCGCGCTGGATTGCTACATTCCAAACCGCCGATTACGGCGTTCGACATAGGCAATGTATTCAAGCACGATGGCCTGGATGGCAGCGGCGTTCTTCGAGGTATCGGGGGTCCCTCCGGCCGTGCCGGGCTGGCTGAAAACGCCTCCGGGCGCCGCGCCGATTGCGGCGCTGCCGCCGGTATCGGCGCTGCCGCCATTGACGGTGACGCTGCCGGTGCCGATCGCAACCGCAGGTGTCGATGGCGCGTTGCCGAGGCCGTCGATGGCCGCAATCACCGCAATGGTCACGTCTATGTTCGACAAGACCGTGACATAGTTGTTCTCGGTTATCGCACCGTTCATGTAGGCTTCGCACAGCCGGTAATACCCGTCGCGCAAGATCTGGATTGTCTGGGTGCGGTGTGCCAGCGACCCGGCCGATTCCTGAAAGCCAACCGCGGCGTTCCCACTTACGGTCGAGGCGCCGGACGGCCCCTTACCGCTTGCTGAAAAGACCGCGGCCTGCGCCACCAGCGCGTCGGGGCTGGGTTCGGCACATGTGGTGATCCCCCCGCCGGGCACCTGACGCCGGCCCTGCATCACAAGCCGCTGTTTCGCATCGATGCTGAGCGTCTGGACGCTGCCCAATGACGACCTCGTGTGGATCGTACTGCCGCCGCATCCCACGAGCAGTGTTGCCGCGGCGATCGCCGCCATCCTGCAATAATTATTCATGTCACTTTTTCCCCTTGCCACTTGATTTTGCTAACTTTTTTCATTGCCATCCCGGCATTCATGATTACGCCTCGGACGCGGGGTTGCCTCGAACCAGGCAAGTGCCTTGTTGAGCTGGCCCAGCGTTCCGTCGTCGCAGTGGATCTGGTCGGTCATCTGGTCGCGGGCACGCCCGGTCAGCAGCCAGCCCAGTGGTGAGCGCTCGTCGCCCTTCCCGAAGACCCAGCCACCATTGGACCAGAGCCTCGGCTTCATGCGGAAATGAACGTAGTGGCCGGCATCATCGACAGCACAGGCGAGTTGCTTGGCCGCCAGCAGACCCCGTGACTCTCGGACCATGAGCAGGCCGTCGATCGGCGCCAAGCTATCGCTGGCGAAACGGCCCCACGCCCTTTCGTACCAGGGGCCGAGTTCGCCTCGGGGCGCGGTGAGCCCCATCGCCTTGCCACACAGTTTGAAATCGGGCTCCGAACTGTCGGTGAGGTCCGGATCGCTGCTGATCTGGATGACCGACAATTCGATGTCATCTGACGTTGTGGGTTCCGCTTTCGGCGGCGACTTTATGGCACGCAATAGATCAAGAGCGGTCTGCGCACCGAAGTTTTCGAAATAGCCGCCATCGATGATCCGCGCCTGGACCAGGCCGGCATTGGGCATTGACGGCGGGTAAAGTATGGTTCCGGCCGGGCTGACATAGGTGAACCGTGCGCTGTTCATGGCTGCCGTGCTCAGCCTGATCGGCGCGTGCGCGATGTCGAAATAGTCCAGCGTTTCAGGAAACCGCCCCGTGAGATCGAGATCGCTGGTGACGATCCTAGCGCCGGTTTCGGCATCGGTGCCGTTCAAAAGCAGATGCGGAGGGTGCGCGCGTTGGCCCGACCACAGTGTCAGGAAGCCTCCCTCCAGCTTGGCTCCGCCCTCCTTATAGAAGGCTGCTTCCCAAGCGCTTTCGAGCGCCTCGGCGCGATCTGGAAAGAGGCGGAACGGCAGGAAGCGCTGCGCCAGGTCCGGAAACAGGGTGGCACCCATCGTCGGCCCCAGGAAATCCCGGGACAGAGCCTGATCCATCCTGCAGGCAAATCCTTTGCGTCTGCTATCCGGGCAGACCAGCTTGTCGTTCGCCAGGGGCTCGCTCAGCGCGGTAGCGAAAAGGACGGCGCCAAGACTCCCGCCCGATACGCCGCTGATGGCGAACACGCATTTACGGAATTGTGGCGCATTGTCCTGAAGCGATCCCAGAATGGCCGCCGTCCAGTAGGCGGCGCGTAACCCACCGCCGGCGGTGGCCACCAAAATGAGCCGGCGCTTTTTCAAATCTGTTTCGGACCGACAGTCGTTCGGGCCCAGGCCGCTTCTCCAGTTCAGCAGCGCGGTTTCGATGCTCGGCCTGGCCAGCAACGGCCCTGTCAGCGATCGGACCTCATGGTTGTCATTCCCCGCAAAGAGACTCATCGCGAACGGCAAGGCCAGCATGGTCGTCAGGATCGGAAAGCGGCTGCTATGACAAATCCTGCTGAGAGCGCCGAGGATCGAAGTCGCGATGGCCAGAAAGGCGAATAGGACGACTGGCGCTCCCAGCCACTGTCCCCAGGCCGGAAGGAAGCAGAACACGCACAGCAGCACCACAAACATGGCGAGTGCAAACAGGACGGTGAACCCTTCCCAATCGGGTGCCTGCCCGCTCATCGCCTTTCTCATCCCGGACGATATGGGCTTTTTGGATTCGTCGGCTGCCCGCTCGCTGGTCGCCTTTGTCCCGCCAGCCGAAATGTCCGGCTGAAATTCGTCGGCCGCCCCTCTCCACAACAGTCTCGCGCCAACCGCCACCAGAGTCATATTCACCAGAAGCAGGACACGCAGCGGCCAGGTCACGATGTTGAGCTTGATCGCCGCCGTGACGATGCTCATGGCGTAGACAAGGAAGCAGGCGAAAAGCAGTTGTTGTGGCCATGTCCGATCCATAAAGCCATCAGCCCAGGGATAGGTCACCTCTGCCTCGTTCGAGTTATCTGCCTGGTCCTTGCGATTCTTTCCTGCCTGCTTTTCGCGGGCGTCTTTCGTCTGCTGCCTGCGGACCCCTTTCGCGTTGTCCAGATTGAGGCGAGCCATAAGAGTGCAGGAAAGTGCCCACCAGACGAACGTCAGCTGAACCACAGCGAGCCAGCCAGTCCATCCGAGCCAGCGAGCCCAGGACACATCGGCTATGGGTTCGGCGAGCGCCAGCGTGAGTTCCCGCCCCTGACCGGTCATAAGTAGAACAATTAGTCCGGCCAGCACACTGAAGCTTGCCACGCGGGTCAGGCGGATGATGTCTACGACCGGATTGACCGCGAGCCCAGCTTCCGAAATCCACTTCGTATTCCTGGTCTTCGCCGCATAGAGGCGAGCGACGGGATCCAAGATGCGTCTCAACAACTGGCGGAGCCGTTCCTTGCTTGCCCACAGCCGTTGCCCCCAGTCGCTGGTGGCATTTCCCGTCGGCGACAGTTGGGTCATGACCTGATCCCCCCGGATTGGTTTGAAGCCGAGTGTCGCCAGGCCGCGTGAATTCACCGTGATTTCAGATCGGCTGCCGCCAGCAACCGCGTTTCACGGTGATTTCACGCAAGTGATTTTATTGGTTCTATTATCCGATCAGCCAGCTTGACCGGGGCGGCCGCAGCGACGGGAGGTCCTGAGCTGCGCCAAAGTAGAGTCTGGTAGGAACTACTCGAAGGACGTAAAAAGACGCGCCTCTGTGGAGGTGATGAAGAATAATACAGCTGAATAGCGGATTTCCGCTGCTCCACCTTGCTTGTCGGATAGGTCAATTTATAACTGGTTCGGGGGGAACACAGCCATCTTCTGTCTAGAACAATGATGGCAATCTGTTTGGGGGAAAACGTGAGCGGACATGGGGGACTTGGGGTCGCAAGCTTAGCCAGCTTGGATCGGCGCCGCGCGGCGGACAATAATCTGTTGGTGTCCATGGACATCCAGGTAACCGTGCCTGGCGATACGGCTTTGACGACGATCTTCGTGAGCGCTTCGCCCACGCATTTCAGAAATTTCGGAATGACCATTGGTGATGCACCCGACATCAAGGATGTTTATGTCGGTCTTGGAAAAGCCTGGGATACTCAGGTGATGTTTGCCAAGCTGATGCGGCGGATGAACGAGGTCTATACGTTCAAGGACGGCGTTACATCCCACAGCGATGCGAACGTCAACAAGAATATCCCCGCAGGCTACACCTATCTGGGGCAATTCGCGGCGCATGACATTATCCGCAATTCCGCCTTGCTGACGGACCTAGCTGCGGCGGAGACGAACCGCAAGAACATGCGCGAGAACTCCTTGTTACTCGACGCTCTCTATGGCGATGGTCCGGCCTTCAGCGGTTCCTTATACCAGCTATCGCACCCTGGTGAATTTTTCCGAACCATGTTGCGCACGGGCTCGATTTCCACCCCACCCGCTTCGCCCGAACCGGCCCTTGGGGCTGCCGGAAAGTGTCCTTTTGCCTATCGCGACATTCCGCGATTTCAGCAATCCGACCTGAGCGAAAACACGCCGGTGGACTCCGGGCGACCCGACATTCTCATTCCGGAACAGAGGAATGACGACAACGCCATTGTTGCCCAGGTCACCGCCCTGTTTCATCATCTCCACAACGCGGTTGTGACTGCTTTACGGGCGTTGCCTGACATGCCGACTTACGGCGACCCCGCCCCCAGGGGGCGTCAGCTGTTTACCAATGCCCGCTGGGTAACCTCCTTCCTGTACCGCAGGATCATCAGGGACGATCTGCTGAACAAGCTGGTGATAGGCGCGGTCTGGGATCAATATGTCGCCAACGGCTACAAGCCGCTGGCCGATGCACCCAACTCCGACGGCATTCCTCTGGAGTTCTCGCATGCAGCGTATCGCCTCGGCCATGCCATGGTGCGCACAAACTACACATTCAACGATGACGAACCTGAACATCCTGACCATCAGCCGCAAGGCATCGGAGATATTCTCAAAACCAGCTCCGCCGAACGCCCACACAAATTTCCTTTGGATCTCAGGTGGATCGCTGACTGGTCGAAGTTCTTTAAAATCGCCGGCACCAACCGCCTTCAGTTCAGCCGCCGGATCGGCCCATGCTTCAATGAAAAACTCCTGACCGCCGATCTGTTCCCGAATTCTCCAGTAGGAACTGGGCCTGGCGGGGAAGTTCTTGATGGCGATGACGATGACGAAACCAAGTTCCCCAACAACTTTTGCTCGGGACTCCTGTTCAGCGATCTGATCCGCGGAACAGTCGGTGGCTTGCTCACCTTGGACAGAATCTTGAAAATCCTCCCAACGGACGTTCGAGGCAGCTCTCCTTTGCTTGCCGATGATGCGAGGCGCGCGCAGGTATTGCGAGACTGGCTGACAGCATCGCGCATCAACTTTTCCGAGCCCGAATTGGTCGAGTTGTCAACCAACCCGCCGCTGATCTTTTGGCTGCTCTTCGAGGCGGCCTACGAGGCCGACGGCTGCAGTCTCGGGACACTCGGCTCGATCATCGTCGGCGACGTTTTCCTCGCCAGACTTGCCGCCACTGCAGGCGAAATCGAATTGGATCGCAGGATCGAGGGGAATTTGCTGCAATTGCTCTTCCCGACCGGACTGCCTTCCGACATGGCGGACCTAATTCGTTTCACGGCCAGAACCCTTGGCCTGGAAAATGCAGATCCGTCGTTTGCTTCCAACTAACACCAACATAGGAGGAACATCATGCCAGACCCCGTCGACAACCCCGACGTGTTTCCAGATCCAATCGATATCCTGGATTTTCCAGGCGTCGGCAGAAAGGTGGTGGAGTGGGCGCAGAATCCCAAGTCAAGGCCGCGTGACATGGCGGAATTCAAGAAACAGCTTGGTGGCATGGTCGACGTTCCTGCCCGCTACAAGGAAATACAGATCGTTCAAGGTTACGATCACGTATTCTTTATGCGCCTGCCGCCCAACAATCAGGTCACGCAGTCGAAAAAGAAGTTGGACACAGAGAAGGGTGGCCTAAAAGAATATGGCATACCCGATTTTTATTTCGATTTCATCAAAGGCACTGCCAAATTCGATGATGTCAAGCGCGAGACGCTCTTCTATTCACGCATCGCCGACTACACGATCCGGGGCTGCCGCTAGAAGGCCAGCCGGCAGCAGCGTGTGGTCTTGCCTCGGCGCGGCCAAACCCGCGAGTTCGAGTCCCCGCTGAAGATTTGCCAGGACCTTGGGGCTGGCAATCGGGAAACACTGCAGCAGCCACCGAACGACCTCTTCGTTGCTCGGTGGCTGGGCAGAAAACCAGTTCGCGCGAATGAGAGAAACAAACTTTTGGAATTCCAGGTGCGCGGCATCGAGATCGCCGACGATGGCGCACGCCGCCGCCTTCCAGGCACCGATGTAGAAGACGATGTCTTCCGCCTGATTTGCCGCATTGATGCATCCGGCGAAATCCTCGAGGATGAACCTGATGCTGGCCTGATAGCTCCAATGCAGTTTGGACAGGCCCAGACCAATATCGAGCGCCAGCTTCGAAAGCCGCTCCGCGTTGTCGAGATCGTCGCAATATGCGAGCCCGAGTGACGCCGACACCAACGTCCAGGGATCGTTTGAATTGAGTTCGCAGGCCAACAGGAAGTTCAGGCCGGCCCTGTCAGGCATGCCGTTCATTGCATAGGACCAGGCGAGGTGAAGCTGGGTCCTGGAATCGATCGGATCGATCTGCACCGCGGTCTTGGCAAGGCTGAGGGCTTCGGCATGCTGGTCCTTGGCGCGCAGGATGCCCGGAAAGATCAGGTGACGGGAGTTCAGGATGCCCGCAATACCGGAGTAGGCGGGAGCGAACCGTGGCGCCTCGCTGATGATCGAACGGAAGAGCGCTTCGGCCTTGGCTTCATCTTGCGGGCGCCACCGGAAAATCAGTTCCTGCGCCCTCAGCCATTTGTCGAACTGGTCGAGTGACAGATCCGGGATGCTCGATACTTGGGTCAGGCGTTCGGACGACATGCTGACGTCCAGCGCGACCGCGATGCGCCGGATCATCCGCTGCTGGGTCTGGTACCAATCGGTGGCCTCGATCGAAAACTGTTCGCTCCAGATGAAGCGCCCCGTAGCGATCTCCTTCAGCGTCAAGACAACGCGCAGCGAGCCATTGCCGTCGAAGGCTGTGGCTTCAATCAAGAAGGCTGGCCGGCCAACATCGACAGGCGATCTTCCTTCCAGGTCGAGCACGCCCCAGTCGCGAAACCGGACCAGCGAGGCAACCAGCTCATGACGGAAGATACGGATCGAAGCCGTGGCGATCGTGGCGATCTCGCTGGCTTCGAACGGACCGACGAAGAGAAACAGACTCTGGTTGATTTGAGGCTGAGGCGACTGCGAGCCGAAGAACGTTACGGCGTTGCGCGCTGTCGGCTCTCCACCACTTGAACCCACTGGTTCAGCGCCGCGCGGCGGTTCCACGCGACCCATCTTGATGTCGAGAACGAGATCTTGCGTCTTCTCGGACGGCTCCGAGTCGAAGTCCTCGCCGAGGACGTCCCAAAGCGACTTGTAGAGGCGGAGCGCACCGGCAAGATCGCCCAACCGCGCCGATGCTTCCATCGCCGCCCTGCAGCCCAGCTCGTGCGTCGGGTCGAGATTGAGTAGCGCCAAACCCGCACGCTTGAGCATGGCGATGTCAGGGGGTGCAGCAACAATATCTTCGAGATACCGCACGAATTCATCGTGCAGACACTGACGCTGCACCATCAGCCAGGTGCGGAAACCCGGATCCAGATCCTCGAAGCCTGAAAGCAAGCTGTCACAGAGCCGCTTTCTTTCCAGCAGCACCGGATCGATGGTGCCGCGAGCCAGCGATTCACGCATCTCGTGCAGATCGACGCGGACGAGCGGCAATCGAAAATACACGTTCAGCCTGTCCGCGGTGAAGGGCATTGTTTCGCAGACGGCCAAGCAATCCTTGAGATCACCGACAGTCTGCCGCAGCGAAGCGCGTGCCCTCTCCTCGCTTGACTCGCTCCACAGCAGTCCTGCCAGGCGCTCGCGGCTCTCCGAACCATGCAACGTATTTGCCAGGTAAGCCAGCAATGCTATTGATTTGCGATTGACGATTGGAACCTCGCGGCCCTCGTAGGCAAGAGCCGCCTTTCCAAAGATCGTCAGCCGGATATTTCCGTCCATTCCGTCTGGTACCTGCGGCTGTTCTGCTGATCGCATCTTGAGTTTTGTCGATCACTCCGCCAGAGAATATCGATCAAACCTAATATTAGAATAAATCAATACCATTAGCATAGGGAGATTTATGCGACGCAGCCTCCGCGAGCCGCGAGCTGACGAACGTTGAAGGGTATGGTTGCAGCCCGGGGACGATGACGCGTGCGACCGGGATGGCGAATTCGGCGCGGGTCAGATCGGCAGCGTAGGCATGGAAACCGGCGGACGCCAGCCTAGAGAGGGCTTCTGAAAGGCTCTCTGGTTCCGTGCTGTTCAGTGATATGGCGCCCATCAAGCCATCGACGAGGTGAGCCAGGCTTGCCAGACGTTCTTTCTTGCGCTGTTCCTGCCTGATGTCTGCCTCGTTCAGGCTGTCGGCACCCAAGTTCGAGCGCTTGGCGGAGACGACGTCATGGCCGAGCTCCATCTGGCACATTTCGACGATAGCTGCCCTGCAGGCCTGTCTGGCATTCAGACGACAGGCGAAGCCGGCGGCAAAGCCGCTGCCGTCCCGATCGAATGATATCGCTGCAATGCAGGGAATTTCGAATTCGCTCGATATGTCGATGAGTGTTGTCACACGACCCTGCGTCTCCTTCCTGATCCTGCCGATAAGGTCGATCGCGCCAGCTTTGGCCAAGGTCTCCAATGCAATCGGTCTGCCGGCTCGGCCACCCCTCCACCACATTGCAACCGCGTCGCGTTCTAGCACCTCGCACAAGGCTGCGGTCACAGCCGCGCTCCAAGTCGGCCCGGCCGCACAGCCGCTGCCGAGGGCAAGACGTCCCAGATCACAATTGTCACCTGCCGGAGGCCGCAAGATAAGACAGGCAGGCAGGCAGCCAGCTTCGCCGTCGTGAAGCCTCGTCGCGGCGAACCATTCGACCGGATCTGGTCCTGTGGCGGGGAGGCCCACCCAATCGGTCAGGCGCTCGGCAAGATTCATATCCTTCCAGATCGCGATGTCTGCGAAAGGTCCCTCTTTGATAGCATCGTCCGCGTGGCGGAACTGCGACAGGTATTCGACACCTTCCCCAATACAGGCCCCGAAAGCCTCCCGAGGCGTTTCTCCAGCTCCGTTCAGACTGACGGACACAGATGTACTATCCGAAGTTGGAACCAACGGCGGACGGGCAGCACCACCGAAGAACGTCAACCCCGGCGCGTGTCTGGAGTGTAGTCGGAAAATTCCGCCTATTTTCGCTGCGGCACGCAAGAGCGATATTCTGTTGTCGCTGTTTGCCACATCGGCGGTCAAAGGCTCGTCCGAATCACTCAGCCCAAGCAGGTCCAAGAACCTCCAAATGTCCTTCACCCGTTCTGACTCAATCTGGTCGTGTGTTCCAGATAGGAGATCCGCTGCCAGTTCGAATATGTTGGAAGTGGCCACCGAATTGGGCGTCTTGGTTTCCATTATGAACACGGCTTCCTTGGTAACTAAGATCAGGATACTCGCAGTATCTTTTGTACAACGCCTGCATAAGTTCATTTTCTGGCCCGAATCGGTCTCGCGCCGATCTCGGCCTCAAATGAAAAGAACGTCAAGCTTTTGAAAGTGATGATGATCTCGGCCCGCTGATTGTCAACCTGATGACACCTCCGGTCCCTCCAAACGACCGGCGAGATGACGCGCCTCTCTTCCAGCGCTTTCGCGCGCGTCCATATCCCGGCCGCACCAGCGCCCTCGAGCGTTGCCAACAGGATTCTCATATCCGTCACGAGCAGTCATTCGGGCTGCGATCCGAGCGCGGTCGACGGCGATCGGCGACTGGTTGTCGTTGAGTAGCGATTGCTGCATGGATGGTGTAGGTGCAAAGCCCGGTGAGCAGCACTCCGAACATCGACACCGCCGACAGGCCGATGACCAGCACTTCAAGCGTGGTCAGGCCGTTGTGGACCAGCACCTTGGTCGATCACAAGCTGGAAGAAGAATAGGTGAGATCAGGCCGAGCAGCTGCACGAAGAACGAGGCGAGCAGCACCTCAGCGAAGATCTAGCGGTAGCGGATGATCTCGGGAATGAACCTGGAGAAGTCGAAACGCCGCGAAAAACCTTGCACAAAGGCGCGGCTGCTGACGAGGACGACGAAACCACTCCACAGCGCCTCGAAGTCGGTCCGCGCAAGCTCCTGCGGCGCCCCGGCGTGCGGATCCTGGAGCAGGACTTTGCCTGGCGACAGTGCCGCCAGCACAGCGAGGCTGGTGTCGGTCTTTTCGATGATCGCCGGCAGCGGCAGCCGGTCCAGCCTTTGGGCGACGGCCTGGCGATCTTGGCCTTGAGCTTCAACCGCTTTGCCGCCCGCACTATGTCTACACGATCAGCAACCTTTTCGCCCGCGTTCGCTTGGGAACATATGTTCGTTGTGGCCATGCGCCGTACCCGGCTGGCGGGAGGGCGTCACTTCCTCATTCATCAAATAATCCACAGAAATATTTAGTTGGTACTTCTGTTGGCACGCAGTGACGATTCCAGGGGGCCAAACACTTGGAAACAAAGTTAAATTTGTTTCTTTTGGAATCCGCCTCTGGGCACCATCCCCGCTTTTCCCGACACTCCCTTTCGCCGAACCTTCTACGCTGCAGTTTCTGCAACTGGCTGGAATTGTTGGTCTTTTGCAGCCGCATTGCGCAACTAAGCGGGACAGGGAGCGCTTCGGGCGCATTTGGTCCAACGAGGCGAGGGGATGGTATTTCCGTTGGTATTCGACATCCTGATGGTATCGAAACAGCCAAGGGAGACCTGACGAATGCCCCTCTCCGACGTGAAATGTCGAAACGCCCGCCCTGCTTCCAAGCTCGTGAAATTATCTGACGGGGGCGGGCTGCAGCTATGGGTACAGCCCACGGGCTCTCGCCTCTGGCGGCTCGCCTACCGCTTTGACGGCAAGCAGAAACTGCTCGCGCTGGGCAGCTATCCCCTTATCTCTCTCGCCGAGGCACGGGAGGCGCGCGATGATGCTAAAAGGCTCCTGCTAGCTGGCGTCGACCCTGGAAAGGAACGCAGCTTGCAAAAGGCTGATTCGGCAAAGGACTCCTTTCGCTCAATCGCGGGCGAATATGTTGACAAGCTAAAGAAGGAGGGACGTGCCGACCGGACGATCAGCAAGGTCAAATGGCTGCTCGACTTTGCCTATCCGATAATCGGCGACAAGTGCGTTCGGGAGATCGATCCGGCCACCATCCTTGCCGCCCTCCGTCGCGTGGAGGTTCGCGGTCGATACGAGTCGGCCAGGCGACTGCGCTCCACCATCGGCAGCGTGTTTCGATACGCAATCGCGACCGCACGCGCCGAGACAGATCCGACCTTCGCCCTCAGAGGCGCACTCATCAGTCCGACGGTAACGTCTCGCGCCGCGATTACCGATCCGAAAGCCTTGGGCGGTTTGCTGAGGGCGATCAATGCATTTGACGGACAGCCTACAACCCGAGCCGGTCTGAAGCTGATAGCGCTGCTGTTTCCCCGCCCCGGCGAGCTTCGCGCCGGTGAATGGGAAGAGTTCGATTTTGAAAACTCGGTGTGGACCATCCCTGAAGCACGCATGAAAATGCGACGGCCGCACCGCATACCCCTATCAAAGCAGGCGATCAGCGTCCTTACTTCACTGAGAGAAATCTCTGGTGGTGGATCGCTGCTGTTTCCTAGTGTTCGATCGGCTTCGCGTCCGATTTCCGATAACACGCTTAACGCCGCGCTGCGCCGTATGGGTTACGGCAAGGAAGAAGCAACCGCGCATGGTTTTCGAGCAACGGCATCAACTCTGCTGAACGAATGCGGCAAGTGGCATCCGGACGCCATAGAGCGACAGCTGGCCCACATTGAGAACAACGACGTTCGGCGCGCATACGCCCGAGCAGAGCACTGGGAAGAGCGCGTGAGGATGATGCAATGGTGGGCCGATTATCTGGATGAACTCGAGAGCAAAACGCCGCGGGTGATCTCAATCGGGAGACGCGGCAAGCCTGCTGTCTATACACCGTCGCGACCGTCCACTTTGAACCCAACAGCGACCGTTCATCAAACGCCGATACGAATCCCCAACCGACGAAAATCATTCTGACGCTCGAAAAAAAGCCAGAACTGTACGGGAGGGACAATTTTTTCTTATTAGAAGGCTATACGATGGCAGTTGGTTCGCCAGTTCGTGTTTCTCGACGTTCTCACTTGGGCCGCGAACCGCACGGCCTAAAAAGTAATGATGATAGATTTCAAAACGCCCTTGGCATCGGGCAGGGCCGTCGTGTTCGCCAACGGTAGGCCACCCGTGGTTGCCAGTCCGCGCGTGCTGATTGGAGACCGCCGCGTCACGTTTTATGGCCGCTTTGTCCCTTTTGCTGGCGGTCGAGGCAAATGGATAAGTACATGGCGGAAAAGTTAGTGAACTTGTGATTTGTTTTGCAGAGTTGGCGGTGCGCGTCACACAACAAAAACGGGCTATAGGGACTGAAATGCGGGGCAGTATCGCGATTTGGCATGACACGCTTGCAGACGACGCCAACGGCTATGCGCCACGCGTCGAGGTCCACATTAACATATGGAAGGGCGAGAGGCGCTCGGCCAAGAGGCGCTTTCATCTCTTGGATATCGGCTTTCGCTTCCAGGAAATGAGATCGCTCCGGACGCTGTCGATCAGCCTCCCTTTCGAGATTCAGTCCGACCATATTTTCGACCTGTTCGATGTGATGCACGACTCATCGACGTTATCCGCAATCTTCAATGAAACGCTGTCGGCAGGAGAGGTCCAAGAGAACGGCAAAACGTTCGCGGCGCTCAACGAACCGAAGAAGGTGCAATTCTATGTTTCGCGCTGCTCAAGAGATGACCGAAGTCTGACCACAATCGGGAAAGGAGGTGACGCCGGCTCTGTAATCATGCTCCGCGATCAATTTTTTGACCGAATGCGGGCCAAAATCGGCGATCAGTATATTCGTCTCCGAATAAGAGTCCCCTTCCACCTCATGAACGGATTCGTTTCTGAAGTCGACGCCAAGGACTCTGCTTTCCTGAGCACGATCTCCACCAGCGAAATCGTCGAATTCCGTCTAAACGAGCGGCGCAATTTTTCGGCCGCAATCCTGGAACGATTGAGCGGCGGGGCAGATCTGATCGATGTGTCTGCTGTTCATTATTTTCTGATCAGGGATATGACCGTGGAAATGACACAATCCCATACTGGCTTCAAAAAAATGCGTCGGCTGGAACCCGAAATCTGGGAACGGTATCTCCGAGATGAACCGCAATTCAACGCACAGAACATGATAATCTATCATTGGAGCTCGCTCGCCCCGCCTCAATCTACGGTCGACAGCTTCACCGCGCTCGCGACTTTTCGTGCTTACTACACTGGCCGCCTCTGGATTTACGGACTGGTTGTTGTTGCACTGGGTGCAATGGGAAGTGCATCGCAAGCAGGCTTGGCGGCCCTGGTTGGAATGCTGTGGGAGATTAAGGACCCGTGGCAGGCTGCTGCCGTCAACGCTGCGATCTTTTTCTTCCTGGTCTTTTTGCTCTTTTTTATCGTCCGATTTGGCCGACGGTGGTCAAATCCACTCGAATGGGTTATCGGATTTTTCAGCGCCCGCCGTTAAGGTGGGGGTTCACGAATCATGCGGGGAGCGTGCCTATGATAAACGAGCCAGGCTTCGCAAACATCCTTTCTGGGCCCGTTGCTCAGCCGAACATGCCCAGCGATCCATGCACGATTTATGATTGGCTGGTGCGGGCTGGCGTTCACGGGTTTTACCCGAATTTTCGGCCGTGGTTTTTCGGCAGGGTCATTCCAGGGCTCCACAGCGGGGAGCGCCATATCGTAACCACATATGTTGAAGGCGCGCTTGCTGGCATAGCCATTTGCAAGCGCTCAGAGGCGGAGCACAAGCTCTGCACGCTTTGGGTCGAGCCTGCCTTGCGCGAGCGTGGAGTTGCGAAATCGTTGGCTCGCTATGCATTTGACTGGCTCGATTCCGACCGCCCGCTTTTCACCGTGCCCGAAGAGCGGATCGCAGAGTTTGCCGGGCTGCTCCGCGTGTGGAGTTTTTCGGCACCCAGAACTTATCCGAGCCTGTATCGATCAAATCGAGTCGAGTATGTCTTCAACGGACCTGTCGGGATTTCTGTCAATGATCGAACGACAACCGGCTTTCGAGCGTCCACCTAAACTCATCGAGCGTCGGAGCCTCCAGTGCTACCAGTGGGGTGCCAAGCCGAATTGCAAGCCGTTCGCAGGCAGCCTGCTCTATCGCGGTAAGCGCAGCGATCTCGGCTGTGGTCGCAAAGTTCGCGCCGGGCACCCTCCGCGCTAAGATCTGTTCTGGACCATCCAGGATATGGATCAAAAGGTCCGGCGCGATTTCGTCGAAGAACGAGTCCGGAACAAGCAGTGGCCCCTCTAGCGTCTCGACCAATGCATGGCCATCAACAATCTGATGCCTCTTTGATCGGGGATACGCCGATAGAGCTTCTGCCGCCATGCGTTGGTTGGTGAGCCCATCTGCGAGTGTAGCGACTGGCAGGATGCCGTTGCCCGCCCTCAAGAGCTGACTGATGCTGGCATACTCTAGCTCCGGGATATGCTCGGCAGCGTGCAGAGAGCGGGTCGTCTTACCCGATTTTGAAAGCCCCGCGACGAAAACTCTCATGGGCGTGTTCCAATCGCATTGACCAATCGAGGTGATGCATAGCCCCAAGACTGGGGGGCCGTGAAGCTGAAGTCGTGGCGTAAACGGTCCAGGCGCCAATCTTTGACTAGAGGCAGGTGTCGAAGAATTTCGATACCAAAACCGGCGTCTCGGTCTTGGAAGTATGTTGCGAAGTGGCGCTCATCAACGCATGATGCCTTGCCATGCACGCGCCAAAGTTCCTCGACCGGAAGTTCATGAATCGCGCCCATTTGTAGGATTGCGGTAAGCCTGCAATTCGGCGAGGATTCGTAGAGGTACGCGTCAGAACCGGCAAGGTAGCGAGGGAAGCGCCGCCTTAGCTCGATCGTTTTTTCGCCAGAGCGAATTAGTGCAGCCCATTTGGGCTGAATGCTCAAAACGAC
Source organism: Mesorhizobium sp. M0862 (assembly GCF_040319795.1). NCBI lineage: Bacteria > Pseudomonadati > Pseudomonadota > Alphaproteobacteria > Hyphomicrobiales > Phyllobacteriaceae > Mesorhizobium > Mesorhizobium sp. M0862. The sequence goes on from NZ_JAMYOJ010000016.1 coordinate 43,650, forward strand.
CGTTCGCATGTGAGCTTTCCTGAACCGAATCCTTAATTGCACATAGGCGTGGTAGTCGCTAGTGCGCAACGCGCTCGCCAGCTACTAAGCAAAATGAATGATGTGTTGGGTGCAGATTGACCATTCCTCAACCAGACATGGCAACGGTTGCTCGTCACCGAGATCCTGCAGAGCGGATCCCGCTTGCAAGCCGTGTCTGTGGCAGCGCTAAAATGTCAACTCACGCAGAACTTGAGATTGCCTCCTGAGTGCCGTGTCGGCAGAGCAACCGAACTTGAACAATCGGTGTGCTTTACTTGGATTGTGAACCTGGGTGCTACCGCTTTTTCTCTGGCATGTCGACGGCCGGCAGACCTTCCTTTCTGGCCTTGGCAAACGCCCGGTCGCCTTCCAGGAACCCGACCAGCATAAAGGGGATCAGTTCAGCCACGGTTTCGGACTCGCCATAGATCTGACGGTAAAGTGCGGCATAGTCGTTGAGTGCTTGGCTCAAGTCGGCGCCAACGGTGATGGTGATCTTCGAAGGTGTCCGGTCCGGAAGTTTTCCGAGTTTCAGGTTAGCCATGAAGTCCTCCTGTTCACCCCGTGTATGGCCGCAACACGAGGTCCTTGTGCACGATGACGCGCAACGGCCAACCAGGGCGGACGGTGATCGTGGGTTGGACGTTCAGGTTCTTTTCAGTGATCCGTTGGCCCGCTTGACTGACGTTCTGCTGGGTGGATTCACGAATTGCCTTGACCAAGTCGCTTTCATTTTCCCCAAACCTCAACTCGGTACCAACCCCCAGCAATGTGGCCACCGCGACGCCCTTGATCAACTGCCAAGTATGGAAATCCACCTTGTCCTCGAGCCCGGCATAGCCGGACGCGTCGGTCACGGGCAGATTGTCGATTTCGGTAGATGAGCCATCCGGCATCACGATGCGTTGCCACACCAACAGAGCGCGCCTTTGCCCAAAGGCTACAACGCTGTCGTAGGTGCCGATCAGCCGTGAGCCCTGCGGGATGAGCAGGATGCTGCCGGTGACGCTGTCGTGCACATTCTCGGTGATCTGGGCGACGACAAGGCCGGGCAGATCGGAATTGATGCCGGTGATCAGGCTTGCAGCGATCACGCTGCCGGCCATGATCTGATAGGGCGAAGCCGGCGTCTGCAATGCATGCGGGTTGTAGATCCCGCCGGTGTTCCGTTGACCGATGAAATCGAGCTTGCGCTGTTGATTGTTCTGGTCGCCCTCGGCCGGCGCGACGGAAGCTCGCTGGCCTTCGGTGTCTGGCTGCGGAGACGCCGTCTCGAAAGGTGAACGTCCGCCCTGCCCATTGCTAAAAGCTTCCGTCTGCTGGGGCCGGTTTTCGATGCGGAAGAGGACTTGCGACTCGCGCGCCTCAATCGCTTGTTGTGCAAGCCGCTGGGCCTCGGCGGAAACGTCTTGCCCTGGTGCGATGCCAAGCTGGCGCTGGTGCTCGACAATAGGACGGCCGAGATCCCCAGGCAGCGGCGGTCCAAGCACCGGAGCCTTCGGCTTGCTCCCGGAATAGTCCTTGGGCAGCGTTTCAAGTCCCTCGGCGGTCGGCTTGCGGTCCGTGCTGTAGAGCTCTTCGGTCTGCTGTTTCAGGCGCAATGCGGGTCCCCGCAGCGCCATCATCGTGACGCCAAAAACAGCGCCGGAACCAACAGCAGCGATCGCGACGATTATGCCGCGCCTGAACCGCACCGCTCGGCGGGGCGAGGCTCGCAGCTGCAGCTGTTCGGGATTGAGCTTCGGCAGAGCATTCGGATGGGAAGTATCGGTCATGAGCCTCCCCTTACCTGCCAAAACGCGAAAACAGCGAAACCCGCCGCGGCGGTTGCCGACCGTCGGTTCTCGTAATGCGCACCACCTGCTGCTGTTTGGTGCCCAGCCTTAGCTCGGCCGCAGCAAAGAGGCGATCGACGATGTAGTAGTTGCCGCGCATGCGATAGTTGACGAGCTGGTTGTCCCCGTCGGCTCCGACGATGAAGAGCGGCGGCGCCTCACCTTGGTCGATACGGCGCGGGAATTCGATATAGACCCTGCTGCCATCATCAAAGGCGCGCGTCGGTCTCCACGGTGGCGTGTCGCCGGCGATCGAATAGCGGAAGCGGATGTTTTCGAGTGCTACGTTCGAGGCCGCGGGCATTTCAGCCTCGGCCTGACCGTTGCGCCGCCGAAGCGCCACGAGTTGGTCTTCGCTGTAAATCCAGGAGAGCGCCGCCATGGCAGTTTTCTCAGTGCTTTGAAGCTGCAGGTGATAGGATCGCCTGTCCGTCGTGATGACCAGATTGGTGGCAAGCCCCGGCGCGAATGGCTTCACCAGCACATGAGTGCGCTGGTCATCGCCTGAGCCACTAACGGTGTCACCGATCACCCAACGGACCGTGTCCCCGGCTGAGACCGAGGTCAGCTTCTCGCCCCGCTGCAATGAGATATCGGTGACGCGCTCCGGCGCGGCGTAGAGCTGGTAGAGCGCGCCGTCGGCAAAGGGGTAAACCTGCACCGCATTGACATAGCCAAACTTGGTGGGTTGTTGCGTCGCCGCCTTGTTGGCATCGGCGACCTGTTCTTCCGGCGAGCGCTTATCTGAGGCGGGCTTGCCGGGTGCGGGCATCAACTGACCAGGCAACGGCAACGGCTTCGGCACTTCCACGACCTTGACCGGCTTCTCCGGCGCCTTCTCGATCGCGGCTGGTTTGAAGTCCTCGTGGTCATAGGAAATCTGAGGCGGCGGCACTGGCTTCGAGGCACAGGCCGAAAGAACCGCAGCAGACGCCGACAGCATGAAGGCAGCACGAAACGATGGGGCTCTATTTGTCATTGGCGGGCTCCTTAGGGGAAACGGGGGTTGGCGCGGCGCTGTCGAGCTCGCGCGACCAGTCGATGGCGTTGATGAATACGCCGAGCGGGTTCTTGCGCAGCTGGTCAGTGTTCGTCGGCGAGCGGATCACTATGGTGAGGATACCTGTCCAGCGCGTCGTGCTCGCAAGGCTACCACGCTCAAAAATCTGCTCGGTCCATTTGACCTGGAATGAACTGTCGGAAGCCCTGACGACGCTGGTCACCTGCACCGACACGCTGCGCGTGCCGATCTGACTGAACGGGTCGTTCGCCTTGGCATGCTCGTTGAGGAAAAGCGCCGCGCGGTCGGTGGCGAAATCGTAGGCCGACAGCCAGTTCTGCCGCACCAGCACCGGATCGGTGGAGATGGAGCGGACATTCTGGATGAAGCGGCCGAGATGCCAGGCGATCTGGGCATCGTCAGGCTGGTAGTCCTGAATTGCCGGCGCGACGGCGCGCGCCTCACCAAAACGGTCGACCTCAACGACGTAAGGCACAAAGCGGCCCTGCGCCGACTGCCATAGAAGCCCGCCAGAAAGCCCCGCGGCCAAGGCCAGGCAGCCAAAGGCCATCAGGCGCCAGTTCCTCGCCTGCACGCGCGCTGTGCCGATGCGTTCGTCCCAGAGCTGACCGGCCTTTTGATAAGGTGTTTCAGGCTCGGACGTCTTTCCGTAACGCTGAACGGGTCGCTTGAAGAGCATCTAATCTTCCTTGTCGTTGAGAGAGGGGTTGGCGCCGCTTCCGCCCCGATCGCCATCGCGCACCACCTGCGTGGCAGCATGGCGATGGGCGCGCGCGGCCTGTTCGGAGCGCAGACGCCTTGCCCATGGAGGCGCCGCGGTTGGATCCGCAGCGGGCGAACTTCCGCTCATCGAGCTGATCGGCGTGCCACCGGTCGCTGTCCAGCCGGCATCGCGGCCGGCGTCGGCGCTGCGTCGGAAAGGCTCTGAAGCAGATCGCATTCCCTGCATCGCGGCGCCGCCAGCGGCATTCGCAACACCCTGCAGCCCAGCAGCTACCCCGGAGAGGACGGAGTCAGGCGCTGTTGCACGGCCCATATGCCAGGCCGTGGAAGCAGCCGATCCCATAGCTGTGCCGGCACGGATTGCACCAAGACTACCGCCGGCCGCCATGCGCGTGCCGGCAAACGCGGCGCCTCCGGCAACGAGCGTTGATCCGGCTGCGGCCCCCGTTGTTCCAAGTGCTGCGCCAGCACCGAGCTGCGGCGCGCCGGAAACAAGACCCGACGCAATCCCGGGGCCGAAAATGCCGAGCCCAAGCAGCGCAAGTGCACCCAACACCTGCGACATCGCCGCGGCCAGGTCCGGCTCCTGGCCCTGCAGGGCGGAAGCGAACTCGCCAAAGAGCGTGGAGCCGATGCCGACGATGACGGCAAGCACCATCACCTTGATGCCCGACGAAATCACATTGCCGAGCACGCGCTCGGCCAGGAACGCCGAGCGGTTCCAGAGCGCGAAGGGCACCAGGACGAAGCCGGCCAGCGTGGTGAGCTTGAACTCGAGGATGGTGATGAAGAGCTGGATGGAAAGAATGAAGAAGGCGATGAGGACCAAGAACCAGGCCAGAAGCAGCACGAAGATGGTGAGCGCGTTACCGAAAATCTCGGGGAAGCCTACTAGCTGGCTCGCTTGATTGAGGAGCGGCCAGGCGCCCTCGAAGCCGGCTGCGGCAATCCGGCCTGGCCGCAGGAGACTTTCGGCGGACAGATTGCCGGCGGACGCATTGATGCCGAGCCCGGCAAAGGAACGGTAGATGATGTCGGCGAGGTTCTTGAAGTTGTTGAGCATGAAGGCGAAGGCGCCGACATAGAGCACTTTGCGGACAAGCCGGCCAAAAACGTTGGGTTCGCCGCCGAAAGCCCAGACCAAGCCCGCGAGCGTGATGTCAATGCCGATCAGAATTGTGGTGAGAAAGGCGACGTCGCCCGAAAGCAGACCGAACCCGCTATCGATATAGCGGGTAAAGGTCTCCATGAAGCGATCGATGACTCCGAGGTCGTTCATGTAGCCGCCTTCCTCGTTGTCTTAAAGAACTGCCGATCAGTTGCCGGGATAAGCCGTGCCGGTGCCCAGGAAACGCTTCGTCGTCTCGCGAGCGGCTTCCTCAGACTGCGCCTTGCGCGCCGCATCCTCGGCCTCGGCCCGGAACTGGGTCGCAAGCAGCGTCTGGATCTGCATCTGCTGCTTGGTCGAAAGCGCGATCAGCTGATTGGTAGCCTGGCTTGCCTCGAGGGCACCTGCAGCGCCCTGACTGCGATTGACGAGATCGGTAAGCAGGTCGCCATCGGCCTGCACGTTCTCGACGATCTGCGACTGCGCGCTCATGGTCTGGCGGAACGCCTGCATGGCGCTCTGCCAGCGATCGCGCGCGGCGCTCGCCACATCGCTGACCTTGATGGTGGCGTCGTAGCTTTCCGGATATTGCTGGCGCCACTGGTCCTGCAGCTTGTCGAGATCGAAGCTCAGGCCGCTCGCCTGGGTCATCAGACCGTCAATCCGTTGGAGCGAGCCGGTAAGCTGGCCCACGGAAGAGAAATCCAGGCGCTGAAGGTTGCGCGCCATGTTCTGCAGCATGGTCGCCTGATTCTGAAGCGACTGGATTTGGTTGTTGATCTGCTCCAATGCGCGTGCTGCCGACAGCACATTTTGCGTATAGTTGGACGGGTCAAACACGATGAGCGCATAGGCCGGCTGGACGTAGTCAGCCATCGGTTTGGCGATCAGGGAAACGGTGACCAGGCTAGTAAAAAGGCGGCGTCCGATCATGACGATTGCTCCTTGTTAGGTTGAGGAAATTGCTGGAGAAGCTCGGCAGCCCACTGAAGGCCGCGCGCATTGAAGAAACGGGCGGCAAAGCTGCCCTGCCCTTCTTCGGAAAGAACATTGTCGATCAGGGTCTGCGCGGCCGGGTCGGAGGCGCCGCAAAGCGCAAGAGCGATCGGGCCGAGTCCGAGCTCGAAAAGCCGGTTGCCGCGGCGCGACTGAAGATAGTAGTGGCGCTTCGGCGTGGCGCGGGCGACCAATTCGACCTGTCGCTCGTTCAAACCGAAGCGCTCGTAAGCCGTCCTCGCCTGCGGTTCGACGGCACGATCATTGGGAAGAAAGATGCGCTGCGGGCAGCTCTCGATGATTGCGGGTGCAATAGAAGAGCCGGCGATGTCGGCAAGCGACTGCGTAGCGAAGATCACCGACACATTCTTCTTTCGCAGCACCTTCAGCCATTCCCGGACGCGGGCGGCAAACAGCGGATTGTCGAGATAAACCCAGGCCTCGTCGAGCATCAGCAGCGTCGGCCGCCCGTCGAACCTCTCCTCGAGGCGGTGGAACAGATAAGTGAGCACGGGCAGCACAGCGCCTTGGCTGTGCATCAGCTCCTCGGTCTCGAAGCACTGCACATCCGAGATGGCCAGCCGATCATCATCGGCGTCGAGCAGCCGGCCGAAGGGGCCGTCGAGCGTGTAGGGCATCAACGCCGATTTGAGCGCATTGGACTGAAGCAGGACCGACAGGCCAGTGAGCGTGCGTTCCTGCGTTGGCGCGGTGGCGAGGCTGGTGAGCGCCGACCAGATTGCCTCCTTCACCTCCGGGGTGACGGTGACATTCTCGTGAGCAATAAGGCCGGCGATCCATTCGGCTGCCCAGCCACGGGTTGCCTGGTCGTCGATGTTGCGCAGCGGCTGAAAGGCAAGCGCACCATCCGCACCCAGCGGATGGTGGTCGCCGCCCATGGCAAGCGTGGCGGCGCGGGCCGAATTGCCTTTGTCGAAGACATAGATTTGCGCGCCAGCGTAGCGCCGGAACTGCAAGGCGATCAGGGCAAGCAGAACCGACTTGCCCGCGCCGGTCGGCCCGACAATCAGCATGTGGCCGACATCGCCGATGTGGGTGGAAAGCCGAAACGGCGTCGACCCGCTGGTCTCAGCGAAAAGAAGCGGCGGAGCGTGATCGCCGGTGACCTCGGCAAGATGCTCGTTGTCCGCCGGACCTGCCCACACAGACGACAGCGGCATGAGATGGGCAAGGTTAAGCGTGTGAACGAGCGGCTGGCGAACGTTGGCGTAGACATGACCCGGCAATGAACCAAGCCACGCTTCGACGGCATTGATGCTTTCGCGAATGGTGGTGAAGCCGAGCCCGTTGACGATGCGCTCGACGGCGCGAAGCTTTTCCGCGGCGGCTTCACGGTTCTGGTCCCACACCGTCACCGTTGTGGTGAGATAGCCGAAGCCGACATGATCGCCGCCCAACGACTGCAGTGCTGCGTCGGCATCGAGCGCCTTGTTGTCGGCATCGCTGTCGACGAGAGGCACCGGCTCGTTGGTCACCACCTCGCGCAGAATAGCCGCGATCGATTTGCGCTTAGCAAACCACTGCCGGCGCAAGCGCGTCAGCGTCTTCGTGGCTTCCGTCTTGTCGAGTGGAATGAAGCGCGTCACCCACCGATAGGCGAAATCCTGGTGATTGAGCGCATCAAGGATTCCTGGCCGGGTGACGTTCGGAAAGCCGAGAACGGTGAGCGTGCGCAGATGCTGGTCGCCCAGCATCGGCTCTAGGCCGCCGGTCAGGGGCGCGTCAACCAGGACGCCGTCGAGATACATTGGCGTTTCAGGCACGGCGACCGGATGACGGCGGGTCGAGATCGTGCCGTGCAGATAAGTCAGCGTCTCGGCGTCATCCAGCGCACGTACTTCAGGCATGAAGCCCGACAGAAGATCCACAACCCGGTCAGTCTCATCGCCAAACCACGCCAGTTCCTCGCGCCAGTCTCTCGCGGCTCCTGAATGATGCGACTCGACGAGGGCGCTTTCAGCCCGCGCCTGACCATCTGGTGGCGGCATGAACAGCAGGGTCAGATGGTGAGAACTCTCGAAATGCGCGACCTTGCCCTCGAAGGCAGCGCCGCGTTCTTCTTCAACCAACCATGACGCGGCATCGGGAAAACGCGAGGTCGGATAGCCCAGCGCCTCAACGCGCTCGGCCTCGAAGAACAATGCCCAGCCAGAGCCAAGCCTCCTCAGCGCATTGTTCGCTCGCGCGCAAACGCCGATGAGCTCAGCTTCGGTCGCGCTTTCAAGGTCGGGGCCACGAAACCGCAACGTCCGCTGGAAGCTGCCGTCCTTGTTGAGCACGATGCCAGGCGCAACGAGTGCTGCCCAAGGCAGATGGTCGGCAAGCCGGTCGGCTTTGCCGCGATATTCCGAGAGCTTCAGCATGCGAGCCAGCCCTTCTGGCGAAGATGGCGGACAAGCACGCTGGCAAAGTCCGGATCGCGCCTCGCGGCAAAAACCGCGAGCGTGTGTCCAGCGATCCAGAGCCCGAGACCAGCGATCCACTGCTGCAGGCCAAGCCCGATGGCCGCTGCCACCGTGCCGTTGAGAATCGCTACCGCCCGTGGCGCACCGCCCAGCAGAATGGGCTCGGTCAACGCCCGGTGAACGGGAACCTCGAACCCTTCGATATGCTGCTCTCCAGTGGTCATCCGACGAGTGCCCCGCCACCAAAGGAGAAAAAGGAGAGGAAGAAACTCGACGCCGCGAAGGCGATCGACAGACCGAAGACGATCTGGATCAGCCGGCGGAAACCGCCCGCCGTGTCGCCGAAGGCAAGGGTGAGGCCAGTGGTGATGATGATGATCACCGCGACGATCTTAGCGACCGGCCCCTGCACCGATTCCAGGATCTGCTGTAGCGGCTGTTCCCACGGCATTCCGGAGCCGGCAGCGTGAGCTGGGGTGGTGAGAAGAAACGCCAAGGCGGCAGACGAAAGAAATCGAAGTTTTTTGCGCATGAGGTGAACCTTTCAAAGCTGCTGGAGTTGCGGAAGGGTGAGCTGGATAACGGCGTAATCGCCACTGCCGTCGAGGCCCGTGACCTCGGCAATCGCGTCGATTCGGCGCGAGGATCCCCGGCCAGCGATGAAGACAATCAGATCTATCGCCTCGGCGATGAGTCGGCGGGGGACGGTGACAACAGCTTCCTGGGCGAGCTGCTCGATGCGGTAGAGGCCCGAGCGCGCCGAATTGGCGTGTACCGTGGCGATGCCACCGGGGTGACCTGTGTTCCACGCCTTCAACATGTCGAGGGCTTCCGCGCCTCTGACTTCGCCGACGATGATGCGGTCGGGCCTCAGCCGCAGGGTCGAGCGCACAAGATCGGCGAGCGTGACCGAGCCTCGCCTCGTCCTCAACGCAACGCAGTCTTTGGCTGCGCATTGCAGTTCGCGCGTGTCCTCGATCAGGATCACCCGCTCATCACCTTCGGCGACTTCCGCCAGCAGCGCATTGGCAAGTGTGGTTTTGCCCGACGACGTGCCGCCGACGACCAGGATGTTGCTCCGCTCGCGGACTGCCTTCTTCAGCGCCTCGGCCTGAAGCGGCAGCATGATGCCGTCGGCGACATAGTTGGCCAGCGTGTAGAGTTTTGCCGCCGGCTTGCGGATTGCGAAACACGGCGCCAGAACGACAGGCGGTAGCAGCCCCTCAAACCGCTCGCCCGATGGCAGTTCAGCGCTGATAATCGGATTGTCAGCATGTGCCTCGGCGCGCACGTGGGAGGCAACGAGGCGGATGATGCGTTCCGCCTCGGAAGGGTGCATATGCACACCTGTGTCGACCCGGCCGTCTCCCAACCTGTCGAGCCGCAGCGCGCCGTCGGGATTAACCATCACCTCGATGACGGTCGGATCGGCAAGGGCCTCGGTGATCGCGGAGCCCATGGCTGTGCGCAGCATGGCGCGGCGGCGATGGTCGGCCTCTGGATGAGAGCTCATCCTTCGCCTCCGTTGCCATTGCCGTTGCCAAGCGAGCGCTTCCCGGAGGCGATCTGGCGACCGACCTGCTCGATGAATTTGTCAAAGCGCTCTTGGGCAATCGCCTGTGTTGCCCGATCCGGGACTGGCGTGTGGGCATGAAGCGTGATCGAAAAGCGTATGAAGCGCGCCAGGCTCTCTAGGATCACCTCGATATCGGCTCGGATATGGTCGAGGTCGCGGGAAAGACGGTCGAGCCGCCTGCCATAACGATTGTCGAGCTCGTTCTGGCCACGCCGCTCGATGAAGGCCTCGACCGCTTTTGCGACGATCGCCGATTTTGTGGTCGACGGGTTGCGGCTGAGGGTTTCCAGCTTCTCGCTTAACGCGGGTTCGAGCAGAAACTGGTGGCGGATGCGGTGGGACTTCATATGTCTCGTTCCGACTGGCCGGCGCTGATGCGCCGGCGGCGGGAACGAACATCGTCGAGATCGGCAAAATCGCTTATGGGCGTTATCTACGCCGAGATACGCCTGAGCCGCGGAAGCACTTAGAAGCCGGGGATGATGTCCTTGTCGTCGCCCCTTCCCTCGTTGATACCGTAGGCGCTCGCCGCGGTAGAAACCCGGTCCATGACACGCTTGTCTGCGAGTGCCTCGGCGTCATCGTCCGCCAGATTGAAGAGGTCGTCTTGATCAGGCTCCTGAGAGACGACGACGTGTTCTTCAGGCAGGCCGGGATGACGCTGCTGTTGCACGCCGCCCTCTTCTTCGATTGCCGCGCCGGCGTTTTCGTCATCGGCAGCGAGACGGCGGTCAACATTGCGGACTTGTCCGCTCCAATCGTCGGGGCGCGACGCAGGACAGTCCGCGTACACACCCTCCCGCAACACCGGCGCCGGCAGCACCCGTTCGGTGAAATTGGGATCCTGGTAGTAGCGCAACTTCTGGGCGCGGATCGGCGGCAACCCCGAAACAAGGATTAATTCGTCAGCTTGCGGCAACTGCATCACCTCGCCAGGCGTCAGCAGCGGGCGAGCGGTCTCCTGGCGACTGACCATGACGTGCGAGAGCCAGGGCGCCAGCCGGTGGCCGGCGTAGTTGCGCATGGACCTGAGTTCCGTCGCCGTACCGAGCGCATCCGAGATGCGTTTGGCCGTGCGCTCGTCGTTGGAGGAAAAGGCAATGCGCACATGGCAATTGTCGAGAATGGCGTTGTTCTCGCCATAGGCTTTGGAGATCTGGTTCAAGGATTGCGCGATCAGATAGGCGCGGATGCCGTAACCCGCCATGAAGGCGAGCGCGGTCTCGAAGAAGTCGAGGCGGCCAAGAGCCGGAAATTCGTCCAGCATCATGAGCAGTTGGTACTTGCGGCTCTTCTTCGGGTCACCTTCCAGCCGCTCCGTCAGTCGCCTGCCGATCTGATTGAGCACCAGTCGCACCAGTGGCTTGGTGCGCGAGATATCCGATGGCGGCACCACGAGATAGAGCGACATCGGTCGTTCCGCATCCATGAGGTCGGCAATGCGCCAGTCGCAGGCCGATGTTGCCGCGGCCACGGTCGGGTCACGATAGAGACCGAGAAACGACATGGCGGTCGAGAGAACGCCTGAGCGCTCGTTCTCTGATTTGTTAAGCACCTCGCGAGCCGCCGAGGCCACGACGGGATGGACCCGAGGTTTGTCCGCCGTGCCGAGGTGGTTGGTGGTCATCATCCGCAGCAGTGTCGTGGCAAACGAGCGTTGCGGATCCGACAGGAAACTGGCGACGCGGGCGAGCGTCTTTTCTTCTTCGGCGTAGAGCACGTGCAAGATGGCCCCGACCAAGAGTGAATGACTAGTCTTCTCCCAATGATTCCGCCGCTCCAGCGCGCCTTCCGGATCGACGAGAATGTCGGCGATGTTCTGAACGTCGCGGACCTCATCTGAGCCCCTGCGCACTTCCAGCAGCGGGTTGTACCGCGCCGACCTTGGATCGGTCGGGTTGAACAAAAGGGAGTACGAGAACTTCGACCGCCAGCCGGAGGTCAGCTGCCAGTTCTCGCCTTTGATGTCGTGAATGACGGCCGAGCCGGTCCAGGAAAGAAGCGTTGGAACGACCAATCCGACGCCCTTGCCCGAACGTGTCGGCGCAAAGGCCATGACGTGTTCCGGCCCGTCATGGCGCAGATAGTGATCCTTCAGTTTGCCAAGGAAAACGCCGGCCGGCTCAAACAGGCCTGCCTTCTCGATTTCCCGAGCCGCGGCCCATCGTGAGGAACCGTAGGTGGTGACCAACCCCCTCTGCCGCGCGCGCCAGAGGGAGCCAGCTATTGCGGCCGCACACCCCAGGAATCCGCTGGCTCCGGCAAGCATGCCGGCCTTGTCGAAGACCTCAGGGGCGTAGGCGTCGAATTGAAACCACCATTCGAACAGTTTCCACGGCTTGTAGATCGGCCAGGCCGCCGCGACAAACCATGGCGCGCCAAGCTGCAGCTGATTATCCAGCATGTGGGCGCACCATTGAGTCGCTGTCCATACGCCGAGGATGACGATGGCGAATACAACTACGATCTGACCGACAAGGAGCTTCGTCGGTGTCATGGGCGCAGCCTCCGAGGTATTGTTAAACGGAAGCAGCATGGCGTGACGTTTCAGAGTATCGAAGATACCCAATATACGCGCCCGTGCGATCCAGCGAACGTTGCAGGCTTGGACGGTTGGGTTCGCCAAGAAATGTCATCGCGAAGGTGACCAGCGAATGACTTGTATTGGCCGGAAACGGACTGGCAGGTTTGAAGTGTCTATTCGGGACTAGCTACCGTTCAGCATCCGACCTCAATGTCGAACGTCTGGGGACAAATTTCGCAATACTCAAAGCTTCCGTTCGAACTGCGGCTGGAAGTTAACTTCCATCGCGCCGGGCGCGTACGATTTGCGTTCCGCACAGTAGATGGTGCACCAAAATAATCGTGGTCCACCTTGGATTACTTCACCAGCCTTAGCTGGCCACGAGGAGGCGTAATTGGTTCTCTCCGCGGGGCCGACGGCACACCAACGGTCACGAGACCAAACAACAGTTTCGCCAGCTCCGCCTCAGGCAACGAAAGAAGCTGGGACAACCCGACTAATCCCAACTGTTCATCCCGGCGAACCTCGCTTAGCACCTTCTGCCAGATCTGGGATTGCTCGCGTCGAATTGGCGAAGGCTCTGCAGTCCGCCAGCCCCGCCTAGAGATCTCGACGAAAATCTGCTGGTAATTCCATTTGGTAAGGAGGCCGATCTCGTGCAGTCGGTAAGCCATAGCAGCAACCGATACCGACCACTCTTGCTTCAATTGCACGACTTTTGGAAGCCCGGAAACTCGCCCCACAGCCCGGAGCGGCGCCTCTGGCATCAAGAAGGCTGCGGCAAACTCATTAGCCTGCTTCTCAGCCTCCAGGCCATTTGGCGAAGCATGCTTGTGCAACACGAGGTGCCCGAGCTCATGCGCCGCGTCGAATCGGCTTCGTTCTGCCGATTTTTGGGTGTTTAAAAACACATAAGGCCGCGCCCCCCGCCACAGCGAGTACGCATCGACCTCTTTGCCATCTTCCCCAAGGGAGAAGACTCTAACACCTTTCAGCTCTAGCAAATGAACCGTGTTCTTAATGGGTCTGTTGCCCAAGCCCCAATAGTCTCGCAGCCCGGCTGCCGCAGTCTGAGGTAACTCTTCTCGCATGTCCGGTAGGTCAGCGTCCGGCAGGTCAAACTCTCCGTCCAGCCAGTCCGAAAGAAGGAAGGCTACAGCGCCAGCGGCGATCGCACCATCTCGCTGCCGAGCCGTCATCTTGCTCATAGAGCGAAAGCTCACACCTTCCACCAGTGGAATGTCCAGGTCGTCAGCCATGAAGAATTCGAGAGCGAAGCCGAGTACCCGCGCGAATTTCCGAGCTACGTCATCGCTAGGCAGGTATTCCCCAGCCTCATAACCGGTCACAGTACGAGGTTCGATACCAACTCTGGACGCAAGTTCTCGCATCGTCAGCCCGGCGCGCTGACGAGCTACTTTCAGCCGCGATTTGTTGAACATTTTATGCGGCCTTGCGCTTCACCGGCACGTCGATATCGGGCGTGTTATCTATCTTCTGCGGCACGCCGCCGTCCACACCAGGTATGGGGATGAAAATGCGTTCAGCCCAATCGGTCACCATTTGGTCGTCGTAGTCTGACGGCAAGGACAGCTCGGCCCGGCATTGTTCATCATCAATGTTTATTAGCAGCATATAAGTCTTGTAGTTAAGGACCGTCACAGCCCGGAGCAGATCAGCTTTCACTGTATCGGGAAAGAGATCGCCCTCCACACTGTTCTTCAAGACGGCCGCCTCCGTAAAGAGACCCTTGAGTGACTTTGTTCTTGGCATGCCGGGCCATCTGCAAGTGAGGTGGTCGGCACTTGCTACGACAATGTTGATCTTACTCGAATCGTTGATCACCAACGAGTAGTTGCTCGGATCGTCCTTGCGCCAACCAAGCGGCACCAACTCATCTCGCAGAGTGCGCACTACCATTCTCCAGGCTTCGGTACCGGGTATGAACGGCGGGTCATTGTCAGTGCAATTCAACCGGGCCAAGTGCCCAGCCTGTACAGCCTTGATCAAGGCCTCAACAGAGATGCCCAGTTCCATTAGACGGCGGCGAGCGTCAAAAGGATGCTGGTAGAGTGAGGCGCTTGCTACAGTGCTCATTGACCGATCCAACTTCATTTTTTTCACCTTCTAGCAGGTAACGAAAATGAAGTCCAGTGGGGCGGCAGTGTTTTAAAAGCAGTCCCGATATGCCGATGGAGAAACGGCGCCGCGGGCTTTCCGCGAGCGACCGACGGCTTTCAAACATGAGAGCTCGCCGGCTGCCGTAAGTGCAGGGTGCCTAGGACTGAAGGAGAAATGGGAAGCGCGTCATCCGATCGCGCTTGTAGAAGCTTTCGCCTTTGCTTCGAGTGCGCGAGCGAGTTCCTATTTCGGAAACAGGCCCGCGCGCCCTGCGGCCGCTTGCCGGTGAAATGCGTTACATGGGGTTGCCCCTCCAACCACGCTGGAACATCGACATTTTCCAGAGTGATCAACTGAAGGTTGGCCAGCATTTCCGAGAACGCCTTGAATGCGCGATCCTTCAAGGGTGTGCTTGCGATCGCACTATCGCCCGCAACGCGCCTGTCCCACGTCGCTATGACCTCAGCCTTGAATTTGTCAGGACGAAGCAATGGTCACGCAACTCTGTGCTTGGCCCGCGAGGCGCGACGAACGAGCATCTTCGAGGAGGAGGTGAATGCGCCCATGGAAGATGATCTTGCCAGCGTCCTCACACGCCGTGGGCGTCGAAAGCGGGACTTCATAGTGTTTGCGTTGGTAATTGTCCCACACGCCTTGGCAGCCGGCGGATGAGCACAACCCGATGACATCGCGTCCCTGGTCACCCGATCGACCAAGTCGCTTGACGGACGTATAGCCGCTCAGACCCTTTCTGCCATTCCGAGATGAAAATCTCCCATTCGGTGGCATCATAAGCGCGCACGAGCTTCACAATAGGCGCTAGATTCACGTCTTCCTCCGCCACCCACTGTTTCTAGCGGCCTCTTTCCAACCCTAAAGCCTATTCCGCGCCAGATTGAACAGTTCGCCATGGTGTGGGCGCCGTCGCGAACTGACCTGACGCGGTTATTTTTCAAGCTCGGCGCGGATGCGACGCAATTCTCCTTCGATCAGAACCGCGGCATCGGCGTCTTTGAGAACTAAGTAGAGTTTCTCCGCCTCTTCGTAAGCCCACATGGCAGCCTGAAGTGCCTCGCTTTCATCTATATCCCGAAGGCCACCGAGATAAAGTCTGGCAGATTCCTGATATAGATCTGCGGCACGACGGTAACTGTCCTTCGCCTCGTCCGGCGCGTCGTGTTTGATCAATTCGGCCAACCCACGGAAAGCCACAGCCAGATTCCTCACGACACCCGCGGACCACGATTCAGGAGCGACTGCCCGCTGCGAAACGTCCTCCAGGATATCTATCGCTCTGTGATAATCGGCCTCCGACTTGCTTTGCCGGGCACGCATGCACAGCAGGATCCCCAGCCTCTCTTCGGCCGCCAATTTTTGACGCGATTGTGAGCCTCCGGTCAAAACCGTGAGCGCTCTGTCCAGAATTTCGATAGCGGCGGTGAGGTCATTAACCGCTGCACCTTCGTCTCCCTGCTCAGCAACCGACTCCGCAAACCCCAAGGCAGATTCAATCCAGTCCGATCGCGAAAGTGTTGGATTAATCTCCTCTGTCGCAGCGCGGAATGTTTCCATGGCCCGGCGGAAGGCTTCTTTCGACTGGACCCCATTTTGATTCCCAGGAGCTTCTGCAAGATCAAAGAGGGTCTGTGCCAAGATTGTACGTGCCTTGCCGTCATCGGCCCCGCCAGCTTCGAAGAATGCCGCCCAAGCCTTCACACTCGCTGCCAACAGGTCAGATGCCTTTGCAGTGCTGCCTAAGCGGCCAAGACTGATCGCACGTAATCTGGCAGCATCGGGGTCGCTCGATGCCATGGCTTCCGTCACACCTAGTACAACGCTGCTATCCCGTCCGCCGAGGCTGTCAATCGTTGCCTGTTCGAGGATCATGTCCTCAGCGCTTGGAGCTGATGCGCTACGCAGACGCCCGATCCCAAGGCCGAAGTCGCGTTTGAGACGTGCAATGACCGGATCTGTCGGATCAGCGATAAGTTTTTTTCGGCTGTCGAGCACAGCTAGCGGGTCGGTCATCCAACCAGGTGCGCCAAATCCAAGACCTCGGACCAGCTGTGCAAAGAACTTGTCAGCGTCCTGATTCAGAATCGCGAACTTATTTCGGCCTGCCAACATTTTCCTCACGCGGGGATTCAACGCTTCAATTGAATCCTCAAACAGGACCCAAAACACCATCAGATTGGGTATCGCTGCGCAGGCTCGTTCCAGGAGGGTGACAACACCGCCCTCCTCGCTGCCTGAATAACCAACCACAACCAATAGCTCAGCGTCTTTCAGGCCAAACATTGTTCCCTGCATGGACAGGTCGTCTTGAGTAGCGAACGTATCCCCCACGCTATTTCTAAGCTCATAGGTATACATCGATCCGTGCAGATGGACGACTTGGGGATGGTCTGGGAGTGAGGCAACACGGCTCAGCGCCGACAGACCATCAGCCACCACAGGTATCATCCCCGCCAAGATGATACCCTGGAGTACGAGCTGATCAAAGTTGGTGGTCAGGACCGTGTGGGCATAGTGGCAACGCACCAGCTCACCAAGGCAAATGTGAGCCCAATTCACCTTGCCTTCACTGCGATCGATCGCTGCCTTGATGATTGCACGCTGTTTGTTATCTGATCGAAAAAATTGCTCGAACAGATAGCCGTATAGCCGTCCCCAATTGGGGTCTCCCACATCAAAGTTGGGTAACAGCCTAGCTATATCCGTAAGATATTCTCGCTCATCGAGCCAAATCAGAGCGCGTGACGGGTCCAGCGTCTCCGTTTCAGGCGCACTCTGAAGTTTCGCCAACTCGCGCGTCAGATCCTTCGCTATTTCGCTGGCCATGGGTATGCCCGCAGATCGCGAACATCCGGCGCCTATCAAAAAGACCGCTCCCGTGCAGCGCTGTCCCTCTCCCCACTCGCATCCTGATTTTGCGATCTTGAGCTGAATACTCAGCTCTCTGACGCTGACGGGAACGGGACCGTCGAGTGGTG
Organism: Mesorhizobium sp. M0862; assembly: GCF_040319795.1. Lineage (NCBI taxonomy): Bacteria > Pseudomonadati > Pseudomonadota > Alphaproteobacteria > Hyphomicrobiales > Phyllobacteriaceae > Mesorhizobium > Mesorhizobium sp. M0862. The sequence goes on from NZ_JAMYOJ010000016.1 coordinate 60,994, forward strand.
CAGACACCGAATCCATCCTTGGTATCACCTAGGTTGACCGCCAATATTGAATACACTTGAGTTGTACAAAAAATTTCGACGATGTCTCTAATGCATTGGAAAAAACTCAAGCGAACCCAGCTAAGATCGCAGCATGTGAAGCAAGGTTTATCTTTTACTAAGTTATCGCCGGATATGTATGTCGATAGCCAAAAAGAAATTAGCGATGATTTTTTGACACAATTTACAGGACAATCCCAACCAAGCGCTCGCCTAGGACGCTTTCGGTCATCCTGCCCCGCTAGATCGCCAACATTATTGGATTTTCTATTGAGAGGGTCGATTTCAATACATTTCTTGGCTCGCGGATTCGAACCAATGGGCCCCAGAAGCCAAATTGAAATCTAGTAGCGTATGTGCTTTCGCATGCTATAATCGGGTGGTCAAAAATCTGGAGCTACAAATGCCAAATCCAAATCAGCAACAGGCGTCCACCCCTTCAGCCGTGCCGAATCGTGACGTACGCACGGCGCTTTTGAAGGGCCGTCTGGCCAACCCCGCCCTGCAACGACTGCAGGGGCGCGTCTTGTCCCAGGCTGAACCAAGCGACGTCATCACAAGCTATGACAGGATGCATCATCGCCATAGCCGGTCATGACAGTTAGCGAGGCGCCACCCCGGATTACGTCGTTCCTGGTTAAGGTCGCCTCGCGCTGCAACCTCGACTGCGACTATTGCTACGTATACCACCATGCGGATCAGTCTTGGCGCTCGATGCCGAAGCTGCTTTCGGCTGGCGATCGTAGCGCTTTTGTAGAAAGGCTTGCGACTTACTTGGCTGAAGAATCGATCAAGCGCTGCACGGTCATCTTCCACGGCGGCGAGCCTTTGCTAGCCGGCGTCGAGACAATCGTAGCCTTCGCGGGCCAGATCCGTGCCGCGACCCCATCTGCGGTCGATATCGGGCTGCAGACAAACGGCCTCTTATTGACCGAAGCGGGACTTGAAGCGTTTGAGGCCGCCGATATCAGCATTTCGCTCAGCCTGGATGGGCCGAAATACGCCAACGACAAGCATCGGAATTCAAAGAGGGGCCGTTCAAGTTTCGAGCGTGTCCAAGATGCGCTGGTGCGTCTCAAAAGCCATCCCAAGATCTTTGCAGGCGTCATCGCCGTCGTTGATCCTACAACGCCCGCGGACGACCTGCTTGCGTTTTTCGCCTCGCATGCGGTTCCCAAGCTGGATTTTCTGTTGCCGGATGCACACCATTTGCGTCAGCCGGTTGGCCGCAGCGAACGACCTGATTTGTATGAAGCCTGGCTTTGCATTGCCTTTGATGTCTGGCTTGATCGCTACCCGCACCTGTCCGTGCGAACGTTCGAGGCGCTGCTTGACGCGGTCGCGGGTCTGCCGTCCACCACCGACGCTTTTGGCCTTGGCGACGTAAGCCTCATCGGCATCGAGACCGATGGCAGTTACCACGACCTGGATGTGTTGAAGGTTACGAAGGACGGTGCGACGAAAATCGGCGGGACCGTTGCTGACACTGAGATTTCATCAATTGCTTCATCCGATCACTTGGCCGTGCACAGACAGTTGCTCAGCAAGCCGGGTCTCAGCGTGACTTGTCAAGAATGTGCGATCGTCGACATTTGCGGTGGCGGCTCGCTACCTCACCGCTACGGCGCGAACGGCTTCGACAACCCAACCGTCTATTGCGGGGAAATGACCGCACTCGTCGCCCATATCAAGGGGCGACTCCAAGGTCTGTTGGAGGGCGGAGCGCGACCGGTCGAGACGCTACCGGACACCTTCCGGTTTGAACACTACGAAGCGGCCGAGCTTGGCGGTGCGGAGATGGAACTCCTGTGCGAAGCAGCGCGCAATGCTCTGAGAAGTGAGTTTCTGGAAGCCGCCAGCTTTTTGCCTGCCGAAGAATTTCAAAAGGTCGCCGATCTCGGCGAAACCGAGCCGGAGCGAATGGCCGAGCTTTGCCAGCAGCCAGGAGCGGTTGCCTGGCAAAGGACGCTTGCCTCGCAGAATTTGGGGCGGCTGGTGCATACGGTCGACGGACAACCGTTGTCGGCCGACCCGGCTTACCTTGACGACTTGCTAGGCCGGTCCGAAGGCGACATGACGTCCTTGGCCGTCGCCAGCGAGGATTGCTGGCTGCGCAAACCGTTCGGCGATGCCATCTATTTCGAATCAGAGGCTTTTGCTACGCAGGCACGGTCGGTCGTCGAGGAGGCGTTGCGGATTATCGAAACGTGGCGCCCAGCTTTGGCAAAGGAGATACGCATGGCCTGTCGCGCCGTGCAATTCGTTCGCGACCCCTTGGCCCACCCTGAGAAGATCGTGTCTTTCAGTGACAACACCGTACCTGGGGCGCTTTATGTGTCTGTATGGCAAGGCGAGCGGTTGATTGATCCCTATGATCTGGCCGATTCCTTGATTCACGAGCATCGCCACCAGAAGCTCTACCTGCTCGAACGCATCTCGCCCACAGTCGAACCGACCGACATGCGCGTGGTTTCTCCCTGGCGGGACGATTTGCGGCCACCTTCCGGACTGCTGCATGCAGTCTTTGTGTTTGTGGAACTGCGCCGATTTTGGCAGTTCGTGCGGCACAATGGGCCGTCGCGCCTGCACAATCGCGCGGTCAACCAGATCAGGGACACCGACGAGCACCTTGCAGAGGCCTTTGCGACGCTTTTGAGCTGCCCGCTTACCAAGACAGGCCGCTCTTTGACCGAAGTCCTCAAGAAAGCCTCGGAGTCGGTGCTAGAAGCGGCGTGAGAACATTGATGCTCCCGGTCGATCGCCTGCCGGCATCCAAGTCCAGGCGACACGCGGTTCTTCGCGACTATTTCTGTGACAAGGATGCAGATGCCATTCTGGGAGCGGCAGGATGGCATTTGAACCTATCCTGGCCGGATGGTCTCGAAAGGCATGTCGATCCACGGCTGCAAGAGGGGTTGGCATGGTGGAATGGCAACGTCACCCTACCGACGATGGCCCTGGCCCGCACCCGCAAGCGACACGTGCTGAGCGTTTTATATGATTCCTGGACCCTTCAAAGCTGGAGTGAATGGGTGCATGCCGCCGGCGTCCGTGCAGACGAGCATGTGCTAATCCTACACGTAGACGACCACCGGGATCTGGCGAGTCCTCGCCTATTCGAGGAAAACGGGAGGTGGAAAGACGCCATCACCGGGGAGTTTTGCGATCTTGGCAATCCCGTGTCTGTGCGCGCGGCCATAGAAAGCGGAGCCATCGGGATGGGCAGTTTTCTAACGCCTTTTCTACACGGTTTTCCGAAGGCTGAGGTACGCCAGCTGTGTCAACCGCCAAAGGTCACCAAGACCCAGGATTTCGCAATTGGACTGACCAGACAGGCTGACGATTTGCTGGATCCAAGCCAATTCCGGCCCGCAGTGCATTTGACGCCAACTTCAAGGCAGACCGGCCCTGGGCTGTATCGTTCGACCCCCGACATCGATGATTGGCTCGAAGACCTACCAGCCCGGCCAACGGTCCTTCATATCGACATGGATTTCTTTAACAATCGCTATGACGGGGATACAGATTGGAAGAGCCGTGAGAAGCCCTTCGATCCAGCTTTGGACCATATCTTGGGAAAGATTGACGACATGACCGCCGCCCTTAACTGGTCCGGTCTTGGCTCGCAGCTTGTCGATATCGTGGTCGCCTATTCACCGGGGTTTTTCCCGGCCGAATATTGGCAAGAGGCCACAGCTCGAATTGTGCCGGCGTTGGAGCGGATCTATGAGCGCTAAGCCTTCCCCAACAGCAGCGCCTCGCCGCAGCCCTAAGCACCCAACGCCGAAACCCAAAGACGTGCGGGCAAAACCGAGCCTCGAGTTTGTTCAACCTGATCTTGTCGTCCTCACGCCCACCAAAGGGACAGCTGAACGTGGCGGCGGGCCCGGCGGTGAGGCCTGGAAAATTGAAACTAATGGCAGACGGGCAGGCGTTGTCTTCATCAATGTCATCGATGAGCCTCCGGTGGGCCGCCACGCGTCTATTCAGATCTATCTCAATAAACCAAGTCAGGGTCGCCGGATCGGTAGAGTTGCTTACCGCAAGGCATGCGAGGCGAGCCGATACGACGTGATCTATGCCCACATGCGCAAGTCAAATCTTGCCTCGCGACGGGCAGCGGAGGAAGCTGGGTTCAAAGAAGACGCGCGACCGGGGGCGACGCAGCTTCTTATGGTCTGGCGACGCGCGGCGTGATGATGCGACCAAACTGGCTAAAGCCGTCATCAATGGTGGATCTGTACCAAGTGACGCTGAATGTGCGACCCGCGTTTCGGACCGAAGTGCAGGGCGAGGTCCGCGATGCTGAGATCGGACGATGGGCGAGGCTCAAAGGGCTCTATTTTTGCCGCGATCGGGATAATTTTGTCGTCTTCTCAAAACGTTCTGTGCTCGTTCGGCGGCTTCTCGCCATCGACCAGACCGTCGGTGATCACACGGTCTGGCTGGGACAATGGCTTGGCTATCCGCGATGCTGTGCCCGCATAGCGCGGCGTGTCGGTGAAATGCACCTGGACGATTGGTCGGAGCAAATCTCTATGCGGCGTCACGTGGGGAATTTCTCGTTGACATCGGTCTCACAATACACAGCAGGCCGCGCCCTCATCAGCCATGTCCCTTGTTCCGCGCATTGTCGGGCGTCGCTCCACATGGCAAGGCAGGTGCTAAAGCGATCGCACCGGTTCCAACAGCGCTTGGCCAACGTTCTTTCTTCACGAGGCTTCCGTGTACACAGCCGTCGTTGTTCCCTGCCTAAATGAAGCGGCCTCGCTTCTTGAGACCTGCATTTCGCTCGGTTTCAGCAGGGGTGCCACTCCTCCCGACACAGTGTTGATCCTGGTCGACAACGGCTCGACTGACGGCACCCTTGATGTGATGGATTCCATCAAGAATGCCAATGTGGGAACAGTGCTGTTGGGGCAGACGCTCGAGCGCGGCTACGTGCCGCCGCGGCATCTGGGAGTGTCGATGGCGGAGACCTTCGCCGCTGAACTTAGTATTCCCAACAATGAGTTCTTGATCCTTCAAGCCGACGCCGACACCATCTATGGTGGGGGTTTCATCGCCTCTATGACGGCTTCCGCACTATCGGCGCCGCAAGACCTGATCGAAGGCATCGCTCGAACGACAAAAACTTTTCTTGCAGAATATCCCGGCTATCACGCTTGCTGCGCATGCGCCGACGAAGCGGTATCGTGCATTTTTGTGCCTGAAGCCGACGAAGTTATCATCGACGACAAAGTCGCCGGATATCGCCTGTCCGAGTATTTGAAATGGGGAGGACACCGCCGAGAGTTTGATGCTAGAGGCGACGAGATACACGCGGAAACGTCGCGGCTTTTTATTCGCGCGAAAATGGTTGGGGCCAGGCGCACACGCGCTCCAGAAGCGGTGGCCTATCCATCACGACGCAAGACCGAGGCTAACCCGCTGGGGACATTCGCCACTGCAGGATTTCCGCGGGAAAGCCGCTGGTGGCACCGTTGGACCAGTTTGCATCCCAACCACCACTCACTGCGGGAATTCGACAGGTCCGATGCTTTGGAAGCGTTCGCCAATGCCGTGTTTGTCCGACAGGTTCACACGCTGATCCTTTTCGCTTTAGTTCCCACCCATGTTCGGTTGGCGCTTGATGGCCGAACAATCAAATCCTTAACGGGGTCGCCCCTCGTTCCCCTGCTGGAGAGAGTCGCCGTTGCGTCCGAGTCTCTGAGGACGACTCCTGGGCAACTGCTGGAGGGATATTTCGACCTGGCTGAACGGCAACCAGGGCTCTTCGCCGATTGCATAGAAAAGGCCCGCGATTACTCCCTGCCTTAATCGCCGTCGGCATTCCGAATATGACGCCTATCTACCTCAGGCACCCGGTCCGCTCGGTCCGCAGTCCTGCCAAACAATAAGCGCTGGGAAGGGAATAGGCGCCGCTCGGGTGCATAGTTCGCCAGTGTTTCGCTTCTGGCGCAGCCGCGACCCTAGCGATCGCGGGATTGTCTGCTTTGGGCAACCGCAAAACTGAACTCTGCGACCGACATTGAGGCGCATTGCCGCCCGCAGCGTTTGGGCCGGTAGCGAACCGGCAGATGTCGTTATCGCTCATCAGCGATAGCCGGCCTTCTGTCCCGTATAGCGAAGGCTGAGAATGGCCCGATGAGAGATTCCCGTTGACGGAGATCGCATCATGGGGAGGTCAGTTTCCTTTCTGCAGCGCATTCTAGCGCCTGCCGTTTGACAATCTTCAAGCGAATGCTTGAGATACATTTCGTGCTAGAAGCTTCTACGTGGCCGAGCAAGCCGCAGCAAAGGGGCAATTTTTCGATTTTCTGCACTTACTTCAGGGGGGGAATAGCGTGCCCATTCAAAGCATTTATACATACCTTGTCTATCCTGGCAAAGGTGCCGACGAGATCGACGCTATCAATGGCTCTGTTGTTCCACTACAGGGTAAGCTCTTCGACCTGTTGGAAGAGGTATATCTGCGCTCAGACAACGAGTATACAATCGACATTGCGTTCAGCCTGGGAGCAGACGGCACCCAGAGGAACCCATGCCGAGCGCTTCTGATCAATCACCTCACCAACGGGACGATCGACACCGGCCGTCTATTGGCCGAGCGGCTGGCGCAGCACACCACCAAACGGTCAGGCCTGGGACTGCTGTTTCTCGTAGCGGGTCAGGACGGCCAAAACCGTAAGATCGTGGTGTCGCGCTTCCCAGCTCACAGTGCAGTGTTGGCGGAGACAGAAGCGGCAACCCTGACACTCGCCTTTCTTGAGCGCGTCTTTATGAGAAACGCTTACTCATACAAAGCGGTCGTCTACCAGCATACGTCGCTGACCAATGGCTTTTGGACGGGCCGCGCCATCGACAAACAGATCGAGAGTCGAGAGCGTGAGGTCTCTCAATACTGGATCAACGATTTCCTCGATTCCGCCCTTCGCACGACCCCTACCCGCGGAACGCGCCGGCTTGCGCTCGCGCTCAAAGCAGCGGTCAGCAAAGCCAAGGACGTAACCGTCAAAAGTGAGATCGCGTCGGCGGTCACTCTCGGCCCAGGTATGCAGGGACAGACCACGAGCGTGAACGGCTTTCTTGACCACTTCCACTTCTCTGAGCCCACCCGCAACGCAATCCTCGCCGAGATAAAGGATCCGGCAATCCAGGCTGAGAATTTCGTTTTCGACGCTCCTGTCTTCACTGAGCAGGTGCCGTACCGCACCGTGGAGCTGAGCTCCGGAGCGGTGCTTACCGCGCCGTCGGCCGACTTTGATGAGGTCTTCACGAAGGAGCCGGTCCACGCTGAAGTTGACGGAGAATACAAGTACTCCACTGTAGGTTCTGTCGTGACCGAGAAGATAGCGAGGTCAAAATGACGGACCTTCGAACCGACTATACGAACCGGTACACCAAAGCGCTGACACCGGTAGCGACAGCGTTGATCGGCAATCTGACCGAAATCTTTGCGGGCACCCCTCGCGTTGACCGCGTGACCGCACGTCCAAAGTCAATCGATCGCTTCATGAGCAAGGCGGAGAAGGCGGACGGTGATAAGCTGAAATACGATGATCCGCTCAACCAGATTCAAGATCAGATCGGCGCGAGGATAATTGCCTTCTATTCGAGCGACGTTCCGGTGATCGAAGAGGTCATCCTTCGGGAGTTTCGACCAATCGAATCGAAACACGTCGTTCCTCAGCACCAATGGGAGTTTGGATACTTTGGTAGGCACCACATCCTCCTAATGCCGAGCGACCTGTATGGCGCTGCTGAGGACAAGGCACTCGTCCCGGATGTCTTTGAGTTGCAGATCAAGACCCTTTTTCAGCACGCATGGTCCGAAGCAGAGCACGATCTCGGCTATAAGCCAGGAGAGCAACCGTTTAACCCTGAGGATGAACGCTTGCTTGCCTTCACATCCGCCCAGGCATGGGGTGCCGATCGCATTTTTGACGACCTATTTAAAAAGCGGTCTTGCTAGTGGCGCACGCGACTCACGCGGGAAGTACGTTGGGGTGAAAATTGAACCGTTGCTAAGTTCGAGAGAGGCGACGAGCAAAAAGCTGCTCAAACACATACGTGCCGCAGCCAAAATATGCGGCCATGGGCGGCATCCACTACATGGTTGGGCTAGACGGACTGATCGTCCTTGTCGATGTCGATCAGGAGCAGGGCGTGCGCCTGGTCGGTCAATCACCGGATCGGCTATGTCGACCTTGCCTGGGCGATTGGCCGCGAGGTTGATGGGAAGAAGATCATCTGGCCAAAGTATGTCGTTGATCACCTGATGGCGCAGTGGTGAGCTTGATCGCGAGACTGCGGCCTCATGGGATCGAAGGACCGTGGATTGTTATGGCGACGATGACGGGGATCAAGGACTACCGTTTGATCCTCGGCGACGGCTATTCTGTCGGGCCCGCCTGGCAGGATCCGGCCTATCTTAGTGAGGTCGTTGACGACGCGATGGCGGAAGGCGCGCTGCAGCCCCTCACCGAAGGATTCTGGCGCCTATTCGGCGTCGACCAGCCATCAAAGCTCTAACGGTAGATCGGAAGGCTCGGATGGACGCGCGCTATTTCCTGAAAAGCCGCACGGCGTTCGTCCGCCTCTTCTATTCGGAGAGCGCAAAGGCCTTCGTCGATGTGCAACATCGCATCGAGAACCAGCTCCCACCGTTCGACAATCCGCCCTATAGCGAGGACGGCGAGCCCGCCTTCCTTGAGGAATGGATGGATGCCGACACAGTGCTGGAGGTGCTCGGCCTCGCCTGCATCTCGATGCTGTCGGACGCGCTGAAGCTCTATTTCAACACGCTAGCGAACCGCGTGATTGGCTTTTCGTTCCAGAACAAGAAGGCTGCGTTCCGTGGCGGTTTCGTGCCGGCCTATTTCGAGGCGTTGGGCGAGATTCTCGATACCGATTGGAGCGATTGTCCCGCCGATCGCGCGCTGATCGAGCAGATCGCTCTACCTCGCAAATCGCGGCTAGCATGGCGAGGATCTGACGTCATTCCTGGTGACCCATGACAAGGCGACGCTCGATAAGCATCCACGACCATTCTTCGTCAGCGACATAGAGCTGTCGGCGCTCACTCTGAAGAAGGTTCGCTCGCATCGTTGTTGATGCCGACGATCAAGATCAGTTCGGCCGGCCTGGAAAAGGCGATCGATGAGGTCAACGTGCTTGCCGAATGGATCGAGGGCGGATCGACCACGCCCATGACTGGCGGCGCGCAGCGGCTTCGCTGCGCATTATTCCGCACCCTTTGCGTCCGATACCGAGCGGCACGGGCTGGCCGGTCAGGTGTTTGATGTCCGATTCGGTGACACCCGCGCCCGAAAACTGTCAGTTCGCTTCCGGCCCATTGCTGCCAGGCAGCAAAGCGCCGATCCCAGTCGTTCCCGCCACCTTCCCGCGACGCTAAAGCGCTCACTGGCCCGCGAACAAAGGCTTCAGCTTTGTGGCTTGCTGTGTTGGCGCATGCGTTTCGGGTCCCGCCAACGTGTAGCCGAATGGGTAGCGCAGCTAGCCCGGTTCGGCCAGGATTCGGGCACGCGAACCATCGGCCCAGGCCACCTCAATCGCCAGCCGGGCCTTGCGAACATAGAAATCCGGTACGTCATGCTGCGTCCCGCGCGGCCGCGCGTTCGTCCGGGTGATACGCGCTCGTGCACTGCGTGCTGCCCATCGGGAGCATCGATTTCGCAAGTACGCGAGAAGACTTGAAACTTGCCTTTTCGAGCGCACGGGTCGTCGCAAACGAGAAGCTGGTCCTGCCAAGCCGGTGGTTGCGGAATTAGGTACGGCGCCAATATTTTATCAATGCTCTAATCGATTATAGTTGTGAAGAGCAGTTTCGGCCGTTTACTTGCCGCTCAAGTCCCGCATAAAAGAAGACAGCACCGATTCGGTAGCTTGTCCCTGTCTTTCGCGTACTCGCGGTTCGTGGTGCCGAGTGGACGATTGAAGACCGCCAGCCCGCTCACCAGCAGGTCTGCACTGGCGCCTTGGGGGCCGTTGGTAAGCCACAGGAGTAGGGCAATGTCGAAGGATTCGGGCAAGGGCGAAAATCACGGCGGCGGCCCCGGGAAGATCGAGATCACGGTGGTGGTGAACGGGCAGCCCACCCAGGTCGAAGCCAATCCCAACCAGCCGCTTCACGTCGTTCGCACCAAAGCACTTGAGAATACGCAGAACGTCGCCCAACCGGCCGAGAATTGGGAATTCAAGGATGAGGCCGGCACCTTGCTCGACGTCGACAAAGAAGTTGGCGATTTCGGTTTCGCGACCCCTGTGACCCTGTTCCTCAGCCTGAAGGCGGGTGTCGCAGGTGCCTGAACTCCAAACTGTGGACCCTGGGGTGTCCCGAGCGAAGTTCGATCGGCAGATCGGCTGGTTCCAAACACAAGCAGGTATTTACCGGGCTCAGGGTTGTTTCCTGATCGAGGCGAGCTTCCCGACGGCCTTCTTCATCTTCGCACCGCCGAAGATAAAGCCACAGATCATCGGTGCAGCTGTCGAGATCGACTTCTCCAATTACGACCTCCGACCTCCGTCGGTGGTCTTCGTCGACCCCTTTATACGCCGGCCGATTGCCCGGAAAGATTTGCTGCTTAGGATGCTGAGACGACCGCATCTACCCGGAACCCCACCGGATATGATTTTGGTCCTCATGCAGCAGAACGCTCTGTCGCTGTCGGACTTCATCCAGGCCAACAGTGCGGAACACACGCCATTCCTGTGCATGGCAGGCGTCCGGGAATACCACGACAATCCAGCCCATTCAGGTGATTCATGGCTTCTCCACCGGGGTTCTGGCGAAGGCTGTTTGGCCTTCATCCTGGACAAGATCATCAAGTACGGGACCGGTCCCGTGGAGCAGCTTCAGTATCAGTTCCAAATCTCAGTGGGAGCCATGATAGCCCCCCTACCCGCCATTCCAGAATGACCGAGCTCAAGGATGTCGGGACAGTCGCTCTTCCCCGAGACTGTCTTTCAAGTGTCCAGGCGCACCTGCGCTCAGTTGGGCGACAGGGCCATGAGGGGATGGCGCTCTGGGTCGGCGTTCAGCAAGACCAACACTTTGGCGTAACAGAGACCGTTATCCCGGCACAGCGTCACATTCGGACGGGCGACGGCGTTTGCGTGATAGTTCCGGCCGAAGAACTACACCGGCTCAATGTCTGGCTCTACAAGAGCAGCCTTAAACTCTTCGCCCAGATCCATAGCCATCCGGGCCGAGCCTACCATTCGACGACCGACGACGCCTACGCGGTCGCTACCACGGTTGGGTGTCTGTCGCTGGTGGTGCCCAATTTCGCCCGCGAGCCTTTCGATCTTGCTCGGGTCGCCGCCTATCGACTTGACGCGAAGGCGAACTGGAATGAGGTCCCATCCGCGGCACTCAGGCGGATGATCACGATAACGGGTTGAACGATGGCACTCGCTAACTTCATCGACCGCGCCGCCACGGCAGCTTCTCAGGTGCTGGCCGACTTTCATCTATGCGACTTCAAAGCAGCCCTCGAAAAGCAGGTCGTGGCTGTGGCCTTCGACAGCCAAGCCGCTTCGTGTGCCGAGGGCCAGGCGACGCTTGACCTTACGGTCAGGTTGCTTGCCAGACTGTATCCGGTTCTGGCCATACTCCCCCTGGATATGGCCGCGAGCTCTCAAGCCCAAGCGCTCGAGCGCTTGGCAAAGTCGATCAATCCAAAAATCAGCATCCGGCGTTCCGGCAAGTTTGCGACGGTCTGTGTAGCTGCAGGCGCGGTGCACCCATCACTTCGGTGCCCAACGTTTTTCATGGGATCGCAGGGTTGGGCGGCAAAGCTGTCGCGTACGGACCCGGTGGGCTCTGGCTCGAGCTTGCTGCCCTATGGAGCTGGCGCCGCAAGCTGCTTCGCCGCGGCCAACGTCTTTCGAACCATCTTTGCTTCCCAGCTGACCGGCGCCGAGCTGGACGAGAACATCGGCCTCTCTTTATGCACCTACAACAAGAGCAACGCCGGCGATTCCAGCCCCTTAAACTTCCCTGTCGACCTTGGCGAAACGCACCTCGTTGGGCTCGGCGCGATAGGCCATGGCTCGCTATGGGCGCTGGCGAGGCAATCCGGTCTGTCGGGGCGCCTGCATGTAGTTGATCACGAAGCTATCGAACTCTCAAACCTGCAGCGCTACGTGTTGGCGGGTCAGGCGGAGGTCGGCCTCTCTAAGGCGGCCCTCGCAACCAACGCCCTTCGGTCCACCGCCCTTGAAGTCGAGGCGCACCCTATGAAGTGGGCAGAATATGTTGCGCGCCGGGGCGACTGGGTATTCGACCGAGTGGGTGTGGCGCTTGACACCGCCGCCGACCGTCTAGCTGTCCAAGGTGCTCTGCCCCGATGGATCGCGAACGCCTGGACTCAGGAGCAAGATCTAGGCATCTCGCGGCATGGTTTCGATGACGGCCAGGCTTGCCTTTGCTGCATGTACATGCCGACCGGGAAATCCAAGGACGAACACCAACTGGTCGCGGAGGAACTCGGAATGCCGGAAGCACACGAGGAGGTAAAAACGCTCCTGCAGACCAATACCGGAGTCCCCAATGAGTTCGTAGCTCGGGTGGCTACGGCGATGGCTGTGCCGTTTGAGCCGCTCGCCGCGTTTGTTGGCCAGCCCCTCCGTTCCTTTTATCAGCAGGTTATCTGCGGCGGTCTGGTGTTCCAGCTTAGCGATGGAAGTCGTCTCGTTCGAACCGTGGTTCCGATGGCCTTTCAATCAGCGCTTGCCGGGATCATGCTTGCCGCAGACCTGGTCAAGCATAGTGCGGGTTTTCCGATGAGTCCGACGACCAGCACTCGCGTGAATCTACTGCGCCGCCTTGGTTCTCACCTCCATGATCCGAAAGCCAAAGATTCCAGTGGCCGCTGCATCTGCAGCGATGAGGATTTCATTGCCGCCTACAGGCTGAAATACGGCTGTGCCGTTGAACAGCTGAGCAACGGGTCCGCCTAAGAAAGATCTGAAGTCTTCGTTACCGCGGACGGCGCGCTGTCAGGCGCTCACCGATGTTTTCGACCACGATCGAGTGCCTGATGAGAGTGCGGGGCGGATTATGACACGCTCGGCCCGCTGCTTGCCAATGTCAGGCCCAGAACCCACGACAGAGATCCTTGAGGGACGGCTCGCCGTTAACGTTTTTTGTACTGTTATCTACGTTCGACCATATTCGTCGTCGAAGCGAACGATATCATCCTCGGCGAGATAATCGCCGCTCTGCACTTCAATGATCACCAGGTCAATTCTGCCTGGGTTCTCGAGTCGATGCTTATGGCCGCAGGGGATGTAGGTAGATTCGTTTGTCCCCAGGAACAACTCCTGCTCGCCATTGACGATTTTGGCGGAGCCGCTGACCACGACCCAGTGCTCCGAACGATGATAGTGCATCTGCAGGCTCAACTGGCGACCGGGCTTCACCTCGATGCGTTTGATCTTGAAGCGCTCGCCTTCCTCCAGAACCGTATACGTACCCCACGGCCGGTGTACCGTGCTATGGACCAGATGAGCTTCATGTCCCGAAGCCTTGAGGCCCTCGAAGAGCTTCTTAACGTCCTGAACGCGGTCGCGGGATGTGACAAGCAAAGCGTCCGGGGAATCCACGATCACCAGATCGCTTACACCTACCGTGCCGATGACGCGCTTGTCGGAGCTCACATAGGTGCCGGTCGTGTCGACCATGTGCACATCGCCGCGTATCCTGTTCCCGCTTTCGTCGGGGGCGATCAAATCGGCCATTGCGTTCCAAGATCCGATGTCGTTCCAATCCATGTCGCAGGGAATCACGGCAAGTCTGTTAGTCTTCTCCATGACAGCGTGGTCGAGCGAGATTCGCGGCGCGGAACCGAAATGCTCAGGCGCGAGTTCGATTTTGGCAAAGCCTTGGCATTGACTGGCGCGGCCGTTCTCGTAGCTGTCGGCGACGGCCTGGAGCACCTCGGGACAATGCAAAGCCATCTCGTCGAGCATGGTTTGCGCACTGAAGCAGAAGATGCCGGCGTTCCAGAAGAAGCATTTGGACGCGACATAGGCTTTGGCAGTATTCAGATCCGGTTTTTCAACGAAACGGACGACGTTCTCACCATCTGCTTCGATGTAGCCGAATGCTGTGTCCGGTCTGGTTGGAGTGATGCCCAATGTGGCGATCCGCCCGAGCTTCGCATGTTCCATGGCCACGCCCATGACGTCTAGAAACGCAGGCAAGTTGCCAATCAGGTGATCGGCCGGGAAGACGCACAGAATCGCGTCAGGGCCTTGCGTGGCCCTCGCATGGATCGCGGCTGCCGCCACGGCGGCGGCCGTATCCCGAGCTTCGGGCTCGAGTAGAAAGGTGCGTGGCAGGACCACGGAATCCAGTTCGTCAAATTCGTCCTTGGTCAGGAAGAGGTGTTCCCCAGATGTCACAGCGACGAGTTCCACGACACCTTCTATCGAAGCGGCGCGCAGCACAGTGTGCTGAATGAGAGAATATCCATCCGCTACTTTGAGGAAAGGTTTGGGGTGCGATTGCCTTGAGGCGGGCCATAGCCGCGATCCGGCTCCGCCGCTGATGATCACGGGAATCACTTTCATAACCAACCTCAATTTCGTCTCTGGAGTGATCGCCCGCGTTCTTTCGAGCGTCAGCGTCACGATCGCCGTCGCTCTGGCTTGTCTGCGGCCCCCGCGTAACAGCGAAGTTCTGGCGCGTTTCGGGCGGCGTCAGATGACGACGCTATCGGTAATGTACGACGCCTCCACTGGCGTCGGTGAGAAATGCGCATTCAACTATGCCTGTTGGTTGCGTCTGCCGAATTGCGCAGGTGGCGGGTCTTAACTGAGATCAGAGACTTGGCTGTCTTCTATCAAAGTCAAACGACTTGGCTCCTTCAGATCGAATTCAATTACCCGTGGTGCGAAAAGGCGTGCATATCGTGTAAAGGCGCTCGTCGGGGGAAACCGAATTACGGTATCGCAGCGCCCGAGAAGATACATCTCAACGAGGGCGGAAATACCGCCGTCAATCCCGAGTGCTGCAGTGTGTAAGGGGCCACCTTGATTGGATCCGAAGTGCTTCGGGACAGTGAGCAGATCGGGAAACCTGGCCGACAGAAGATCCAGTATCCGCGCGCTGTCCGTGCATAAGAACAGCCGCACAGGCCTGGGGTGCGGTAACGCCTTAGCCTTGGCAATTGCAGCGCACACTTGCCGAACGGCGAGCTCCGGATCGGCCCAGTAGGGCGCATGCTCCATGATGTCTTCACCGTTACCGTGCCGAACATGAATCCCGATGATGCTGTGCCCCTCAAAACATTCCTGATAAATGTCATCTATCCGGGCTTGAATTTCTGGCCGAGGCTTGACACTCTGGAACACCTGCCGCTCTGCATCCTCATCGCACCGCCACATCAGACAAGCGTCACACACTACTGTGTTCGCTTCGACATCGTGTTCGGCCTGAAAGAGCTCGCCCAACTCATCGCGCTCTTGGAAAATCTGCTCATCTGGCCGGTAAAGGCACTCGATCGCCGGCCTGTTCCACCACTCCGGGAAGAATGGACCAGGGAAGGAAACGTCGTTGATCCGGTCGTCGGAAATAGCCGGCACGCCAGCGATGTCATTGATCGGCTGGAAGAACACCGGAAACGCATTTGTGAAGGGTTGGTCGAGGTAGCAGGCCCCCCGCCAGTCGATGGCTAGAGTTCGTCCCGACCGCTGCGCGTAGCGCCAAGCGGCCGCCAACGACCACAGACAATCACCGAACCCCGTACGCCTCCGAGAGACGACGAACCGGCGCTTTTCCAATCCACTAACATGCATTTTCGGAAATCTCGTTTCAGAGAGGATGTTGCATCCGGCTTGGAATCCTTAGTCGACACTAGTAAACCCTGACGCCGGGCGCTTGGCAGAGGCCGGGCGTAGGGCAGAAGAGCTCCCTCAGCACTGCCCACTAATCCCTCTCGCACAGCTTGAAGCCGATGCCCTCGCTTCCGGTTCAGCCTTCTCTAATGGGCCTCCGCGGCATATGTAAAATCTATTGAGTGGATGCCGGCCATCCATGTGTTGGATGCCATGATGAAGGGGCTCGGCTGACGCGGGCCCGGCCAATGCCAATAGATCCGAAACAGCCGGGAAACGCTGCGACACTGCCTGCCGAAGCAAATCATTCCGTCGACGCCATACGCAAGGCTGCATACAGCAACCGGTACCGGGCGAGATGAGGTCGACAGCTCGACGCGCCTGGAACCAGCTGATCGACAGAATCTGCAGTCTGCTCCCAAAGTTCTGCACGACCTGTGCCGGATGCTTTGGTGAGGGCTCGCGGCCACGAACTTTGTCCTCGCCCCGAACGGAAGCTCGCGCCTACGACTCCGGGCCGGCGATGCGCCCCCGCTGCTCGGTCAGACCATCCATTCTGTGGATGCACTTTATCCAAACAATCGATTTCACTGATCCAAACAATTCCCATTAGAAGACGCTGAAGCAAGAAAGAAAGGCGTCCTCACTCGCTGATGGATGAGCAAATCAGCTGCAAGATGCTGGGAGTACATGTCGCTCACGACGTGAGCTGAGCGGCACTCAGACCGCATGTACGAATCCGACAGGTTAGCGGCGCAATTCTATTTTGCTGTGACTCCAAGCAAGAGGTGTGCTCGGCTGGCGGACTGTCAATGACGAGCTTCGCGCCGCATCTGTCGAAGTGCTCCATAGGGCAGGGGCGGGCCGCACATTGTGTCGGCGTGGCGAGCCGGAGCCGAAACTTTAAACTTTAATAGAGCAGGAATAGAATGGGCGATAGCAGGAAAGTTGCTCTTATTACGGGCATAACTGGACAGGATGGTGCCTATCTCGCCCGTCTTCTTCTCAAAAAAGGCTACATCGTTCATGGGATTAAGCGACGTTCCTCTTCCTTCAACACGGGTCGTATCGAAGACCTCTACCAAGACCCGCACGAATCCGATCCGCGCCTGATCTTGCATTACGGTGACCTCACTGATTCGACTAACCTCATCCGCGTGGTTCAGGAATCTCAGCCAGACGAAATTTACAACTTGGCTGCTCAGAGCCATGTGCAGGTGTCGTTCGAAACACCTGAGTACACAGCAAACGCGGACGGTATCGGTACATTGCGACTTCTTGAGGCGATTCGCCTCCTCGGTCTGACGGACAAGACCCGCTTCTATCAAGCCTCGACTTCAGAGCTATACGGCCTCGTGCAGTCCGTACCGCAGAACGAAACGACGCCCTTTTATCCGCGCAGCCCTTACGCCGCCGCCAAGCTCTACGCCTACTGGATGGTCGTCAATTATCGCGAGGGCTATGGTATGCACGCTTCCAACGGCATTCTTTTTAATCACGAAAGCCCCCTTCGTGGCGAAACTTTTGTGACGCGCAAGATCACCCGCGCTGCCGCTGCTATCTACCTGGGCAAGCAGGACAAGCTTTATCTCGGCAATCTCGATGCTCAACGCGATTGGGGCCATGCGCGTGAGTACGTGCGAGGTATGTGGATGATGATACAGCAGGATCAACCGGATGATTACGTGCTGGCTACGGGCAAAACGACTCCTGTCCGCCAATTCGTCGAGTGGGCTTTCGAAGATATCGGCGTCGAGATCGAATGGCGTGGCAAGGGTGTCGGCGAAAAGGGCTATGATGTAGCGAGCGGCAGATGCCTAGTCCAAGTGGACCCACGCTACTTCCGCCCCACGGAAGTCGATCTTCTCCTGGGTGACGCTACCAAGGCGAAGGAGAAGCTCGGCTGGGTGCATGAGACATCCGTGCGCGAGCTTGCTGCGGAAATGGTCCGCGAAGACCTGAAGGTCATGCAGACATCTGTAGTCATGAAGGAAGCGTAATGTATGATCTGAACGGAAAAACCGTGTGGGTCGCTGGCCACAAAGGTATGGTGGGCAGCGCTGTTGTACGCCGACTCGCGTCTGAAGACTGCAAAGTTGTGGCCGCCCCTCGGGGAGAGCTAGATCTCAAGCGACAGACCGAGGTTGAAAACTTCGTGGCAGTGATGAAACCGGACGCTATCATTATGGCGGCGGCAAAGGTAGGTGGTATTCTCGCGAACGCCACCTATCCGGTCGACTTTCTTTACGACAATCTGATGATCGAGGCCAATATCTTCGCGGCAGCCCACGAAAACAATGTCGACCGCGTCCTCTTCCTCGGCTCGTCTTGCATCTATCCGAAGATGGCACCACAGCCCATTCCTGAAAGCGCGCTTTTGACCGGGCCACTAGAGCGCACCAACGAATGCTACGCCGTCGCCAAGATCACCGGCATCAAAATGGCTCAAGCCTATCGCCAGCAATATGGCCGCGACTACATCTCCGCTATGCCGACGAATCTCTACGGGCCAGGCGACAATTATGACTTGCAGTCAAGCCACGTCATCCCAGCGCTGATCCGGAAAGCGCATGAAGCTAAGCTCATAAGTGATAAGCAAATCACCATCTGGGGCACAGGCACACCACGTCGGGAATTCATGCACGTCGACGACTGCGCCGACGCATTAGTCTTCCTTCTGAAGAACTACTCTGACCATGATCACGTCAATCTCGGCTGCGGACAGGACATCACGATCCTAGAGCTGACTAGAATGATCTGCCGTGTAGTCGGATTTACTGGGGAGATCGCGCATGATCACTCTAGACCTGACGGTACACCGCGAAAGCTGATGAGCGTCGACAAGCTGCGCACTTTGGGATGGGCAGCAAAGATCACTCTCATGGAAGGCATCGAGAGTGTCTATCATGCATTTCTGAACGGGAGCTACACCGAACGGCGATAGATAAGAGGATTTGCTGCGTCTCAGGCCTGTACGCGCTTTCGGGACCCAGAGCTAATGTAGACTGAGACAATCACTCGATGGCGATAGCGCTCATGTGAGCCAGCCGCGAGGAGCCCTGCCGGACCCGGACCCCATCCGCTCCAACCTCGTCGCCGTGAAGGTCACGGTGCGCTGCCCACGCCGACGCCGACTGCGTCAATCCTCACAAGGGTAACCGTCGAGAACCGAACGCGTCTACGGTAACCGAATGTACTTCTTGTTCTCGTCCGAGGGATCTGTCGATGGGCATTCCGGACGAGCCAAGGTTTGAGCATGTTACCTTCAAAACCCGGTTAGCAACGTCGGATTTGGTATGAAATTCGGAACAAGTGGATTACGGGGCCTAGCGACAGAATTGGCAGGAGCCGCCTCTGCCCTATATGCAACGGCATTCGCGACATTCCTGCTGGAATCCGGCCTGGCCAGAATTGGCGACGAGATACTCATAGGGCGCGACTTTCGCGCCTCGAGTCCGGCCATCGCCGCCGTCTGTGCGGCGGCACTGTCCGCGCTCGGCTTCATCGTAGTCGATTGCGGCGCAGTCCCCACCCCTGCCCTGGCACTGTATGCTCAGGCGCGTAAGAGTGGTTGTTTGATGATCACAGGCTCGCACATTCCGGCCGACCGTAATGGAATAAAATTCTATCGACCCGACGGTGAGATCGACAAGGGTGATGAGCGGGAGATAACGCGCATCGCCTTGCAGTTGGAGAAGCGCGGATACGTCCTTGAAGGTGCTGTTGCACGTCGGCAGCACCGGGAGGCCGAATGCAAGGCCTTTTTCATGGCGCGCAATCGAAAGCTTATGGAGATTAATGCTCTAAAGGGCTTAACGGTGGGCGTATATCAGCACAGCACAGTCGCGCGCGATCTCTTGGTTGACATTCTCTCATATCACTGTGCGACGGTCGTAACCCTGGGACGTTCGGAAGGTTTCATTCCTGTCGACACTGAAGCGGTCTCTGACGAGACTGCTCAACAGTTCAAGCTCTGGGCCAAAGAGCATCGGCTTGATGCGGTCGTCTCGGCAGATGGCGATGGTGACCGCCCACTGGTAGCTGACGACCACGGAGACCCCCTTCGCGGTGATTTGTTAGGCCTGATTACGGCGAACTTCCTGCAAGCGAAGGCAGTCGTCACGCCGGTCACATCAAACTCTGGTATCGAGACCGCAGGTTCTTTTAAAGTCGTGCGTACCAAGGTTGGATCGCCATTTGTTATTGCTGCCATGCTCGATTTGGTTGCGTCGGGTCACAAGCGCGTGGTTGGTTTCGAAGCAAACGGTGGTTTGTTGACCGGCACGGACTTTGACCCGAACGGAACTAAACTGCCAGCGCTACCTACACGCGACAGTTTTCTCCCCATCCTTGCGGCACTTTCCCTTATTAAAACAAGTGGGCAGCCACTGTCGGAAATTGGCAGTTCCTTTCAATTGCCGGCGGCGGCGGCGGATCGCTTGGAAAATTTTTCCGTCGAAAGCAGCACTCGCCTCATGACATACCTTCGTACGGCGGAAACTAACATCGCCGCCTTCGTCGGGTCGATTGGAGTGGTAAGCAAGGTTAGCGATGTTGACGGACTTCGTATCACTCTCGCGGATAAGCGTGTCTTGCATTTGCGTCCGTCCGGAAATGCCCCGGAAATGCGGTGCTACGTCGAAGCCGAAAATCGGGAGGACGCGGAGCTTTTGCTCCGGACTGGATTGGATCGAATTCGTAATTGGAGGCAAGGCTAAATAAAAAGCCGCCTCCCTGCGTATTCCAGGTGACCCTGGGGGTCGCACGAGCTACTCTAGCGCGATCAGAACGTCCACAGTGTCCCTGGCCCTGTCCGCTTTGAAGCGAACCGGAACGCCCGTGGAAACAGCCGATCCGTACCGGCCACGGACCGCCCAGTAGCTCATGGTCAAGGCAGCGCCTTCCGGTAGCGAACAGCCGGTCCCGCACTCACCGCCTGTGCCGCATGTACGATGGCGTTGGTGTCCAGGCCGTGGTGACGGTAGAGGTCCGCAATAGTCCCCGTCTGGCCGAACTGCTCGACCCCGAGCGCCTTCACGCGATGCCCGTTAACCCCACCGAGCCATGCGAGCGTCGCCGGGTGGCCGTCGATCACGGTGACGATGCCGCAGTCACGCGATAGCGGCGCGAGCAGCCGCTCGATATGACTCAGGGCGCCAATCGCGCCACGCTGCCGGGCACGTTCCGCCGCCTGCCAGCCCGCATTAAGCCGGTCCGCGGAGGTGATCGCGAGCAGCCCGACATCGCGCCGGTCCTCCGCCAGAAGACCCGTCGCGGCAATCGCCTCCGGCGCGACAACGCCTTGATAAGCAATGACGACACTCGCGTTCGGCCCGGGCGGACGCAGCCAATAGGCGCCATTGACGATGTCCCGCGCGAGCGCCGGGTTCATGTCGCGCAGCGGCTGCTCGAGCGGCCGGGTTGACAGGCGAAGATAGACCGATCCTCCGGTCTGATCACGCAGCCACGTCGTCTCATCCGGATCCCCCTCGCCATTACGTTGCATGTAATCGAAGGCAAAGCGCATGATCACGGACAGTTCGTCGACGAAGGCCGGTTCGAAGGCGCAAAGCCCATCCTGCGCCATGCCGATCAATGGGGTGCCGATCGACTGGTGTGCCCCGCCCTCGGGCGCCAGCGTCACGCCCGAGGGCGTTGCGACCAGCATGAAGCGCGCATCCTGATAGCAGGCGTAGTTTAGCTGGTCGGCCGATCGGTAGATGAAGGGATCATAGACTGTCCCGATCGGCAGCAGGCGCACGCCATTGATCGAGTGCGAGAGACCGAGCGCCCCGAGCATGATCATCAGGTTCGACTCGGCGATCCCGAGCTCAAGGTGCTGCCCCTTCGGCCCAAATTCCCAGGTAAAGGTCGACGGAATGCGTTCGGCCTTGAAGGTGTCCGCCATGGTCTCCCGGGCGAAAAGGCCGCGCCGGTTGACCCAGCCACCGAGATTGGTCGAGACCGTCACATCGGGCGAGGTGGTGACAATGCGGTCGGCAAGCAGACTGCGCTCGCGTGCGATGTCGTTCAGGATCTGGCCGAAGCCCATCTGGGTCGAGAGCGGCTTGCCGGGCTGCCCCGGTGACGGAAGGGTTTCAGGCACCGGCACCGACGGCGCAGACAGCCTCCTACGCCCCTCACTGAAGAACGGCGCCTTTGCGAAGAAGGCGTCAAGTTCCGCTTCCGGCAAGGTGGCGGCCGCCCATTTGTCCCACTCCTCACCCCGCTTTACGCCCATCTGCAGGCGGTAGTCTTCCATCTGCGTGGGCGTCATCTGCCCCGCGTGGTTGTCCTTGTGTCCGGCAAGCGGCAGACCGTAGCCCTTGATGGTGTAACAGATGAAGCAGACGGGACGGTCATGCCTGGACGCCGCCTCGAAGGCTTCGAGGAGGCTCGGCATGTCATGCCCGCCAAGGTTCGTCATCAACGCCTGCAACTCGTCGTCGGAGCGGCGTTCGATCAGAGTGGTGACCGGCCCTTGGTCTCCGATCTCGTCGAGCAGCCGCTTGCGCCAGGCAGCACCCCCTTGGAAGGTCAGCGCCGAATAGAGCTGGTTCGGACAGCGCTCTATCCACTCGAGCAGCTTCTCGCCCCCCGGCTCGGCAAAGGCAGCCTCTTGCAGAGCGCCGTGGCGCAGGACCATCACGTCCCAGCCGAAGTTGCGAAAAATCTGCTCGAACCGCTGCCAGAGGCCCTCCCGGATCACGGCGTCGAGCGACTGGCGATTGTAGTCGACCACCCACCAGCAGTTCCTGAGCCCGTGCTTCCAGCCTTCGATCAGGGCCTCGTAGATGTTGCCCTCATCCATCTCGGCGTCGCCGATCAGGCTGACCATTCGGCCCTCGGCACGCTCCTTCATCCAGCCGTGACCCGAGACGTAGTCCTGCACCAGCGACGAGAACAGCGTCTGAGCAACGCCGAGACCCACCGACCCGGTCGAGAAGTCGACATCGTCGACATCCTTCGTCCGCGAAGGGTAGCTCTGCGCGCCCTTGTAGCCGCGGAAGTTCATGAGCTTTTCGTGGGTCTGGTTGCCCGCCAGATACTGAAGTGCATGGAAGATCGGCGCCGCATGGGGTTTGACCGCCACCCGATCCTGCGGGCGCAGGACCGAACCGTAGAGCGCGGTCATGATGGTGCTCAGCGACGCGGACGAGGCCTGATGCCCCCCGACCTTGATCTCATCGCCCTCGCGGACGTGGTTGGCGTGGTGGATCGTCCAGGCTGCGAGCCAGGAGACGCAGCGCTCGATCTCGTTCAGATATTCCAGTTTCCTCGTCATTCAGTTTCCCGCAAATCAGCTGCCGGTCTCACAGGACCCCCGCCCAAATGGTCAAAGATCGAGTTTCAACACACCTGTCGCGCGCGACACGCAGGGGATGAAGCGGTGGCCGCGTGCCTCCTTGGACAGGACGGCATCCCGATGGATCGGCTGTCCCGCCAGCATTGCGCATTCGCAGGTCCCGCACACCCCGTTCTCACACGAGGCCATCAACGGCACACCGGCCGCACGCAAGGCGGCCAGTGCCGTGGTCTCAGCCGAAACCTCAACCACCCTGCCCGCACGGAGTTCTATGACGAATGGTTCCGGTGGCGCGCCATCAAACTCGGGAGGCTGGAAAGTTTCGAAATGAACCGTGCCCTCGGGCCAGGGTTCAGCCGCCCGCCCCACGGCGGCCATGAATCCGGGCGGCCCGCAATAGTAAACCTGAGCCTCGGCCGAACGGTTCGCCAGCAGCGCGGCGATCTCCTGGCGGGTCGCCGGCTCGTCGTCGAAATGGAACCGAACATTATCGCCAGGAAGATCGTCCTCGATCACCTCCAAGAGTGGCGTGAGCGCCCGGCCGCGGGTGAAATAGTGCAACTCGAAGGGCTTGGCCTGCCGGGCGAGCGCGCGCGCCATGGCCAGAACCGGGGTGATCCCGATCCCCCCTGCCAGCAGCAAAGTCGGCCCCTCGCCTAGCTTGAGAGCAAAATGGTTGCGTGGCGTGGAGACAGGCAGTGTGGAGCCGACGACAATGGTTTCGTGGATCCACGCCGAGCCGCCACGGCCGTCATTCTCGCGCTTCACCGCGATGGTGTAGCAGCTGAGCTCGGTCGGATCGCCGCAAAGTGAATACTGACGTACCTTTCCTTCGGGAAGATGGACATCAACGTGAGAACCCGCTTCGAACGCCGGCAGCACAGGTTTGCGTGGGTGTTTCAGGTCGATGACCAGCACGTCGCCCGGCTCCTTGCGGACAGCGGTCACGGTCAGCTTCATGATAATACGCGGCGAGGCCATGGCGTTTCACTCGTCGATGGGCAAGATCAGATCACCGGGGCGGATCACGCCCCCGACCTGGATTGTGCAGTTCAGGCCGGAGCGGTTCAGAAGCCCCTCGTAGAGACCCGGAAGCCCCAGCAACTCCTCGATATACTTGCACGGCACATTCATCCGGGCGGCTCTGAGGATCGTTTCCCCGACCCGGAAGCGTTTGCCGACAAGATGGCCAAGCGGAACGCCTCGTGTCGTCAGATTGCGCCGGTGATCTTCGGGTGCGAGCTTGGCCTTGAAGCCCGGAATCCTGGGCTCGCCCTTCGCGATGGCGTCCAGAACTTCAGCTTCGATCAGTGTCACCTCCCGAACGTCGGGACGCGCCGAATAGGTCCCCGTCCCCAGGTAGTAGCGGTCTCCGACAATGCCTTGGCCGGCAATAAGCTGCGCCTGCGCCAGCTCCTCCATTTCATAGGAGGCAGCGGGAGCGATATGGATGTGAAGCAGCTTTCCTTGCCAGATCATGCATCGCTCTCGGAAATTCGTCTCGCACCAAAATCTGCCGCCAAACTGGCCTGATCAACAGCACCAGTTGCATGGCGTTTTCCCAGTCCAGTTGGCTTTGCCACGAAATGCGGGTGGGCCTTAGGATCGCTTGCAGCGCCAGCTTTCGACGTCCCCCCGTCTCAGTTGTTCCGCACCGGCATCGCGTCTTGCACCTGCTTGACAACCTCTCGCAGGACCTCAACGCCCTTCCCGATCTGCCGAATGCTCAAGGCGGCATAGCCCATGACAAGTCCCACGCGATCGGTGCGGCCTTCGTCCGATGGCCGTTCGTAGAGCGGCGAGATCAGGTGTAGCCCCAGGCCAGCGTCGCGGGCGGATTCGACCAAGGCCGTTTCCCGCGATCGTGGCAGGTCATTGAACCAAACCGCGACGTGCAGTCCCGCATCAGCTCCCTGGACAGTGATGCGATCCCCGAAGCTGTGCTGCAAGGCATCCAACAACGTTTCCCGACGCTCGCCGTTCAGCCTGCGCACACGGCGCACATGGCTTTCGTAGCCGCCGCTCTCGATCAAAGATGCCAGCGCTTCCTGTTCAGCGACCGGCGAATGCCGGTCTGCGAATTGTTTGGCGGTTGCAAAGACCTCCTGCAATTCGGGTGGGACGACGAGGTAGCCGATGCGCAGCATTGGCGAGAGCGTCTTGGATATCGTGCCGAGATAGATGACAGCCCCGTGGTCCTCGAGACTGTGCAGCGGTGGAACCGGATTGATGTCGTAGCGATATTCGCTGTCGTAGTCGTCCTCGATCACATAGGCGTTGTTGTGCCGCGCCCATTCCAAGAGTTGGTGGCGGCGCGCAATAGGCATGACGCCACCCAGCGGAAACTGATGCGATGGCGTGACATAAGCCAGTCGTGCCCCGATCCCCGCCAGCAACTCGGTCTTCATCCCGTCTTCGTCGACGATGACCGGGATGGGTGAGGCACCCGTACTGGCAAAGACCTGACGCGCCATCCTGTAGCACGGATCCTCGATGACGAAGCGGTCGGCGGGATCGAGAAGCAGGCGCGCGCACAGATCAAGGCCCTGCTGCGAACCGCTGACGATGATGATCTGGTCGAGGTCGCAGCTCAGGGTCCGGGCGCGCCAGAGATATCCCTGAAGCGCCTGGCGGAGCCGGCGCGAGCCGCGAGGATCGTCATAGGCAAGACGCAGCGGGCGCTGCCCCATCGCCTCGTTCATCGCGCGTTTCCAGACCAATGATGGGAAATCCGACGGTGCCAGGTCCCCATAGCGGAACTCGACCTTCAGCCCAGTCGGCAGATAATCTGGCCAGGGTGACGTCGCGCGCAGCCGCTCGCCATATGCGGACAGGTGGATCGGGCCGACCCGTTTCGCGTGAGTGCGGCCCGTCTCATGGCCGATCAACGAAGACGCAACGCGAGGTCGCGCGCCTTGACGGGCTTCGATGAAACCTTCCGCAGCCAGTTGCTCATAGGCGACCGTCACCGTGGTTCGCGAAACGCCGAGGTCATTTGCCAGGGCCCGGGAGGATGGCAACTGACTGCCGGTTTCGTAGACGCCGCCGAGGATTTGCTCGCGAAGGGCCTCGTATATCTGGCGTGCACCCATCGCGTGCGAGCGCGCTGCAGACCCGGCACTTGAAGACTGGACCATCTCTTTCATCGACAACTGGATATTTCACATCGGCCAGTTTGCCGTCAATGTTTTCGGAGCCCAAGAAAGATCTCAGAGGCCGAATGACCCGCAAATATCAATCCGAAACCGATGCTCCAACGGGGTCTCTCAACCGCACCAGCCCCGGATTTGCCACCCGGGCGATCCATCATGGCTACGATCCGGCCGGCTTTTCCAATGCCGTCCAGCCGCCAGTGTTCCTGACGTCAACCTATGGGTTCGAAAGCGTGGCAGCAAACGAGGCCGCCGCCGCTCTTGGTGGACGGCTCTATGCGCGCGAATACAATCCGACGACCGAGATCCTCGAGCAGCGGCTCGCCAATCTGGAAGGAGCCGAGGCGGGGCTGGTTGTTGCCTCGGGGATGGCGGCCTTCGGCACGCTGATCCTGTCGCTCCTGTCCCAAGGCGATGAACTCATCGTCCACAAGACGCTTTATGCGAACACGCTTGCCATGGTCGAACAGGCGGTCCCCCGCTTCGGCATCAAGGTCGTCGCGGTCGATCTGTCCGATCCCCAAAATCTCGATGCCGCGATCACCGAGCGGACGCGGCTGGTTTTCTTCGAGACGCCGGTCAATCCGCTGAGCCGCATCCTCGACATCGCGGCAATTGCCGAGCGCGCTCACGCGCGCGGTGTGAAGGTTGCCGTGGACAGCACCTTCGCCTCGCCCGCGCTCCAGCGACCGCTTGAGCACGGGGCGGACATCGTGCTCCATTCGCTGACCAAGTACATCAATGGTCATGGCGATGCCCTTGGCGGGGCGCTTCTCGGCGACGCGCAAACGCTCCGTACGCTGCATGAAACGGGCCTGCGCTACATCACCGGCGCAGCGCTCTCGCCCATGTCAGCTTTCCTGATCCTGCGCGGTCTGAAGACGCTGACGCTGCGCATGGAACGGCACAGCGCCACGGCCCTTGCGGTGGCTCGGGCGCTTGAAGCGCACCCGGCAGTGGCATTTGTGAGTTATCCCTTCCTCGACTCGCACCCTGATCAGGTGACGGCGCGAAAACAGATGTCCAACGGATCGGGCATGTTGGCCTTTGGCCTCCACGCTGGATACGAAGGAGCGCGCCTGATGATGGACCGGCTCAACCTGATCACTCGCGCCGTCAGCCTCGGCGATGCCGACAGCCTTATCTATCATCCAGCAAGCCTCACCCGTGCTCGGCAACCGATCCGCAAGGATGCGCATCTGGCCGATGGAGTGGGCGAGGACCTCATGCGTCTCTCGGTGGGTCTTGAAGACGCCGATGACCTCATCGCAGACCTGCGGCGGGGTCTGGACGGCTTATGATGACCTGTCGTGTGGCCACCCTTGCGCTCACGCATGAACCTGGAGCCTTGCCATGGCATTCCTGAGCGGTCTTTCCGCGTTCCCCATTACGCCGACCGATCGTGACGGCCGTGTCGATAGCGTTGGTCTGCGCAAGCTGATTTCTCGGCTTGGTGCCGCTCAGGTCCATTCAATCGGTCTTCTCGGCAGCACCGGCACATACATGTATCTGTCGCGGGAGCAACGGCGGCGGGCGCTCGCCGAGACCTTGGACGAAACCGCAGGGCGAATGCCGGTCGTGGTGGGTATAGGCGCGCTGCGCACCGACGAAGCCGTGAGGCTCGCGCAGGACGCCAAGGCCCTTGGAGCTGCCGCGGGGCTGCTTGCGGCGGTTTCCTACACCCCGCTCACCGATGACGAGGTGTTCGAACATTTCTCCACTGTGGCGCGCGAAACTGGCCTGCCGATCGTCGTCTACGACAATCCAGGAACGACGCATTTCCATTTCAGTCCACCCCTTGTCAGCCGCCTGGCAAAGGTGGCTGGGATTGTCGCCATCAAGAATCCGACAGACAAAAGCGATGCGATCAAGAACCACCTGACCGCCCAGAGGCGCACACTGCCGGAAGGGTTCTCGATTGGCTACAGCGGCGACTGGAACGCCGCCGAGGCCATGATCGCCGGCGCCGACACATGGTACAGCGTCCTCGCGGGCATCCTGCCCGAGGTCTGCATGACGATCGTCACAGCCGCGCAACAGGGCGATGCGGCCGAAGCGCGACGGATCGATGCCGCGCTGGTCCCGATCTGGAGCCTCTTCAAGGAGTTCTCGAGCCTTCGCGTCGTCTATGCACTCGCTGAATTGCTCGACATTTGCCGCGCCGACCCCCCGCGTCCCATCCTGCCTCTGCCCCCAGCAGCGAAGCGCCAGATCGCCGCCGCGTTGGAACGCTTGCCATCGGATGCCAGCCGGTGAACAGCAAACCCCGTTCGGCAAGTGAAAGGCAGTGTCATGTATTTACCCGCTCATTTCGAGAACTGATCGAAAACAACGCACTCGGCGTGCAGATAGCCACGGCTGGAGCGGTCTCGACGCCAATCACACCCCCTTCGAACTCGACAATCGACTGCGGAGGTACAGACTGCGCAGGGCACTCCGCCCATGCCGCACCGTTCGCCTTCAAACTAGGAATCGGTGGTTTATGCATTGGAATGGCATCGAGCTGGCGCTTTACTTCCGGCCCGGTGCGCGCATTGAAGCCGGTGCCAATGCCGCCGGCGAACACCAGATTTCCGTCCTCGACATTCGCCAGAGCACGCTTCCCGACCGCCGTAACTGTTGCCGGGTTCGCAGCCGATGACGATGAACTCATCACTCAGCACGCATTTTGTCTCACCCATTCTTGGCGCCGGCCGGATCGATATGGACTGACACGCAGCTTGGAGACGATGCCGTCGAGGCCGAACTGGGAGACTTGCGCGAGAATGTCGCTGCCGCCGCTGATCTCGTCGCTCAGAACGATGCCGTTTGGCGGCGTCTCAGCAGGTTAACTAGCGGTTTGCGCCGATCGACGAGTGGCCGATCGCGAAGACCCTCGCCGTCGATCTTGAGTAGGTCGAAGCCGGCAAGCATGGTCCTGACGTCTCCCGCCGCGGCCAAGAGCCCGCTGAAGACTGGGAATGCGCGACAAGCCTTCTGGTCAACGACGAACGCCTCACCGTCTATTATCGCGTCCGAGGCGCCGAGCTCGGCCACCGCCCGGGACGATAGCCGGAAACCTGAGGGTCCAGTCGTGGAGGTTGCGGGTCGAGGTAGGCCCCCATCGATAGTCGTCCCATTTCATTTCGTGTAGCCAATCAGGGCCCTGCCGGACGCGGCCGACCAGCGGTCGATGTTCGCGACGACCCGAATGTCCAGTCTCGTGTAACCCAGCCTAAAGCGGCCTGTCCGCCCAAAAAATGACATTCAGTTGCCTCCAGCCTTTCGACACGACCCACTTCACGATCTCGTAACTCGCCAACCTAGCGGCTTGTTGCTTGAGCTGCGCGTTCCTAGGGTGTGGTCGCTAGGCCTCAGCAACAAGAGCTCGGTTGCCAGGCGGGCGGAGGCTCAACGAGATAGCCAGCTCAGGACAAGGAGAGCAAGCAATGGTCGCTTTTACCCTCAATGGCGAGGCGCGAACACTCGACGTCGATCCAGAGATGCCGCTGCTCTGGGCGGTCCGTGACGTCATCGGACTCACGGGAACGAAATTCGGTTGTGGGCTTGCCCAGTGCGGCGCTTGCACGGTTCACGTTAACGGCATGCCGACGCGCTCGTGCCAGACCGCAGTCGGCGACATCGAAGGAGCCTCGATCACCACCATTGAGGGTGTGTCGGGCAAGATAGGCGAAACGGTCCAGGCCGTGTGGGCCGAGTTCGACGTACCTCAATGCGGCTATTGCCAGTCTGGCCAGATCATGTCGGCCGTGGCCCTCCTTACAGAGACGCCTAAGCCGTCGGACGATGATATTGATTCGGCGATGAGCGGCAATCTCTGCCGCTGCGCCACCTATCATCGCATCCGCGCGGCCATCCACGAGACCGCCAACCGGCTGGAGACTTGAGGCATGTCGCAGTTTCTCTCGAAGCATAACTCCGTGCGGCCCACGCGCCGCCGGTTCCTCGTCGGCGCGGGCGTCACCACCGCTGGCCTCGCCGTGGGCTACCGGCTAGTGCTGGCGGCGTCCGACATCGCACAAACGACTACTGCAAAGGTTCAGGCGAACCCCTTCCAGACCTATGTCGAGATCACAAAGGAGAACCGAATCATCATCTACTCCTCGCAGTTCGAGATGGGACAAGGCTCCTATTTCGGCATCGCCACCCTGGTTATGGAAGAGCTCGACGGCGACTGGGCGCAAGTGGACGTGGTCGGCGGATATGGCAATACCGCGCTCTACGGCAATCTCGCCTGGGGCGGGGCCGCACAGGCAACTGGTGGCTCCACGTCGATGAGTTCGTCGTGGGAACGCTACCGCAAGGCGGGTGCTGCCGCACGGGCCTTGCTGGTGGCGGCCGCGGCGCAGCGGTGGGATGTGCCAGCCGGCGAGATCAAAGTCGCTTCCGGGGTCGTGTCGCACGCCTCAGGGATGCAGGCGCGCTACGGTGACCTGGCTGAAGCCGCAGCGGGAATGCCGGTTCCCGACGACGTGCCGCTAAAGCCGCGCGACAAGTGGGCCCAGATCGGATCGGACAGCCTCAAGCGCTACGATTCCGCCGGCAAGACCAACGGCGCGCAGACCTACACGATCGACCTCATGATGGAGGGACTCCAGACGGCCGTTATGATCCATCCGCCGAAGTTCGGCGCCGAGATCGAGAGCTTCGACGCAACCAAGGCCAAGGCACTCGACGGCATTGTCGATGTCGTCCAGACGCCGCGAGGCATTGCCGTGGTTGGCAGGGACACCTGGACGGCGCTCAAGGGCCGCGACCTCGTGGAGGTGACCTGGAACGAGGAGAAGGCCGAAGGGCGCGGCACGGCCGAGATCATGGCCGAATACAACAAGGCAGCAGACGATCTGGGCGCGGCCACCGCGCGCGACGACGGTAACACTCCCGCAGCGTTCGCCAGTGCTGAGAAAATCATCGAGGGGCACTACGAATTCCCCTATCTTGTCCATGCTTCGATCGAGCCACTCAACGCGGCCGCCCGAATCAACGAAGACGGCACCATCGACGTCTGGGGCGGACACCAGATGCCCGACCTTTATCAGGCGGCTGCCGCTCAGGTAGGCGGCACCACGCCGGACAAGGTGAGGCTGCACGTGATGAAGACCGGCGGCAGTTTCGGCCGCCGCGCGGTCTTGGATGCAGATGTCATTATCGAAGCTGTTTCCACAGCGCGTGCACTGGGACGCGGAAAGCCAGTGAAGGTGCAGTGGACCCGCGAGAATGACATGCGGGGTGGGCGGTACCGGCCGGCCTATGTGCACGCAGTCAAGGCGGGGCTCGACAAGAAAGGCAATGTCGTCGCTCTCCATGACCACATCGTGGGCCAATCGGTCTTGGGCGGTTCGGCCTCTGCGGCGATGATCAAGAACGGCATCGATCCAACCTCCGTAGAGGGCGCCACCAACCTGCCCTATGCGATCCCGAACCTGAAGGTCGAACTGACCACCACGGACGTGAACATCCCGGTGCTGTGGTGGCGTTCGGTAGGCTCCACCCACACCGCTTACGCGGTGGAAACCCTGATCGATGAGCTCGCCGCCGCTGCGAACCGTGATCCGGTCGACTTCCGCTTGTCAATGCTCGGTCACCATCCACGGCATGCCGCCGTGCTTAAAGTGGCTGCTGAGAAGGCAGGCTGGGACAAGCCTCTGCCGGAAGGCCGTTTCCGCGGCGTGGCCCTGCATGAAAGCCTCTCGACCTATGTCGCCGATGTGGTGGAGATCACCCTCAACGATGAAAATGGTTTCAAGGTCGACCGCGTCGTCTGCGCGGTAGATTGCGGCACCGCGATAAATCCTGACCAGATTCGCGCTCAGATGGAGGGCGGTATCGGCTTCGGGCTAGGCGCGATCCTCCAGGAGGAGCTGACCCTGAAGGGCGGTGTCGTAGACCAAGAGAACTACGATACCTATACACCGCTCAGGATCGAGCAGATGCCGCGAGTCGAGGTGCACATTGTGCCGTCCGAGGAGCCGCCCACGGGAGTTGGTGAGCCAGGTGTGCCGCCGATCGGCCCGGCCGTCGCCAACGCGCTACGGGCGGCGACGGGCAAGACTATCCGCAAGCTGCCGATTATAAAGAACATGTCAGGAATGACACCATGAAACAGCCGCGATGAAGATCGCGCCGTTTTCGAACGCCTCCTGACAGGCGCTCATCTCCATGGGTCAAATTCCGGCGGCTGCCCGCTCCAATATCCGGTTTGGAGACGGCACCCCGTGTTCTGAACGACCACAGACGGGCCTTGGCGCCGGTTCCACTGAAGAACCGCTTTCGAGACGCAAATGCGTCCACTCCATGAAGAGCACAACCGTATAGCACCAGGAAGGCTAGCTACCTCCATCGCTTCGGAGACCCAGGAACCCTCAGAAAACCGAACCTCCCGAGCTCAGAGGCGCTCGTGATCACAATCGCGCTGGTGCGTGGATCATTGTTCAAGGGTTTGCCGATAGGCAGGCGAGATGGCCGATCGACATGATCTTCGCCCGATGCCCTACAAACACAATGCCAGCCGCTGTCACGGAGTCGCGAAGACGAAGGCAATGAGGGTCGACGCCGATACTCATCGTTTGGTTGACAGAGCGCTTGGAATGCCATGCGCTTCACATCGGAGTAGCCATCCGGGAAGCCTGAAGCGCTTTGAAAAAGCATGTGCTGCGGCTGTTATTCATAGCGTGGATGACTTTGATCAAAACAATCGATTTCATCACTCTTCCGGATTCGTGCATGGACAAAAAAGAGCCTCACGCACCAATCACACGCTGCTCTATCGCGTGACGAAAGCTGCCTTAGGAATAATGGAGAAAATCTTCGATGCGCCCTGACGTGCAGTGGAGGTGGTGCCGAGAAAGTGAGTTGCAACTGGCCGACAATGTCGGGCGGTGCGACCATGGTCGCTTCGGAGAATGAAATCGGGCCAGTTCACGGGGCGGTACTGTTATTCGTCGACGGCCGCCCTTCCCAAGAACAGGCGGCATCGCAAGTTGGTTCTGCCGATAAAAACGACATCGCCGGATACATGTCAGCAGCCGCTCAGGATTGGATGATCCAGCCAAGCTCTCGGCGTGATGGCACCGTAGGTGTCACAGTCGAAGCATCTCATTGATCGTTTATGAGGCTTTCTTCGATGCCGCTGATGCCTGACGGGCGGTCGCAGCTGCAGGCGACAACACGGCCTATTTAGTTGGAAACAGTCGAGGTAAGCCAATTTGGCTTCCCGTTACTATTTGGAGAAAGAAATGCTGTGTCTAGGAATCAGCGGCGGACTTGACCAAGTCCATGAAAACCGATTCGAGCGTCCGAACGCCTTTATGCACGATGGCGCCGCGGTGCTCGTCCGAGACGGAAAGGTGATAGCCGCCGTAGAAGAGGAACGCCTCAATCGAATCAAGCACTCGAACAAGCTGCCAAGTGGTTCGATTCAATACTGTCTTTCGACGGCCGGGGTTCAGCTCAGCGACATTGATCGTGTCGCGGTCTACGCCAGCGAGCCTTACGCCAACGCCATGCTTGAAGGTATGTCCGCTTCCCAACCGGACATTCTCTCCATTCCGTTGGATGCTAAAATGTTGGTGCAGAACCTGTTAGCGCGTGAGTTCGACACTAAGTTGGACAGTTCACGTATTTCATTCGTAGGTCATCATCAGGCGCACGCCGTGAGCGCCTTTGCAATGTCGGGCTTCGAACAAAGTCTCATTCTAGCGATTGATGGCTGTGGTGATTTCCTGTCGGGCCTTGTGGCGGTAGGGTCTGGCACAGAAATTACGCAAATCGAGGCTTTCCCGGAGGACAATTCTCTTGGGCTGTTTTATCTCGAGACGATCCGCTGTCTCGGCTACGGCATGTTCGACGAGTATAAGGTAATGGGACTCGCGCCCTATGGCGACCCCGCTCCCTATCGCGAGCTCTTCGAGCAGTTCTACGAGCTCTCCGCCAACGGTGGCTACCGTGTTCACCTCGACCGCATCGGTCCGGCGTTGCTCCGCAACATCGAGATCAGGCGAAAGGGAATGCCTTTCACCCAGCAGCATCGAGATGTGAGTGCGTCACTGCAGGAAGCGCTTGAGCGGATCGTGTTCCACATTCTCCGGCACCACCGTGAGGCCACCGGCATGAAGCGGTTGTGTCTGGCGGGAGGGGTAGCCCACAACTGCACGATGAACGGCAAGCTGCTGTATTCAGGGCTTTTCGAAGACATCTTCGTGCAACCCGCGTCTCACGACGCTGGCTGCGCATTGGGAGCTGCGCTGATAGTCTCTAACGAGATGGGCCGCCCCGCGCCGCGTGAGCGACTGCAGGAGGTCTATTGGGGTCCTGATCTCGGGAGCGACCGCGCCGTGGAACAGGAACTGAATGCATGGGCCGGACATCTCGAGGTTGAACGCTCTTATGACGTAGCGAGCAGTGCAGCCCACTGGATCGCCAACGGCGCCGTGATCGGCTGGGTGCAGGGTCGTTCGGAGTTTGGGCCACGTGCGCTGGGCAACCGCAGCATTCTTGCCGACCCTCGGCCCGCTGCAAACAAGGACCGGATCAATGCCATGGTCAAGAAGCGCGAAGGCTATAGGCCTTTCGCACCATCTGTGCTGGAAGAGGATGCAACCGAATTTTTCGACCTCCCGGACGGTAAGCACGAATTTCCATTCAT
The DNA here is from genome assembly GCF_040319795.1 of Mesorhizobium sp. M0862. Taxonomy (NCBI): domain Bacteria; kingdom Pseudomonadati; phylum Pseudomonadota; class Alphaproteobacteria; order Hyphomicrobiales; family Phyllobacteriaceae; genus Mesorhizobium; species Mesorhizobium sp. M0862. Next base: position 96,002 of record NZ_JAMYOJ010000016.1, read on the forward strand.
GAATTTCGTCGTTCGCGTGCGTGACTCAAAGCGCGCCTTGTTGGGTGCCATTACGCACGTCGACGGTACGGCTCGGCTGCAAACAGTATCGCGCGATGCCAACCCCGCTTACTGGGAGGTCATCAATGCGTTCAAGAAGCGGACAGGCACTCCAATTCTGCTCAATACGTCCTTTAACAACAATGCTGAACCGATCGTGGATACGGTTGCAGACGCGATTGCCACATTTTTGACGACAGAGCTGGATGGACTTGTGGTCGGGCCCTTCCTGGTAAAAAAACGGGCTGCAACGCTGCAGGATTGGACTGCGCTTGCGATTTCATTGCCTCCCTCAGTCTCCCTCCATCAAACCCGTGCTTACACAGCGCGAGATCATCAGGAGACTGTCTGCGAGATTATTCCGAACCACTCCAGCATTGACAGTGTGCGAATTTCAAACGACCTGTTTAATCTGCTGATGCGGATTGAGGGCGAAGCCGTGTTAAGCGATCACCTCAATATAATTGCGCCGGATCAGGCTGAGCATGAAGCTCTGATGGAGGACCTGCGAAGACTGTGGGAGCAGCGCCTGGTTCGGCTGCATCCCTCACAAGCTGCTCGGATGGATCATGGGTCCGATCAAAACGCCGGACCAGCCTAATAGGCTATCAATGTGATAGAGATGCCGCTCAAGCTCGGCCAATCAATAGTGTTCATCGACCCCGCCTGCGAGCTCACCGCTGTGATTAGGGGGGTCGAGGTCGCCCTGGTCAGTATGCATAGGAATGCTATTGAATGGGTCGTGTGCTTGCTGTGAGTTTTCGGGAGGTTGTCCATTCGGACCGAACCGGGGAGACTGGGTTGGAAAGGCGGGTCTGGCCTCGATATTGACCGGACTTCTGTGTCGAGAGGTCCAGCCCGCAGAACTTTAGAAACTGGCGATGATGACCTAAGCGGCGAAGATCGCCGGCTTCGGCAATGACGGTCAATGCCTTGATCGGTCCGATGCTCGGGATTTGTCGCAGGAGCTGATAATCCTGGCTGTGCCGCAGCAGATCGTCGGCCTGTGCTTCGATCTCATTGCGTTGCCGGATCAGGCTGCGTGCTTCGTCAATGACCATCCGGAACATGCGAATGGCAGACGCATCAAGTGGCAGCGGCAATCCGATCGATGGGCGCGCCGTCTCGAAAATATCCATCAGAATCTGTGTCTTGCTGACCTTGCGGCCGACGACATCCCAAGCTGCTGCCACAAACTCCTCCTTCGTCAGCGCCGTGATGCTTGCTGGGGTCGGAAAGGCATAGAGGAAGGCAAAGAACCAATCGCTGCGGCTGTTCCCCCGGAAGCGATCGATCTCGGGAAAATACAGCGGCAGGTAGTGTGTCAGGATGCGGTGCTGGATCTCGGTCTTGGCTCTGGCGATCGCTTCATGTGTCTTCGACAGTTCCTGCACGTCGTTGATGCCGGCTCGCAGCGGATCATGGTAGACCTGCGTCGCCTGGATCCTGAGCATGTGTAGGATCACCTGGGCATCGATCTTCTTGCCGAATATGACGCCGAAGGCCTTAAGAAGCCCAGGCATCTGTTCTCGATTTTGCCTACTAGGCTGACGAGAAGGTCGCGTGCCGACAGCAGCACCCGCACGACACAGGTGCCGTGGCTCTTGGTGCGAACCTGCTTAAACCATCCGGTCCGTCCGATCTGAGCAAGGCCCGCCGCTCGTGGCGGCCCGATTTGTTCGGCATCATCGAGAGGGCGGCGCTTGACACGATCGGAAGTCAGCGCTTCGTTAACTCGTTCCAGAGCCAGATCGCAAGCGGTCACGGCTCCATGCCGATCCGCTCCGTCTCCGCAGTTCCACAGTCCCGCCCGCATCTCCCGGTCGGGCCCGGGTAGCCATTGCGCTCCAAGGCGGGTCTGATCGCTACGGCGGCGCCCGCCACCATCTCCATCAGTCGGTTCGGCGACATAGCCAATCATCTCCCGTAAGAGAAGTGCTTTCAGGCAAGTTCCGCAGGTTCAAGGAGATCGTTGACGGCGCCGCCACTTGGGAGCTGCGTCGAGCGCATGGTCGAGCTTGCCGCCCAAAGGTACGTGGCTTCGAAACGCGTGTGATTGCGCCTCATTCGAAACCGCTGCGCGGGTGGTCGCCGACATACGACGGGGCGCAGGCGCCTGAAACGAACCCGTCGGTCACGACGGAGCAATCCTGCCGCCTGACCAGGCGCGTGGAAAAGTATCACAACGGTGACCACAGCGTCGCTTCAGGCCGTCAAAAGCTATTGCCGTGCGTCAAGGCGGGCTAGGTGACCCGTCGGAAGCCGGCACCAGCGGCTTTGTCGGGACAAGACACATGCTATTGGGATTTGGCCGCCGCAGCCGCGAGCATCGCTTCTCCCATCGCAATGGCCCCTTGGGCACGCAGCATTTCACTAGGGTTCTGAATATCGCGCACCTCTTTGTTCTGGCTGAGTTTTGATTTTCCAACCAGGCCGGTGATCTCGATCTCCAGGGCGACGATTGCGTTGACCATCGTGTCGATGAAGTCCTTCGGCGCGTCGCCCATCTTCCATGGGACCGGCTGCGAGGTTTCTTGCATGTGAGTGAGCTTCGCCACGTTGCGGCGCACATACCGCTCATCATCCCGGACAGTGATGCGTCCGTGGGCATGGACGACGAGATAGTTCCACGTCGGCACCTGCTTGTGGAATTCATGCTTGCTTGGATACCAGTTCGGCGAGATGTAAGCGTCGGCCGCACGGAAGATAACGAGGACTTCATCGCCATTGGCGACTTCCTGCCAGACTGGATTCTTGCGGGCAACATGGCAATTGAGGACGCCCTTGTCTCCCTTCGAGCGGTCAAGCTCAAAGGGGACGTGGTTCGCGTCGAGGATGCCTTTGCTGTGGGTGACCAGGATACCGAGCGGGTGTCTCTCGATAAGGTCGAACAGAGCGTTCTGATCGGGGACGGCAAAATGGGGCGGAACGTACAACGGTATTTCTCCTGTCATGAATGGCGGCTGTTTAGTGATCGGCAAAATCTTACGGAGCGGGCCCAGGCATCTTCGTTGCCGTCGACGAGCGCCGCGCATCTCGCTGTCCGCCACGCTCAAGGACGGCCATCGAGAAGTGGGCGGGCACATCAGATGCCGCCGCGTATGAATGCGGTTGGTCAGTGACAAGCCGCGCACTCTCGCCTTCGCTTATAATTACCGCATGGGTACCCACCACAACGCTCAGGGCACCCTGACTGACCGAGATCAGCTCGCGCGTATCCGGACTATGAGCGTCCGCGGAAAACACGTCACCCGGCATCATGACCCAGCTCCACAGTTCGAACATCGTGCGCCCCGAGGTCGATGAATGAAGTTGTGCAAAGCTTCCTTTGGCGCTTGTCCAAAGCGTCCTCGTCTCTGTCCGCTCAATAGGAAGGCGAACTGTGGAAGCCTCGTCATTCAGCAAATCGGCCACGGAAAGCGAAAACGCCGCCGCCAGCCGACACAGTATGCCGATACTGGGGTTCGCCCTACCCTGCTCCAGCGCGACCACGGTTCCCTTCGATAGGCCACTTAGTTTAGCCAGGCGATCCAGGGTCAGGTTTTGGTCACGCCTCAAGTCTCGGATCCGGGCCGCTATCGCTTGCCCAAGCGCCTGCTCGGCATCAAACGCTGTCGTAACATCGGTCATTATATTGACTTGGGTCCTCGGCTCACGTATTGCGGTCAGTATAATGACCGGCGCGAAATTGCAACTGCCCGTTAGGAAGGAAATAACCATGCGTTTTGAGACGAAGGCGATCCACTGCGGCCGAGGTGTCGACGCGTCCACGGGGGCCGTATCCATGCCGCTGCACACCAGCACGACGTTCGAACGAGGCGCCAACGGGTCATTTCCGTCCGGCTTCGAATACACAAGGGATGGAAATCCGACACGCAATGCGTTCGAGGCGGCCATGGCGACGCTTGAGGGAGGGGAAGACGGCATCGCCTTCGCTTCGGGCATGGCCGCAATCGCTGCAGTTTTCGAGAGCCATCCGTCGGCGGGTCGGATCGTTCTGCCGGATGACATGTATTTCGGCATTCGTTCGCTGATCGAAGAGACCGACATTGGGTCTCGCTTCGACTTTGCCCCCGTCGACATGCGCGATTTGGACGCTTTGCGCGCCGCGGTGACATCGAAGCGGACTGGCCTCGTCTGGGTCGAGACGCCGTCAAACCCGATGATCCGCGTTGTCGACATTGCGGCCATCTGCGCAATCGCGCACGAGGCAGACGCCTTGGCGGTGGTGGACAATACGTGGGCCACCCCAGTGCTTCAACTGCCACTCGAAATCGGGGCAGACGCGGTGATGCACTCGGCGACAAAGTACATTGGCGGCCACTCGGATTTGATGGCCGGTGTCGTCATTGTCCCAAACGCGTCACCCCTCGGTCGCCCATTGCGGATGGTCCAGAAACACAAGGGCAGCGTCGCAGCGCCCTTCGACTGTTGGCTGGCGTTGCGGGGCCTGCAGACATTGCCGGTCCGCATGCGCGCCCATTGCGAAGGCGCCCAGAAAGTTGCCGAGGCCCTGGCGTCTCATCCGCGCGTCGAAAAAGTGCTCTTTCCTGGTTTGCAAACTGATCCGGGACACGATCTTGCTACGCGGCAAATGAGCCATTTCGGAGCGATGCTATCCTTTATCGTCGAGGGCGGAGCCGATGCTGCAATGGCTGTGGCCGGCCGCCTGAAGATTGTTGTCCGAGCGACAAGCCTTGGCGGGACGCATTCTCTGATAGAGCATCGCGCATCCGTTGAAGGTGCGAAGTCCAAAGCGCCAGGCGGATTGCTGCGAATTTCTGTAGGGCTTGAACATCCTCAGGACATTGTCGATGACCTGATGCAGGCCCTAGGCGAAACCTGCAAAGCGGGAGTCCAATGACGGATGCAAGAACTCTGGCGCCGCTTTACGTGACGGCTGGCGCAGCCGACGATCGGCAGAACAATGTTCCTGCTGAGTAGAACGCACGTCCTCTGGTGAACCGCTACCGCCGTGTCGCATCGTCTCGGGCGTGTGGTCGCCTGGGTGATGAACGTCTTCGGGTTTCCGGACGATGGCCACGCGCTCGACCGGATAGCGGAAATACCCAGATTTGCCGTTGACCTACTGCTGCTCGACCTCGTCGGAGATCGCGGTCAACAGATGGGATGGATGTGCTGGCACTACGGCAGTTTGACAAGCCGGCCACCGGGGCGCTAGCACCGTCCAAAGCCAAGAGTCGCAGGGCAGAACTGACCGCACCCAGCGGGCTGCGGGACCCATCAGCTAACGGCCAGGTTGGTACCTCAACGCGCATCAGCACCATGGATGTCACATTGTCCTTGTTGCGAGCGCGATCTCGGAACTTCGTTGTGACGCAGTCTGTGCACAGAGCGCACCGCTGTAAGCAAATGAGCGGAAGAACGACACCCAGTGGAGGTGAGAAGTGATGCGGCGTCAAGATCCTCCGCGCTTTGCGGCAAACACACTGATCCCTCTTCAAAACCCGGTCTTTCGTTCTATCTGGACAGCCACGCAGATCTCCAGCCTTGGCTGGCTGGTGCAGAGCGTGGCTATAAGCTGGCTCATGGCCACGATTTCAGCCTCCGATCTGATGGTTGCGCTCGTACAGGCTGCGTCGACCCTGCCCGCCTTCTTCTTGTCGATCCTTGCTGGAGCCATTGCAGACAGCTTCAGCCGCCGCGGCGTGATGCTTGCCGGACATTGCCTGATTGCACTGGCATCCACGGCGCTGGCACTCTCTGTTGGACTGGGCTTTGTCAGTCCATGGCTGATCTTGGGACTGAGTTTCTTGGCCGGATGCGGCTTTGCCTTGAACGATCCAGCCTGGCACGCGTCGGTCGGCGATATCCTGGAAAGGCGCGACATACCCGCTGCAGTGACGCTGATGTCGGTGGGGTACAACGTGGTTCGGAGCATAGGACCGGCGCTGGGCGGTGTAATCTTGGCTTTGCTGGGCCCCCTTACGGCTTTCGCTTTCGCTGCGCTGAGCGACCTGGTCCCGTTGAGCGCTGTCCTGCGCTCGAAGTGGCAAGTTCGCTCTTCGCCTCTTCCGCGCGAGCGGATGACGACGGCCATTCATGATGGCATGCGATTCACGGCAATATCCTCGGAGATCAGAGTGGCGATTGTGCGTGCAACCCTGTTCGGGCTGTCAAGCATCTCGATCCTTGCTCTGCTCCCCCTCCTGGTGCGCGACCAGCTGGCGGGAGGGCCCATTGTTTACGGCGTCCTGTTGGCCGGCTTCGGCACAGGGGCCTTCATCGCCGGCATTGGCAACAGCCACTTGAGACGCATCACGTCCCAGAACCGTTTGATCACGCTCGCATCGGTTGCTTGCGCAGCGTGCTGCCTTTTGATGGCTCTCACATCGTCGGTGGCAGTGGCGGCGATCGCGCTTGCAATCGGTGGCGCAGGCTGGGTTGTCACCTGGACCGGAACTGACGTGTGTGTGCAGTTGGCAAGCCCAAGGTGGGTCGTTGGTCGCACCCTGTCCATCTATTACGCCCTGACCTACGGCGGCATGGCAGCGGGCAGCTATATCTGGGGTGCTGTCGCACAGTACTATTCCCTAACGTGGGCTTTGGAAGATGCTGCAGCGGCACTGTTGCTGGTTGCAGCTGTGGGAAAGCTATTGCCGGTGCGGCTATGGGAGGAATCGGATCAAGCGGCCTTCGATTTCAGGCCACCAGAACTGGCCCTCCCTTTGAAGCCCAGGAGCGGCCCGATCGTGATCAAGGTGGAGTACTCGATACCCGAGGAGAGTATCGAGGAATTTCTGAGCTGCATGCGCGAAAGGCGGCGCGTTCAGAGCCGCGCCGGTGCGCGGAACTGGACCCTCCAGCGCGACCTTCAGAAGTCGACTCTTTGGACCGAGACATTCCGCACGCCGACATGGACGGACTATCTTCGTCTAAACCATCGGCTAACGGTGACTGACAGGGAGTTAGACGAGCGCCTTTCCGCTCTGCAGATCGGTGATTCTCCGCCTCGTATCTCACTTTCAATCGAGCGGCCGACAACCCCCGCCCCCGGCAGCCAAGTCCAGCCTGTGCCTTTTGTATCGCGCCCTTAGGAACCAAGACTTGTCTGGCTTGGACGCAGACGAGCTACTCCTCCTTTTGTCGAGTCTGCCCGGATTGCAAATCGTTCCGGCCGGTTAGGCGAGCATGAGGCTTCGCGTGGCAATTGTGCCGATCACGGGTTCCATGTTCAGCCCGACCGCCTCTGCCGCCAGATCGGCTTGAGCACGGATTCAGGTCGCCTGTCCTCTGCATAGCGGCGAGCAACGAAGTGCAAGGGGGCGGAGGGGGCTCCCCGTCTGCGCAGCGGGCAGAGGAGGAATCCGCAAGGCGGCTTGCTGGGGCGCGGGGCTCCTGCGCGACAAGCAGGTTTTCCCCCGGTCTGATCCGACCTCGACCCCACATGCTGCAATGACCGTGCGGCACGGCGCGATTGATCGGGTCTCATGCCCAAAGCTGCCTTGGTGCCAGCGCGCGACCCGATGTCCTTCGGGGGCTTGATCGCGCCGGCACCATGGCGCGGCAGAAGGCTGCCGAGCTCGTCTGGCATGGCCGCTGAACGCGTCGTCGCCCGACGACCGAAATCTTCGGCATCGCAGCGAGCTTTTTCCCGTTACAAGATCCTCACCGGGACGGGCTGCCAGTTCACGCGAGCCAACAGCATGCTTGCCCGCAGGGGCGACCGCCGCTTCTGCTGATCTCGGGAGCAGAATAACAATAGCCGGCTTCGCCGTACCGCGGCTGCCAAAAGCCCCTGGCCCTGACACGAGGCGCCAGCCACCTTTCTAGCTGGTGGCCGATTTGGGAGCGGCGCCGATGCCCAACCAGGGCGGCACGCTTTTGGGACTCACTTTTTTGGCAGACACTGAATTCTCCGCCAAATGAATGGTCCGGGCAACTAGCAGGCGGAGGAACTCCGTCTGGACTGAGTACCAGTTTCAGCGCGAACAAGAAGGTTCTTAGCCAGATCACGAAACGCCAGGCCCGCTCCTTTGCCGTCCGATCGTCCAGGAAATCCCCTCGGCTCGCACCACGCCAGACACCTCCTTGCCGATATGATGCTCAAGCGCCGGCCGCCAGGGCACCAGCGTGAACTCGCGCGATTTCTCGATGACAGCGTATTTTCCGCCGGCGAGCTCGACGCAGCTTCGGAGCGTGCCGTTTATTCGATTGCCATGCTGCGCTTCAGAATACGAGAGCCCGAGTTCGTCCGAGAGCTGACTGGCAACACGGTTCAGCTCTCGTTGGCGCAGCATTGAAAGCATGTTGGCGCGATAGATGACCCGATCCTGCGCATCATGGGCAAAACCTTGCGCGATCAGCCACTGCTGTCGGCGGGCCTGGACCTGACGTACTTCGCGACCGAAGCCAGAGTCGCGCAAGGACTCAGGGTGGGCTGATACCAGCTCTTGGTCGATCCAGGTGGCGCCGTCGAAGCCTACTTGGCTCTCCAGAGGCATTGATGAGAGCTTGTCGACGACAACAGGCTGGGCCCTCGCTCGCTGACGCTCGTAATCCGCGACGCGGTTGAGATGGTCGGGCGCGACTGTCCATGTGCCGTCCGGCTCGCGCTCGACGCCACCGGTCGCACGGCGGATCGCCTCCAGTCGCCGCACGTGCGTTTCGGCAAAGCGTTCGGTGGCCGAGGGGTCATGCTTGAGATGGATATCGATGCTGTAGCGCCCGTCGTTGACCGTGGCGATGGCGGCAATTGTGCGGTCGACTTTTCTTGGCCCGGTGTCCCTCGGCCTGACCCGCACTATGCAGCCCTCTGGTGTCGGTTGGGTGGCCTCGCCTTTGCCGATATCAAAATAGTGGCTTTTGCCGTCCACGCCGTCGACGACGAGGTAATGGCGGTCAGTGATTTCGTCGGCCAGCCCGCGCCCGACGACACGTCCGACCACGGTTTGGGCCGACCCGTCGGATCGATCGTGGATAAGATAGTCGGCGGCACTGCGGACGAGCCCCTTGCCGGTCAGCTCGCGATGGATGGTCTTGATAATGTCGCCGCGCTCGCCGATGCGACGTAGCGTGGCTTCGAGCTCATCCTCCAGGCGCCAGCGACCCGCAGGCATCTCCTCGGCGAGGCCCATCCGCTCGAGCTTGCGCAGGCGGCCCTGGTGCAGCGTCTGGCGAAAGGTGTCTCGGCTGGCCGGTGAGACACGCCCCTCATCGTCGCGCATGCGCATCAGCTGCCGGTCGATGCTGGTGAAGCGTTCCTGCTCCATCTCCTGGCGCAAGCGCTGCTCGATCTCGCGGTCGGTGCGCGGGCCAAGGTCGAGGCTAACCAGTTCGGCTGCGCGCTCGCGCAGGCCAGAGGAGATGTAGTCCCGCGCGATGACGAGGTTTTCGCCGTAATCGTCCCTGCCGCGCACGATGATGTGGGTGTGAGGATGGCCGGTGTTGAAATGGTCGACGGCCACCCAGTCTAGCCTGGTGCCGAGGTCTTCTTCCATTTGCGCCATGAGGCGCCGGGTGAGCGGCTTCAGGTCATCATACTCGATACCGTCTTCGGGGGCGACGATGAAGCGGAACTGATGACGGTCACCGTTCGCGCGATCGAGAAAGGCCCTGCCGTCGGCGCGGTCATTGTCGGCAGCGTAGAGCTCGCCACGCTCGCCTTCCCGGGTGACGCCGTCGCGCTGGAGGTAGCGGAGGTGCGCACGAGCTCCGTCGACTCCCTTGCCGGCCAGCTTGACGATGCGTGCCTTGACGACTGCGCGCCGCTGCCGAAACGCCGCGTGGCGGTCGCGTGCTCTAAGAACGGCGGCAGCAGCCCCGCCGCGCCCCACCCGGCTTCCGATGAAGCGGCTGCCGCGTCCGCTTCTGCCGCCTGCTCGGTTGACCGCGGCCTGGACCTGGCCAGCGTAGCGTTTGCCCGCCTTCGAGCCGCGCGACCCAATTTTGCCGAGCCTCGGCGTGAATTCGTCGTCCTGCATGCGGCCTCCGATGAACCAGCAGCAAAATCAGAGGCTTGCGCGTCAGACCCTCCTGGACCCGCAGGCAACCTCCTGGGAAAACGATGTGCAGACAAACACTTCGCCGCCTCCAGGAGGCGATGCCTTTATCTTGCCTTCCGCGGACCTGCCTCCCTGCCCCCCGCCCGAACCACGGTAGCCGCTGCCTCACCTGCGATCCGGCCGGCCTGACCTTGCTCGCTCCGATCCGAGCGGCACCAGGAGTTGGCCATTCGGGCCGGTCACGGAAACACCGTTTCGGAGGAAAAACAGCGACTGCCCGGACGGGATTCCCGGCGCGGTTTTGGAAGGGGATTTGTCGGTGAGCGCGTCCATATCGGCGGCCGAAATGCCCGCCGCCTTGACCTCTTCCAGATACGAAACCGTCTCGCTGGGCAGTGGCCGCCCACGCTGCAAATGCTGTTCGTAGCGCTCCGGCCCGGCGTTATAGGCTGCAAACAGGCCTGGAAATCCGAAGCGGTCATACATGGCGCGCAGATAGGCAGTGCCTGCCAGAATGTTGTCGCGAGGGTCGTGCGGGGCGGCTCCCAGGCCAAGCTCTGCGCGCAACTCCTCGTAGGTGCCTGGCATCACCTGCATCAGGCCAATGGCACCGGCGCTCGACGTGACCGGCCGTCCATCGAGCCTTGTCTGCCCCCGGCTTTCGGCATCCATGACGGCATAAATCCAAGTCTGTGGAATGCTGAAACGCCGGCTTGCTTCGGCTACGAAGGGCTGCCATCTTGCAAGCTGCGGACTATGGGAGATGACGACCGGCTTCGTGTTGGTCGCGGCGGAACAGGCGCATGGTGCGAGAGACAGCATGCCCAGCATCAGGAGGGTCACTCGGTCCATAGCGGCACGAGCCTCCCGATGATATTTTCGGTCGGCACCGGCCCGAAATAGCGGCTGTCGAACGAGCGATTTTTATCGCTGCCGAGTAGGAAAACCTCGGCATCGGCGAGCTTTCGGCAGGCATTCCACCAAGGCAGCGGACGGTGCTGCGTGTCGGTTGCAAGCCGGCGCGCGGCGAGTTCGCCGCCGATGATGATGGCGTCGCCGAAGGTGCAGACATGCTCGCCGGGCAGCGCGGCAAGGTGCTTGACCAGCGGCACGTTGCTGGGCAGATAGAAGCGTTCGGCGGCCAGATCGACGACCGGTTTTGGCGGGCGGACGAGTACGAGATCACCAAGAGCCGGCGATCCGGACGCGACGCGATAGAGGCCGACCGGCGCACTCGCCGAGGCGTTCCAGACCAGCCAGGGCGATGGTTTGCCGAAGGCGGCGAAGCCGATCAGGGCAAGGCCGATTGTGGCAACGACGATCGTCTTGCGGGCTCGAATGCGACGCAGATGGCTGCCGATCAGACGGATGGTGGGACGCCGGCTCATGAGCGGCCTCCCTCACCGGCCGAGCCGGATTCGTGCCCGCCATCCTCGGGCGCGGTCTCCTGCGCGTGCCCCTTCGACCAGTCGTCGAGTTCGTCGATGTGATAGCGGACATAGCGGCCGTGCTTGCGGAATTGCGGGCCACCGCCTTTGAGGCGCATCTTCTCCAGCGTGCGCTGGGACAGCCCGATATAGAAGGCCGCCTGCGCGGTGTTGAGAAACGGACTGCCCTTCTTGGCGCGGGCTGCGCGTTCGTTTTCGTCGTCCATGATGATCCTCGGTTCGTTACTGGCAAGCGAGGCGAGGATCGGCGAGCGAGATCGTTTTGGGGACGGGCGAAGAGTGGGGGGCGAGTTTTCGCCGCCCCCTTCGGCGGCCTCACGGGTCCTGAGAGAGGCCCCGCGCCGGTGGCGGCGCGGGGCTTTCCGGATCGGCCGGTCAGTCGACCGGGTTCCAGATGATGGCGTAAGTGTCGTCGTCATCCTGGCCGGCGGCGCGGCCGAGATTGGCGTAGAGCTTGCGGGGGCCAAACTCGGGGGCGGCAATCGACAGGCTCACATAGTCCTTGCCGGAGGTCTCGCCGGTGCGGATCCAGCCCGCACCCACTTCGACCCCTTGCGTCAGCACCCGGAAGTCGGGATGGGTGTCGGCGCTCTTTGCCTGATTGGGCACGATATCGATGTCGGCGCGGACGCTGAGCGTCTTGAGCTGGCCCTTGTAGCCGCCGTTTTCCTGTTTGGTGACGTATCCGATCGCGGTCATTTCCAGTCTCCTCTTGGTGCTCGCAGGGGACCATTCCCCTGCGATGGCGGACCGTGATGGGCGCGTCCGGACCGCCGGAACCGGGATGGCCGCAGCGATAGCGGAGGACCCGCGCGGGCAGCTTTTTTGAAGCGAAGCGGCGCGAGGAAGCCGCCGCAGGCGGCGGGGAAAAAAGCTGCCGGCGAGGGTTTCGGGCGGGCCTGATCCGCCCATAGGTCGACAAGCCAGCCGCAGGGGAATGGTCCCTGAGACACAATGGAGACAGGTGGCGCGATCGGTGACACAAGAAGCCGGCGGCAATGCAGAGCGCCGGCTGCGCGGGCTCTGTCGGCAACCGGATCGGACAATTGGCCCCATGCGCCTTTGGCGCCTCAGCAAGCAACCCGGCGCGGTGCGGGGCTGCCGAAATGGGGCGAACTGGCGTCCGGAATTTCTCGCGCGCGGCCTGGCTCGACAAGACGCCCAATCGGCAGCCGGCGTGGCCCGTAGCGGCGCGCGCGACCTGAGCGGCGGTAATCGAGAGAACCGCCGCTCGGGCCCTGATCGACTATTCGCGCACGAACAGCGGCTGCACCTGTGTCCACTGATCGGCGGTGCGGAAGCCGCCGCGGCTGGTGTAGCTTTCGGCCGGGAATTTCATCCAGCGCGGCAGCCAGGTCTCGACCCTGGGGCGGCCATTCTCGCCCGCCAGGAAGTCGCGGATGATGTTCTTTTGCGTCTTGACCTTCTCGGCGACATTGCCGTCCGCGACCAGCTTGCCGCCGACGTCGGCCAGCATCGAATTGGCGATTTCCTTGTCGCGCAAGAGGTCGAAGAAGGCATCGTCCGGTTGCCACCATATGCCCATGTCGACGTTCAGGTGGTTGCCGAGCGCCTCGATGACGGCGCTGCCGGCTGCAAGCGTCTCGGCCATGACAAGGGTGAGAACGCGCATGACATCGTCGTCGCAGAGCGCCAAGAGGCGCGCGAACACGCCGGCGATAGCAACGGCGTCGCCATTGCCGCCGGCGACCAAGCTATCCTCATCCGGTGATCCGAGCAGGGCCAATACCTCGCGCCGCTTTTTGCCGAATGCGGCTTCAGCCTTGCAGCCGGCAAGGCTGGCAGTCACCGTCTCGTTGGCTGCGCGCTGCGGCTCGGGCCGCACCTGCCACAGGCCCGAACCGGTGATGGCGTGCGCCACCACGAGGCGCAGCGCCACGGCGGGATGGTCGAGCATGGCCGCGCGCACGGCGGCATGGCGATGCAGATCGATATAGTTCTGCATCGGGCCGGTGACTTCGGGGCGCGGCAGCTTGGCGGCTGTTTCTTCTTGCTCGCCGCCCTCGCGGGCGCGGCGGGCTTCCTTGCGTGACAGCCAGCCCTCGTGACACTCGACCTCGCCGCGATGCGAGACAGTGATGACGATCTTGCCGCCCTTCTTCTTCGGGGTCTTCTCGTGGTCCCATGCGTGGAAATACTGGCCCGGTTCCAGCAGCACAACCTCGCTCCAGCCCTCGTTGAGATAGGTGTCGCGTTTGGTGGCAATCGCTTCGTTCTGCTTTTGCCAGAACAGGTCGGCATCGGCGAAATAGCTGTCCTCGCCGAACAAGTCCGAGGTGATCAGGCCGGGATACTCCTCGATGGCAAACAGCGCCACCTTGGTGGAAATCGACTGGCCGCCGAACAGCCATTGCTTCAATTGATAGCCACGCGGCGCGTATTGATCGGGATCGGCACAGAGTGCCAGCCAGTCCTTCTGCTGCGCCTTGGAAGCCATGGTGAGATGGCGCACCGTCTCGGTATCGATCTCCTCGCGCCGATAGGCTTCGCGGATTTTGGGCAAGAGGTCGCCAAGCGCCAGAATGCGTTTGACCTTGAGATCAGTGATGCCGAAGGTCACAGCGATGTCGGGAACGGTGCGGCCTTGCCTGACAAGCCGCGAAAACGTCTCCCATTGCGATACTTCGTCAGGATCGAGGCGGGCGAGGTTTTCGATCAGCGAAGCTTCCAGCGCATCGGCGTCGTCACCGTCCTCCATGATGGCGCAGGGCAAGGGATCGCCTTCGCCGCGCTCGTCGGCAAGCGATTTCGCGGCGAAATAGCGCCGCCTGCCGGCGACGATCTCGAAGGTTTCCGGCTGGCCGTTCGGCCGCACAAGGAGTGGCACCAGCACGCCGCGCGCACGCACGGAGGGCAGGATGTCGGATATGTCGGGCGCGCGTTTTCCATGGCGCATGTTGAGCGCGGAAATGTTGAGCTGATCCAAGGGAATGTGGGCAAGCTGCATGGTTACTCTCCTTTTGCTTTGGATAAGGTTGTCCCCGCCGCAGAGGCCGAAGGCCGGCGCGGCGGGACGTTTTTGCGCCTATCGGCGCTGCTGTTCCGCCGTGTCGGGCGGAAGCTCGGAATGGGGCTTTGATAGGGCGTCTGCTGCCTGCCGCAGCAGTCGCTCGGCCTCGGTGACGTGGCCGCAAATGCGGGCGGCTTCGGCATAGACGGAGAGCGGAAAGCGCGCTTGGAAATGCAGGCCGCGCTCTATGCCGAGGCCAAGCGGACCTTTTACGGATGCAAGCTCGGCCAGACTGACGCTGCCAAGTTCGGGGAAGCCGAAGCCGAGATCGCAAAGACCGAACAGAGTGTCGCCATCGGCGTCGAGTTCGCTCAGAAGCCAGGTCGCGGCACCTGTCGGATTAAACAGTTTCACAACGGGAAAATGGTCGATGTCGGCGCCGGCGGCGCCATGGGCGAGCAGTCGTGCGCGCAGTGGATTGGTGATCAGGATCATGGAAAGACTCCTTGTCAGAACGGGTCGCGTTGATTTCTTGCGTCCGGCGGGAGAAAGGCTCCCTGGACCTTCCTCTGATCCGCCTCACCATTAAGAGGCCGACTTCGAGCAGCTTTGCGCCGCGCGCGGACACATCGGCGCGTCCATCAGGAGGGTTTGCCCGCGTGGTGATGGGCTGGACGCCAGGAATGAGCATCTGCTCCTTTGCGGCGTCGGCTCGGTCGCGGCCAGTTGAGGATCGCGCATCGTCATGCCGCAATCCCTTCTTGCGCCTCGCCTTCGGCATCGGCCTGAAGGCCAAGCAGGAAATCGGCGGCCTTCGAGGCGAGGCTGGCGGCACGGAAGATGGCGCGGTTGTCCTCGCGCAGCACCTTCAGCCATGAGCCGATGTAATCGGCGTGACGCACGGTCGGCTCGATACCGAGATTGCCGCAGACGAAGGCGGCAGCGATTTCGGCGACCAATTCTTCACGCGCGTAGGCCTTGGAGCCGAACGAGCCGGAGAGTTCGCGAGCAAGCCGCGTCGGGTGGCCGGTCCAGTGGCCAAGCTCGTGAAAGCAGGTTCGGTAATAGTCGATCTGCTGATGGAACGCCGGCTGCGGCGGTACCTGAATGTGGTCGCTGCCCGGCATGTAGAAAGCGCGATCGCCGCCGACCCTGAAATCCGCACCGCTGGCGCGAATGAGCGTCTCGGCCTGCGGCACGATCTCGCACTGAGGCAGAGGCTCGGCGGCGGCATGGAGCTCTTCCGGAAGATTATCGCACTGCGCGACATTGAAGACCGTGAAGCGCTTCAAAAAAGGCACCGCCAGTGGTTCATCGCCCTCGTGGCGAGCGCGCTCCTTCTCGTCCTTGGGGACAAAGCGGTCGGCATGCACGATGGTCGTGCCGCGCTCGCCCTTCCTGACGTTGCCGCCATGGGCAAGCGCCTGCCGGAAGGTCAGCCAGTTCTGGCTGGGATAGCTGCGCTCGATGACGGCGCCCCACAGGATGAGGATATTGATGCCGGAATAGGTGCGCCCCGTGGACGCATTCCTCGGCAGGCCAAGGCCTGCTTTTGCGCTGCCCCATGGCTTGACCCATGGCACGGTACCGCGCTCCAGTTCGGCAATGATGCGGTCGGTGATCTCCTGATAGAGGCTGGCGCCCGGGCGCCTGCCCTTGCCTGCGCCAGCCTCTGTGCTGGTGGTACGCTTGCTGTTTGCACGCATGTGTTATCCTCCGCTCACCAATCGCCGCGCCTTTCCCCGGAAGCGGGGTGGGCGGCGAGTCGCGACCGGAAAGGCCCGCCGTGGTAGGCGGACCGCATCCGAAGGACCGGAACGAAGAGGAGGACCCTGCGCGGCACGCGAAGGGTTGCGGGCTGCCGCGGCGGGCCTAGAAGGGAGTGCCGCCCACCCCGCGCCCACCGGGAAAGGCCAACCGACAAACCGCGCCGCCCGCAAGGGCGGCGACCGTCTCAGCCCGAAGGGCTGCCCACGCCAAGGGGCGAAGCCGAATGGCCGAGACCGCCTGAGCTTGCCGAAGAAAAGCGGGCTCGGTTCACGAGCACCTGATGCGCGTCGTCAGGCGCGCGGGCGCCCGCTAGGACCGGAGGCTGGACAGAATCTCGCACGGATCAGCGTCAAGGGCCGCAGTTATGTCGAGAAACTCGATGACGTCGAGACGCCGCTCTGCGCCCTCGTACTTGGCCACGAAGGATTGGGGACGACCAAGCTTGTCAGCCAGCTGCTTCTGGGTCAGGCCTTTGGTCTTGCGCAGCAAAACCAGCCGGGCCAGGAACCGCTGGTGGCGGGGCGATCGAAGGGATTTGGGCATGGAGGCGAACCGGTCGGGTAAAGACCGGATCAGCGACTAATCCCGGTTTCGGATTATCCCATTTTGGGATATACTGCGTGCACTCACAGGCGAGATCCGCAGGCATGAATGGACCAATGGGAACAGATGAGACGCGAAGCTCAACTTTGAGCGATGAAGTCCCCTGGTCGGAGAACCTCACGAGCTACGACAGGGAGCATTTCAAGATCTACCTGCGGATCCTGGATGCCTGCGCCGACAATGCCAGCGAAAAGGAGATGGCCGAGCGCATTCTCGGCATAGACCCGTCCATTGACCCGGTCCGCGCCCGCAAAGCTCTTCGGAGCCATATCGACCGTGCGAACTGGATGATGACGACCGGCTACAAGGAACTGTTCGCCGGCTGATGCACAGCGCCCACTGCCACGTGTTTCGAGCAGGCAAGTCTCTGTAGCCAAATTCGGCAGCGCACGGCCGCGACAGCCGGCGCTGCGGGAGCGGTCACAACTGGTTCGCGTGCTGTTTGACTGCCATTTCCAGTGCTTGCATCAAAGGCACAGCCTTGGAGAAGAGGAAGCCTTGAGCGGTTCGGCAGCCAAGCTTGTGCAGGGTTTGCCGATCCGCCTCTGTTTCGACGCCCTCGGCCATGACCTCGATCCCGAGCATGTCACCGAGTTCGATGACCGATTTGACAAGCAGTCGGTCCTCTCTGGACTTAGCCAAGCCGCGAATGAAGCCCTGGTCTATTTTCACCTTGCGTATCCGGCGATCCTTGAGAGATGCCAAGGTAGAAAAGCCGGTGCCGAAGTCATCGAGCGCGATGGAAATACCGGCATGCGAAAGCCGTCCGAGCTTTTCATCCACTCTGTCCGGGTCCACCGGCGATTCTTCGGTAATCTCGATTTCGAACATCGTTGCAGGCAGGCCTCTTGCCGCCAGACCATCCAGAACCATGTCGTCGATATCGCCGGCTTCCAGTTCGCGCGGGGAAACATTCATCGCCACACGAATGTTACGACGGTCAGCTTTCACCAAGCCGTCGATAAAAGCACAACAGTCGGCGAATACGGTTTGCGTCAGCAGCTGAAGCATTCCGGTTTCGCGTGCGGCTGTGATGATTTCGGGTGGAGAGATGGCACCATGTGTCGGATGGGACCATCTCAGCAAGGCTTCAAAACCGACCACGGCCTCGGTGTCGAGTTTCACGATCGGCTGGAACCAAGGTTGCAATCTTCCCGTCTTTATCGCCGAATGAAGGTCCCGTTCGATGGACTGGCGGCGTTGGAGTTCCCGGTCGAGTTCGGCATCGAACAGGCAAAATTCGTTCCTGCCATGGCGCTTGGCCGTATAAAGGGCGATATCGGCCCGCAACAGCATTTCAGTCAGGCTCGACGTCTGCGCCAAGTATATCCCTATCGATGCCCCGACGCGCACGGACGCGACCCCGATATAGGGGCGAGCAATTTTGGCTATGATATTGGAGGCGAGATCACTGGCAGAAAGCGAAGCTCTCGTTGAGGGAAAAACCAGCACGAATTCATCGCCGCCGATACGAGCGAGCGTTGAGCCTTCCGGTGCTTCCTGCTCTATGCGGCGGGCGATCATGACAAGCAGTTCATCACCGGTCCTGTGACCGTAGGTGTCGTTGACCGATTTAAAGCCGTCCAGATCAATCAGCATTGCCACGAAGGGGCCATCCGCGGTCTTGAACCGACCGATGGCGTGTTCAAGGCCCCGCCTGTTGAGAAGGGCGGTCAAATGGTCCTCCCTGGAGTTGCGCTCCATTTCCGACGCAAGTCGCTCTGCCTCATGTCTCAGGCGGCTTGCTTCGCGGAAGCGCGCCTGCCCAACAAACGAAGCTCGGACCAAGCCGCCCATGAAGAGCAGAACGGTGAAAGCCAGAATGTAGCGTTCAAAATTGCCTTTCGCCAAAAGGCACGCCACCGTGATGAGGAGTGGAGGTGTGATGAAGCTGGTCGCCGCCGTGGCATACGAACTGCCATATGTAACCGCACCAGCTGAAATGCCCGCCAGTATGACCAGATGCATCGGTGCTTGTGGTGTTGTGTATCCAACAGTCAGCACGGCCGGGAAGGACCAGGCAAACCCTGCCAGAAGGGCAAGGACGCCAAACATGCGAAGGCGCGGCAAAACGCCAAGCAAATCCTGATGGCTCCCCGTTTCCTTTAGCTGAAAACGCGCGAGTGCAAGCCGGGCGGCATTTAGCGCATTGACGACCAGGAACCAGCTTGCAGCGGCAAAGCCGCCGCCAGAAAGGGCCTGCACCCCGCAAATCAGGCCTGACAGGATCGCGCTTATCGGCATCGACACGAAGAGCCCGGCCCTCAGGTCAGCAAGCTGATCCTGACGGATTTTGGCCTCCAGCGATTCTTCTTTCTTTAGGGGTGCCATGAATGGACCAGTTTGCTTCCGTCATTGTTCGCGAGGACCAAACCTATGCAAGCCCACTGAAGGACGGGTTAACTACCCAGCGAGGGTAACCAGTGCGCTCACCATGCTTCGGGTCACACCTTTGGCTTAGCATTGCCGAATCATCAAGGTTTCGCCCGCGCGCGTGCCTTGATCCGAATTATGCCATGATCGGCAACGTCACCAGGAAGCAGCCTGCCCGCGACGCCGCGAGCCAGCAAGACAAAGAAGCCGCGCCGAGACAGCGCTCCAGAGTAGCGCTCTGTGCGATTCACCGCCTGAGCATGGCCGAAATGCCATGGCGGACAAAGGGAAGATGTTGGGCAAAGCGGAGCCCAGCATGTCTTGCAAGCCGTGCCGCCGGGTGCTCGCTTGAGTAAAGACCGACAAGCATGTTGGTGGCATGATAGAGCGGCGCCGCCGACAGCCGCAGCCGGTTTTCGTATCTACCGAGCATGTCGGGATCGGCAATGTCGCGGCGGGCGCGACATGCTGTCAGTATTTTATGAGCGAGTTGCTTCTGGCCGCTTAGGCCTATGTTGAAGCCATGCGCGGTCACCGGGTGCATGCCGATGGCAGCGTCTCCTATCAGTGCCGCACTCGGTGCCGAGAACTTGTGCGCCCAGGTCGTGACCAGCGGATAGGCATGGCGGGTGCTTGCCAGGGTCATCTGCCCGAGGCGTCCTCGACACCGGTTCATCAATTCCATGAGGAACAATTCGTCATCGAGAACAGACAGTCTATCGGCCTCGATTGAGCGCAAAGTCAGAAGCAGCGACGACACGCCTTCCATGAGCGGCAACATCGCTATGGTCTGATGGTGGTCGAACCATTCGACCGCGATCTGGTGATGGAAGCGCTCGTGCCTCACTCGGCAAATCAGCATGGAGTGGCCAAGCGGATGGATGTCGGCGCCAATGCCGAGCAGGTCGCGCATCGCGGACAAACGCGAATCCGCTGCGACGAGCAGCCGAGCGGCCAATTGCCTGCCATCAGAAAGCGCTATGACCGCCTCGTCGTCGCTGGTTGTTGCATTGACGACCGAGTTGCCGCACAGCAGCCGGGCATGATCCTGGAAGTAGACAACTTTGAACAGGGCATCGCGGATCCGACAATTTGGGACCAGAAATCCGAGTGGTTCCCCAGATCCGCTGGGAGTATCGAAGCACAGGGCGAAAGGGCTCGATCCGTTGAGCACGCGCGCGCGATGAAGCGGTGATTTGTCCGATGCGGGGATGGCATCCCAGGCGCCGAGCTCGCGAAGGATTCTCACTGATGCGTGGGTCAGCGCGATCTCGCGACCGTCGAAAGCCGGATTCGCCAGGCTGTCGAGCGACTGCCGTTCAACCACTGCCACCTTGAGTCGGCTCCGGGCGAGCGATGCTGCGAAGGCAAGTCCGACCGGCCCAGCTCCGACGACAATGATGTCGAATGTGTCAACAGAGCCGGCCATCAGCGTGCCGCCATAGCGTCTATCTGCGATACGAAGCGCTCTTGACGCATCGCAATCACCCACGGTTTGCACATCTCCCCAGCGTCGATAGACATGCGTTCTCCGTTGGAAGCCTGGTCAATGAAACCATGCCGATGAAGAGATAACGCTGATCTGGATCAACCAGGCTCGACAAACCCGGCAACGGCGGGTTCAGGGTCGAGTGGTCGATTGCCGCGAAAACGTTGCATGTCTAGTCATTCTGAATGGTGGGCTTCCCAATCGCGGTGCCCCTCCTGGCCAAAAGTTCGTCAACGTATTGCCGGCTGATCCGTTCTTCGCACGCGCGGCGATATCGTCACAACGCGGGCGATCGCCAGCTAAAGATTCGGTCGATGACGACCAGCATCCGCACAGTCGTTGACGCCGCCAACCGGTTCAGCCTCGCGGCTCTTCCCGATCGATAAGGATCCGCTGGGCGGAGCCGTCGAGATCTTCGTATTGGCCGCTCGTCAAGATCCACAGGAAGCCCCGGTCCAAGCCCCACCAAAACAGGCAGCGGCCATCGCATTCCCTCAGGACGGGCGTCTTCGCTGCCGACAGCGTGCTCGCCAACCATGACGGGCGCTATCGCCGAAGCAACTCGCCGACGGCCTCATGTCCAAATGATGTGGGAAGGGAGCAGAACCAAAGGGACTCTGCTTGGCGTCCCCGCTTTTTCCGCAGCTTCGAAACCGTCACCGAACGGATCCGTACTGAGGAGGAGGCCGTCCTTGACTTGCCCGACGCCGGCAACCTTCTCAGCCGCAACAATCGCTGCCTTCCGCTGACGCTCGTCGACAATCGCCCCCTTCAGTTCGACAAGGCCGTCGCTGACCCTCACATCGATCAAGTCGCCACCGCTCCAGGTTTGTGACTGCAGTTCGGCAAGTATCGCGTTGCGGATCAGGTCGTCATCGGGTGGAGTGGTTCCCTGTTTCGGCATGGCGCGGATCAGGACAAGCAGCAAATCAGTTCGCGTGATGATGCCGACGACCCTTTCCCGATCGACAATCGGCACATTGTTGATGCGATGTTGCATCATCAAGTCGACAATATCTGCAATCGAGGCGCCAGGAGGCGCCGAGATGACGGGTGTGGTCATCACCTGATGGATGATCCGTCCGTTCGAGCGCACATAGTCATTGGCGGTTGTGCCCGGGCCAAGATCAAACTCCAGCCAGCGCGGACGCACACGCTGGGTTCCGAGTTCCTCTCGGCGCAAGAAGTCGCTTTTGCTTACAATGCCAATCAGGGTGCCGTCGCTGTTCGCTACCGGCAGGCAGCTGACCTTGTTTGAAAGCATGCGCTCGACCGCTTCGGCGATCGTCGCGTTCGCAACCGTCGTGATGACTGGTTTCGTCATGATGGATTCGGCTTGCATCCTCACCCTCCTGATCTTTCGTCGGACGACGATAGGACATCCCGACGCGCGGCGCGTTGATCTGAGTCACTTGGAACGAGGAGGATTCTCCGCGCCGTCGTCGCGGTCGATAAGAATGCGCTCCGCCGCGCCATCGAGATCGTCGTACTGGCCGCTTCTCAATGCCCACAGGAAGCCGCACAGGCCGAGTGCGCCAAGGAACAGCGCCACCGGAATGAGATAGGCGAGCGTCGTCATGAGGATTGGGCCAAGGCGCCGGCCCGCGCGGGCCTGTCCTGCCGCGCAGTTTCGGACGGCGCACCCGTTGCGAAGCCTTGCAGACGCATGGCATTTCCAATCACAAGCAATGACGAGGCAGACATCGCGACCGCCGCGATGAGAGGCGTAACATGACCCAGAATGGCGATCGGCACCGCCACAGCATTGTAAACGATCGCAATTGTTATGTTCTGTCGGATCAGGCTTCCCGCCTTGCGCGACACGTCCAGCGCCAGCGGGATCGCCAAGAGGCTTTCGCGCAGAAAAACGAAGTCGGCTGCATTGCGGCCAATGTCGGCGGCGGTGGCGGGTGCGATCGAGACATGCGCAGCGCTCAGCGCCGGCGTGTCATTGAGGCCGTCGCCAACCATCAGAACCTTGTGCCCGTCTCTCGCCAGGCTCTCGATGCGTTCAACCTTGCCGGACGGCAGCAGGCAGGGAACGAAGTCGTCGACACCAAGCACGTCCGCAACCTCGGCGCAGCCTTTCGCGGTATCGCCCGACAGCATTTCCACGCACATACCAGCGTTGCGCAGTTGATCGATCGCTGCCCTGGTGTCGAGGCGTAGCGCATCTTCGAAAACGAAGGATGCGACAATCATGCCGTTTTTCGTCAGCACTGTTCCGCCGTAGCCATGTTTGCCTTCGCCGCCGGTTCGCGCCTTCCAGCCAGCCCATCCGCGTCGACCCAGCCGCCAGGTGATACCGGCGGCGGTGGCTTCGATCCCGAAACCCGGGTGCTCGGTCACCGCGTCGAATTTGTGCTGGCTGCTGCTGACGGCAAAGCCGGCAATGGCCTTTGAATATGGATGACGCGAATGCGCGGCCAGGTCGGCAGCGATTGCCAGCATGGCGGGATCGATCGACGACGTGTTGACGAGCCGTGGCTTCCCAAGCGTGAGCGTCCCGGTCTTGTCGAACACGGCTGTATCGATCGTCGCCAGGCGCTCCATGGCCGAGCCGTCCTTGACCATGATGCCGTTTTCGAACAGGCGCCGCGCGGCCACCACCTGAACGATTGGAACGGCGAGGCCAAGCGCGCACGGGCATGTGATGATGAGAACAGCGATTGCGATCGTCATCGCCCGGTGCCAGTCGCCAGTCACCGCCATCCAGCCCAGGAAGGTTGCCAAGGCGGTGAGATGAACCACGGGCGCGTAGAGTGCCGACACGCGGTCGGCGATACGGCGATACCGGGCGCGACCACCTTCGGCGGCCTCTATCCACCGAACCATTTCCGCCAGGAACGAATCCTTGGCGGCCGCTGTCGCCTCAATCGTCAGCGGACCGGTGAGGTTGAGGACACCGGCCTGCACAATCTCCCCTGGCGCGACGTTTCGCGGCGTGCTCTCGCCAGTGACCAGTGAGCAGTCAAGATCCGACGCTCCATGAACGATCGTGCTGTCGACGGGGATTCTCTCGCCGGCTGCAATGAGCAGTTGCATCCCCGGTTCGATTTCGCCAACCGGCAAATAGTCCCGTGCGCCATCGCCGCGCAGCACCATGGCGCCACGCGCAGCCAACTGTGACAGGTTCTTTACCGCGGTCCGCGCGCGTTCGCGCATCACGTGATCGAGCGTGCGGCCGATCAACAGGAAGAACAGCAGCGATACCGACGCATCGAAATAGGCGTGGTCACCGTGGGTGATCGTCTCATAGAGGCTCATGGCATAGGCCAGCGACACGCCGACGGCGATCGGCACGTCCATGTTCATGCGGCCGTGGCGCAGCGCATTCCACGCCGACTTGAAGAAGATGCCGCCGGCGAAGGCCAGCGCAGGAATGGCGATCAGGGCCGAGACCCAGTGGAACAGGTCGCGGGTGGCGCCCTCGGCGCCGGACCAGACCGACACCGAGAGCAGCATGATGTTGCCCGCAGCAAAGCCGGCAACAGCGACGGCGCGGATAAGCTCCGAAAGCATCTTGTCCTTTGCATCAATCTCGGTTTCGAACAAATGCGCCTGATAGCCGAGCCGGCCGAGCACAGCGACCAATGGTGGAGCCTCGTCGCCGCGCCAGCGGACTGAGACCCGCTTGGTTGACAGGTTCACGCGAGCTGCCTCGACGTGACCGAGTTTTCCCAAGGCCGTCTCGATCGTCTGGATGCAGGCGCCGCAATGAACGGTCGGCACCGAAAGGTCGGTCTGATGAAGGTCGTCGCCAAGCGATCGGCTGGCCAGCCTGACCTCCTGGCTGGACGGCAGAACTGAAGTGGCGCTGACAAGATCCAGCGCGACTTCCGCGCCCGGTGCACAGCAGCTCATTTTAGCGCTCCATTGGAAATCATGACCCTGCGCACGTCGCGATAAGGTCTTGCCAGGCCGGCATCGGCGTCGATTTCGACAATCCACACTCCATCCCTTGGCACGTGTTGTGCTCCAAACTCCTGGCCAGAGACGAGGGCGAGCGTGACGGACTCATCCTCTTTCTCGTAAGCCGGATGGCGAAACAGCACCTTCACGCTATGCAGGGAAACCGGTTTGCCCGCGGCGTCGATGATGCCATAGCGGACTTCGTCCCATGCGATGGTCAACTGGCCGGTCCAGCCAAGCGCTGCCTGCGCACGGCCTTCCTCGGCCTTCTTGTTGAACTGCTGGCTGGCCACATAGGTGTTTTCGACAACGAGGCCGGTCCAGCTTGTGTTGGCAAGCGTCGCCATCGTCAGATTGACCGCGATGACCACGCCGAAAAAGGCGAGGATGATGGCCAACATGTGCCTGCCGGTGAATTCGCGGGGTTTTCGCGTGGTGGCGTTCATCTGGCGATCTCCGGCGCGTTGAAGGTGGCGGTGTATTCGTTGGACTCGAAGCTCGCTTTGTCCTCGACACGGAGTGTGAAGGTCTGCGCTTCGCCGTGGATCTGATCGGCAGGCACGCGCACGAAAACCTTCAACATCTTCAGCCGGTCCGGCTCAACCTGGACCGCGAAGGAGCGGGCGGCCGGCAAGTCGACGCCAACGACGCTCATTTCTGCGCCCGCCAAGCCTCCAACGGTGACGACGATCGTTCTTGGCTCGGGGATCATATTCAAAAGCTTGACGGTGTAGCCATTGCGGATTGAGCCGTCCGACAGCGTCACGAATTGCGGGTTGCGGTCGTGCAAGACGTTGATTTCGAGCCGGTCGCGCGTCAGCAGCGAAAAGAGCAGGCCCAGTCCGATCAGTGACCACATCGCCATGTAGACATAAGTGCGTGGCCGAAAGATCTTGCGGATATGGAAATGTGCCACCCTGTCCGAAAACAGGCCGTCATCCGTCCTGACCAGTGATGGATTGACCGAGCTGGCGCCGCCGGCGGTGGCCAGGATCATGTTGGCGTTGTAGTCGGAGAGCGTCGCGTAGGAGATCAGTCCTCGCGCTTTGCCGAGCTTATCCATGACGCCGTCACAGGCATCGATGCAGAGCGCGCAGGTGATGCATTCAAGTTGCTGACCGTCGCGTATGTCGATCCCCATCGGACAGACGGCGACACAGGCATTGCAGTCGACGCAATCGCCGACGGGATGCCCTGCGGCAAGAACCTTCTTGGCGTGACGCGTGCGCGGTTCGCCGCGCCAGTCATTGTAGGTGACGGTGAGCGAGCTCTCGTCGAGCATGGCTGCCTGGATGCGCGGCCATGGGCACATATAGGTGCAGACCTGTTCGCGCATCAGCCCGCCAAACGTGTAGGTCGTCGCCGTCAGAACCGCGACGGTGATGTAGGCGACAGGCGCTGCCGTGCCGGTGAAGAGTTCGCCGAGCAGCGTCGGCGCATCGGCGAAATAGAAGATCCATGCGCCACCAGTCGCTGCGGCTATGACCAGCCAGATGACGTGTTTCGATGCCCGCAGCACAAGCTTACGAGTGGTCCAAGGACCGGCATCGAGCTTGATGCGTGCGTTGCGGTCGCCCTCGATCGCGCGCTCGACGACCAGGAACAGATCGACCCATACGGTCTGTGGGCATGTGTAGCCACACCAGGCACGGCCAACAGTCGATGTGATCAGGAAAAGACCGACGCCGGCCATGACCAGAAGACCGGCGACATAGTAGAATTCCTGCGGCCATATCTCGACGAAGAAGAAGTAGAAGCGCCGGTTGGCGACATCGAGCAGCACGGCCTGGTCGGGGGCAAACGGACCCCGATCCCAGCGCAGCCACGGCGTCAGATAGTAGATGCCCAGCGTGATCGCCATCACGATCCATTTGAATCGGCGAAAGCTGCCCGAGGCCCGCTTCGGGAAGATCTTCCTGCGCGCGGCATACATTGGCTGGCGCACCTTGGCGGAGTTGACCGTCGTGGGTTCGATCCGTTCTATTTGCGTGTTATCGAGCACGAGAAGCTCCAGTCACCAGCGACGATTTCGCCGGAAGCCGACTCATCGGTACTGGATGATGCCGAGGCCCGGCTTGCGCCGGGCCTCGTCGCTTGGCGGGAGGGGGGAGGACGAGAATAGGCTTCTTTCCTATTCTCCGCCGCCAAGCGAATGGATGTAGACCGCCAGTTCCTTGACCTTGATCTCGCCGAGGCGCGCGCCCCAAGCCGGCATCACGCCGTGTTTCGGTGCGGTTACCTGGGCCGCGATGGCCGCTTCGCCTGACCCGTAGAGCCAGATGGCGTCGGTCAGATCTGGAGCGCCGAGTTCCTTGTTGCCTTTTGCATTGTCGCCATGACAGGCCACGCAGTTTTCGGCAAAGACCTTTGCGCCCGGCGCGACCAATGCTTGATTGACGACGGCGCCCGACAGACTGGCGACGTAGGCGCTGACCTGTTGGATCTGGTCTGCGGTGATAACGTCGCCAAAGGCCGGCATTTCCGACAGGCGCGTATCCGGATCGGAGGCGAAGCGAATGCCATGGGTGATCGTCTGCTGGATCTGGTCCGCCTCGCCGCCCCACAGCCAGTCGTCGTCATTGAGGTTGGGGAAGCCCCTGGAGCCCTGGGCGCCGGAACCGTGGCACTGCACGCAATTGAGCTTGAACGCGGCGCCGCCGGCGGCGATGGCGAATTCGCGCAGCGTGTCGTCCGCCGCGATCTCCGAAACACTTTTCGCTTCTATCGCGGCGACATATTTGCCCTTGGCGGCTTCAGCCTTGGACAACTCGTTCCCGACATCGTTGCGGCTGGAATAGCCGAGCACACCCTTGGTTGCCGTGTGCAGCAGAGGCCATGCCGGATAGGCGATGGTGTAGCCGATCGCCCAGACTATGGTGATGTAGAACGTCCAGACCCACCAGCGCGGAAGCGGGTTGTTCAGCTCCCGGATTCCGTCCCACTCATGACCGGTGGTTGAGATGCCGGAAACCTCGTCGATGTGATCGCTGCTCATGATCAGTCCTCCTTCAGAGGAATTTGAGCTGCTTCGCCGGCTTGCCTGCGGCTGCCGGGACGAAGTGCAAAGGCAACGGATCCGATGAAGAAAAGAGCCATGGCAAGTAGGCCCCAGCTGTCGGCAAACTCCCGCATGAAATTGTACGTCATCGCCATTGTCCTCAGCGGTAGCCGGCGGTCTCATCGTAGTTCTTGAAATCGACAAGCGTGCCCAGCATCTGCAGATAGGCGACCAGCGCGTCCATCTCCGTCACCTGCTGCGGATTGCCGTCGAAATCGCCGATCTTGGCCTTGCGGTAGCGCGCCTCGAGGCCGGAGGTGTCAGCGTTGGGATCAGCCTGCGTCATCAGATCGGCGTTAGCATGCGCGATCATGTCATCGGTGTAAGGGGCACCGACACGCCTGTTTGCGACCAGATGCGTCGAGAAGTCCTTCACCGCGATCGGCTTGTCCTTCAGGAAGGCATAGCTCGGCATTATCGATTCCGGCACCACGGAACGTGGATCTGTCAGGTGATCCACGTGCCACAGGTTGGAATAGCGGTCGCCAACACGAGCGAGGTCCGGTCCGGTGCGCTTCGATCCCCACTGGAAGGGATGATCGTACATCGACTCGGCCGCCAGGCTGTAGTGGCCGTAGCGCTCAACCTCGTCACGGAACGGCCTGATCATCTGGCTGTGGCAGAGGTAGCAACCCTCGCGGACATAGATGTTGCGCCCGGCAAGTTCGAGCGGCGAGTAGGGCCGCATGCCTTCGACCTTCTCGATGGTGTTGTCGAGATAGAAGAGCGGCGCGATCTCGACGATGCCGCCGATTGTCACGACCAGCAGCGACCCGAGGAGAAGAAGTGTAGCGTTCTTCTCGATCAGTGCGTGTCTGTTCATCAACCTCATTTTCTGTCTCATCATCGCGCAAGCTGGAGGGCGGGAGTGGAGCGCGGCATCGGATCCTCCTCGCGCCGGTAGCCGAGGATGGTCATTGTGATGTTCCAGGCCATGATGAGGGCGCCGGCCAGATACATGGCGCCGCCGATGGCACGCATGATGTAGTAAGGATGCATGGCGGCCACGGTTTCGGCGAAGGAATAGACCAGGAAGCCCTGCTCGTCGTATTCGCGCCACATCAGGCCCTGCATGATGCCGGACACCCACATCACCGCGGCGTAGACGACGATGCCGAGCGTCGCCAGCCAGAAATGCCAGGTGACGAGCCTGAGCGAATAGAGGCGTTCACGGTTCCAGAGTCTCGGCACCATGAAGTAGAGCGCGCCAAACGAGATCATGCCAACCCAGCCGAGTGCGCCGGAATGGACGTGGCCAATGGTCCAGTCGGTATAGTGCGACAAAGAATTGACCGATTTGATCGACATCATCGGGCCTTCGAAGGTCGACATGCCGTAGAAGGCGATGGCCATCACCATCATGCGGATGATCGGATCGGTGCGCAGCTTGTCCCAGGCGCCCGACAGCGTCATCAGGCCGTTGATCATGCCGCCCCATGACGGCATCCACAGCATGATCGAGAACACCATGCCGAGTGTCTGCGCCCAGTCAGGCAAAGCGGTGTAGTGCAGGTGATGCGGCCCGGCCCAGATGTAGAGGAAGATGATTGCCCAGAAATGGACGATCGACAGGCGGTAGGAATAGACCGGCCGGTTGGCCTGCTTGGGCACGAAATAATACATCATGCCGAGGAAGCCGGCTGTGAGGAAGAACCCGACGGCATTGTGGCCGTACCACCACTGCGTCAGGGCGTCCTGGACTCCGGAAAATGCGGAATAGCTCTTGGATCCGAGGAAGGAGGCCGGCATCGACAGGTTGTTGATCACATGCAGCATCGCGATGGTCACGATGAAGGAAAGGTAGAACCAGTTCGCGACGTAGATGTGCGGTTCCTTGCGCTTCAGGATCGTGCCGAGGAACAGGATGAGATAGGCGACCCAGACCATTGCCAGCCAGATGTCGACATACCATTCGGGTTCTGCGTATTCGCGGCTCTCGGTGATGCCGAGCAGATAACCGGTCGCGGCCATGACGATGAAGAGCTGGTAGCCCCAGAACACGAACCAGGCGAGATCGCCACCGAACAGCCGAGCGCGGCAGGTGCGTTGGACGACATAGAGAGACGTGCAAAGCAATGCGTTGCCGCCGAAGGCGAAGACGACGCCCGAGGTGTGCAGAGGCCGCAAGCGGCCGAAGTTGAACCACGGCTGAATGTTGAGATCGGGATAGGCAAGCTGCAGCGCGATGACCACCCCGACAAGCATGCCGATGACACCCCAGAACATGGTGGCGATGGCGCCATAGCGGATTGGCCCGTCCATGTAAGCGGACGGGTCGATCGGCGCGGCAGGCTTGAACTCAGTGTTGCGCAGTAGGATCGCAGTGAAGCCAGCCAAGGCGAAGAACAAGACCCACATGTGCTGGCGAAAGGGTTCATCCACCCCAGCGCCAGCCGCCACCAAAGCCGCGAATGCGAACAGGCTTAGAAGCACGATTTCTTTGCCGAATTTCATCGCAAGCCCCGATTTCCAATTCCGGCGGATGCCAAACCGCGGTGCCTTATTGCGCAGCCGTCGCCTGCTCGCCCTGATCCATGTCAGAGCCGCACCATTTTGCTCGAGCAGCATCGAGTTCGGTGCGATCAGACTGCGACGATCGAATGTGGAAGCGCACCACCGGCCGCCCGTTTATGGATGGGGCCTGGCGTCCCCGGTCGGGCCCCGGGGTGCGGAGGCGACCGCGGGCGTGTGGGGGAGCGCACCTTCTGCGACGCTGGAAAGCAGGTCGATGCCTTACCGAACGCCGATCGTTTCAATGCCTTGGAACAGCCAGCGCCAGCGTTACGCTGCCGTCGTGACATTAATGGCTTGGGGAGACGGCGATTTTCCCCTGCGGATGAGGCGTATTGACTTCGGCCAAGTGTGGATGCTTCGCCGACGAGCCGAAACGCAACTGGCGCATACGATCGGATGGAGAACGGGCTGTCGCTACGCGACTTCTTCTGAGCCCAACGCGAGCATGCCCTGCCCCGAATGAAGTAAGTGACGGGAGCCATGCAGCTTCTGCGTCATTCAAACGGCTGTAGCGCCTCGGCCGCCGCAGCGCCGTTCCAGCCGGCTCATGCTGTCCACGGTGACGCGGCGGTTGTTCTCGATCCGAATCACGCCGTCCATTCTCAGGCTGGTCAGCTGACGGCTCACGGTCTCGTTTGTGATTCCAAGGAAATCAGAAATGTCGGCACGCGTCATCGGCAGCTCGAAGCACGTCGAGCTAGCCGTCGGGTCAACATTGGAGTCGATGTTCCGGGCAATCATGAGGAGAAAGCTCGCCACCTTCTCTGGTGCGGTCTTGCGCCCCAGAGTCACCATCCATTCGCGTGCCTCGTCAAGTTCGTTCAGCGCCTGCTTGAGCAGGCGATGCACAAATTCGGGTGACTGCTTCATCATCCGTTCGATGGCCGCTCTGGGAAACGAGCATAGCGAGACAGCTGTTGCCGCTTCCGCATTGATCGCACTTTTCATCTTGAAGGGCCGACCCAGAAAATCCGGGGCGAACTGCAGGCCGACAATCTGTTGGCGTCCATCTGACAGGCTCTTCGTGAGCTTCACCACGCCTGAAAGCACGTTCGAATAACAGTCGACCGCCTCGGCGTCGCCGATCAGTTCGACCCCCGGCTCGATATTGTGCCGCGACGACGTCTTGGCGAGCTGAGCCAAATGGTCTGGCTCTAGCGCGCCACAGACACCGCGGCGCCGTGCCTCGCAAGACAGGCAAAGAACGGGGATGCCGGAACTGTGAATATCCTGCCGTAATGTCATTCGATCGCTCTACCGGTCCGTGCGGGCAGGATAGCATCCACGGTAGAAAAATCCTTGCGGCAGTTTGTCCGTGCTGAAGGTTGATCGAAATCAGGGCTTAGGCTCATCCAAGCATCCACAGTTGGGCGACGCAAACACGGTGGACCACGACATGCGACAAAAGCTAGTTGCCAGATTTGGCGAGAACGTCCCGCGCTATACCAGTTATCCGACCGCGCCGCATTTCCATCCAGGCGTTGATGCTGTCGTTTGTCGTGGCTGGCTGCAAGCGCTCAACGAGGGCGACGAAATCTCGCTCTATCTGCACATCCCATACTGCGACAAGCTTTGCTGGTTTTGTGCCTGCCATACCAAGCAGACACGCCATTACGAACCGGTGACGATCTATCTCCGCTCACTGCATGCCGAGATCGCTACCGTCGCCGGTCTTGTTGCAGGCAAAGGTCGTGTGCGTGCCGTCCATTTCGGCGGTGGTTCGCCGACGATGCTCAAGCCCGAAGATATGGTGGCGCTGGGAACCGCCCTGCGCAAGAGCTTCGGCTTTCTTCCCAGCGCCACGATCAGCGTTGAAATCGAACCCAACGATATCGACGATGCCCGCCTCGATGCGCTTGCCGAAATCGGCATGACTCGTGCGAGCCTCGGCGTCCAGGACTTCGATCCGAAGGTTCAGAAGGCAATCAACCGCGAGCAGAGCTTTTTGCAGACCAAAGCGGTAGTCGACGGTGTTCGTTCGCGCGGCGTCGAATCCGTCAATCTAGACCTGCTGTACGGCCTGCCGCACCAGACCAGGGCGAGCGTTTCCTCAACGGTCGCGCAGGCACTGACCCTGGAGCCGGACAGGATAGCGCTTTTTGGCTACGCCCATGTGCCGTGGTTCAAGAAACATCAGACGATGATAGACGAGGCATGGCTGCCCGGTCCCGCGGAGAGATTTGCTCAATCGCAACTGGCGGCGCGGGCGATCGTGGACCAGGGGTACGAAGCAATCGGCCTCGACCATTTCGCCAAACCCGGCGATGCCCTGGCCCTTGCCGCCCGCGCCGGAACACTGCACCGGAACTTTCAGGGTTACACCGACGATTGCTGCGAAACCTTGATTGGGCTAGGCCCATCGTCCATCAGCCAGTTTCGGCAGGGCTATGCGCAGAACATGCCTTCGACCAGCGAATATCGATGCACGGTTGATGACGGCGGGCTGGCCGCTGTTCGGGGTATCGCACTTTCCAACGACGACCGCGTTCGCGGCTGGATCATCGAGCGTTTGATGTGCGACTTCGCCTTCTCGGCCATCGATCTGGTGGAACGCTTCGGCGAGGCCGGCCAGAGGCTCCTCCTTCAGTCAAGTTCCATGGCCCTCCACGATCCGGTTCGATTGCTTGAACTTGATGGCGACAGATTCGTTGTGCCGGCTGAAAGTCGCCCTTTCGTCCGAAGCATCGCGGCCAGGTTCGACAAACATTTCGAAGCTGGAACGGCCAGGCACTCGGCGGCAGTCTGAGCACTCAGAGGAACGGTCATGCCTCTCAGTCGATCATGGACCGCGGTACGTTTGTTGATCGGCGACCGTCGTATCGAGACAAGATTCGGAGCGGACCAGACGCGTCTTGGCGCAGCGACGATATCGTCCGCTCGAGCCCTGCCTGTCGGATCATGGTTGTCGGCGACAGCTCCCTTCGACCTGAACCATCCGTTCACCCGAATTCTGCCGGCGCAGTTCCAGTGGAAAGGGCCTGGGCTAGACGGCTCTCTTGTTACCCCAGAGCACAACGTGCAGCTGCGGTAGCACGCGGGCCTCGAACCATCTGTCGCGGGTCACGCTGTCAACCAGCCACTCCATGCGCTTCAATATTCCGTCAAGGTCGACAGGCGCGTCATCATTTGTGGGGTGTGGCGGCGTGTGATTGCCGGGCTGCAGATAGATCGGAAGTTGCGGAAATTGCGCAGCGGCGTCTTTCGCGTAGGTGTAGTCCCTTTCGTCGAAAACAATGAGCTTGAGCACGACTTGGGGCTTGCCTTGTGCCGCCTGGAGGCACGCCTCGACAGCGGCCCAATCTGTCGTCATTTGGCTTGACGGCGGCTTTGGGCTGAGGACCAGCACGTCAAGCTGCGCAAACCAGTCCCTGGCAAGCGACCCTTGGGTTTCCAGGGCAAAACGGTAACCGTCACCATGGCCCCGGTCGATGAGCGCGCCGAGCGGCTGGATGGCCGGATTGCCGCCTGATAGCGACACCATCAGCGGGCGGCCACCGGAAAGGGCAAGCACATTTTTCCACACCGCGCCAACGGACATCATCTCCCATTCATGGCGGAATTGATTGTCCACAGCATGGAGGCTGTCGCACCAGGAACAGCGATAGTCACACCCGCCGGTTCTGACGAAGATCGTCGGCAAACCTATGAGCACGCCCTCGCCCTGGATCGTCGGCCCGAAAATCTCGCTAACGCGGATTGCGGGATGAGTATTCGTCATGGCCGGTATTCCGCCCAGGTTTTCGGCGTTTCGCTCACCCGCACGGCCGCGGTTTCGCTCAGGCGTGCCTTGCACCATTCGTAGAAATGTCTGGCCAGATATTCCGCCGTGACTTGCTCGTGTCCCAGCACGTCGTTGAGATGTCGGTGGTCGAAGCTCTCGTCGATGTAGCGTTTGAATGGCGCCAAGTCATGGTAGTCGCGCACGAAGCCGTGATCGTCCAGTCCATCCGCTGAAAGCTCCACTTCGACGATGTAGTTATGTCCGTGCAGGCGCGCGCATTGGTGATCGGGTGGCAATGAGGTGAGCTGATGCGAGGCTGAGAAGTGGAATTCCTTGGTGATGCGGAACATTACGCGGTGGTCCTTCGCAGCGCTCCGAGCCAGAAGTCGGAGTCCTCATACTCGGTTGGGTCGGGGTGCCCAGCGATGTGAAACGCCTCACGCCGCTCGACGCAGGTCCCGCACCTCCCGCAATGACGCTCGGCGCCCTTGTAACAGGACCAGGTCTGCGCAAACGGCGTGCCGTATGTGGCTCCATCCGTAACAATGTCCGCCTTCGTCAGGTTCACATAGGGTGCATAAAGGCGAATCTGCGCGTAGCCGTCGAGCGCGTGGTCCTGCATCATCTGGAAAGCGTCGATGAAGGCCGGACGGCAATCGGGATAGACAACGTGATCCCCACCATGCACGGCCGTCGCCACTGCGTCAGCGTCTTGCGCTGCGGCGAGGCCGAAGGCAATGGCCAACATGATGGCGTTCCGGTTGGGCACCACCGTTATCTTCATCGTGTCTTCGGCATAGTGCCCGTCGGGCACGTCCACATTGTCGGTCAGCGCGGAGCCGGAAAGGCCGCCGCCGATCTCGTGGATATCGATGATTCGCTGCGGAACACTCAGGCGCTCCGCGCAAAGGGTGGCGAAGCCCAATTCCTTCCTATGCCGTTGGCCGTAATCGAACGATAGCAGGCCGGTAAGCTGGTGCTCCGCTGCCACCTTGTGGGCAAGAGTAACGGAATCCAATCCGCCGGAGCAGACGACGAGAGTCTTCATCGTTGGGTCCTTGTTTTAACCGGGTAGGCTGCGACCGGAGATTTCTCTGCGCTCCAGTACTTCAGGAAAACCATTTTGTGAAGTGAACGGAGACCAATTCGTGCGCTTGCGTGCGATGCGCAAAAAGCCTTCGCGGTGAGCTGCAAGGACACGGACTGGCGAGACGTCACCCTTGAGCGGAATGCTCAAGTCGAACGCTTCTCGGGGACAAAGTTCTCGACGAGCAGAGCCTGGCGGTCCCGAGCGCCGAGCGACGCCATTGCAACGGTTTCGGGGTACAAAGCCGAGATGGGCTTGCCGCAAACAGCTCACTTACCAGGTATGTTCAGCGATGCCGAAATCCAGATATCGGGATGGATTATGAGATCAATTGTCGCGACAGCTTTGGCTGGCCTGCTCCTCGCGTTTCGTAGATGCAGCGCATTCCACTTCAGGAGCATTTTGATGAGCACGCCCTCAATGGATGACCGGCGAACCCTGAATAACCGGTCGTGAGCCGACATCTGTGAACAAGCGGTGTGGTCGATTGCAATCACCCATGTCTTGCGCACAGGTACCTCATGGCAGTGGATGAACTGAACTTGATGGTTTTACAGATGGCAGTCGAAAGCGTCCGCTCGCTCTCGTTGAGCTTCGCTGAAAAAGCCGCCGAGATAGCCACCAGGAGCCGCGGCAGCCTGCTTTTCGACGTTCGGATCGACGGTGACGCGCAGGTCCAGCGGGTCGCAGCCATCCGATATCACGGCGGCCAATTCGGCGTGCTGGCGTTAGACGGACACGGCCTAGTTACCCACTATTGCATCGTTAACGGTATGTTCTCACATTACATTGCGGCCTTGGAGAGCTGGCACAGGATGCCCCTGTCGATGCAGGCAAAGATGGATGCCAACGGCAATGCCCGTCTTTTCGTAGCGGCGTTGCGGGATGCCGGACATATGCTGGGCACCTTGCATATGGCCAGAGTGCATCTCTGAATTTGCATGTGCATCACTGTGCGATGGCGCCGGCATGATCGTGATGCTCGAAAAGGGCTGCGGCGGCCGTGGCAAAGCGGTCGCCGCGATGATGGTGTCAACGGCGTTGCATCGATGCGAGCGTTTAGACAGAGGTCTCCTCCTGGCATCGCGCGCATGCAAGGAGCTACGCAAGCGCAAATGTATCAAGTATTTTGAAGCGACGACCCCTCATGCATATGGAGCTGCGATGCACGGGCGGCATAAGCCTCGTTGCCATCTAGCCGCCTTGATGCACGGCGATGAGCTTTCGGCGGCCTGCATCGGCGATCTGGCCGCCCTGTGCATTTTGACAAGCCTCGTCGGGTGCCGGCGATGATCCGTCGTGATGGCAGGCGGGGGTTTACAGGTTGCGGTCGGCGGGTTCGTTTCGGGCGCCTGCGCCCATCGTTATGTCGCGAGTTGGGGGATGCGATCGAGGACGATGCGCAGGATGCGCTGGTCGGGGCACGATGTCGGCAGGTGCAGGCGGATTTGCGATTTCATCTCGACCACCCGCGCAGCGATTTTGATGAGGCGCAATCGCAGCGTGTCGAATTGGGCGACGGCAAAGCTCGAGCGCCTCGGCATCGCGGCCCGCAAGCCCCACATCAACCAGTAAGCACCGGCATGCAGGAATAGCCGGAACTGGTTGGCCGTCGCTCTGGTGCAGGATGTGCGGTCGGCGGCAAGATGCGTCTTCCACGATGTGGTTCTCGGCCGCGCCGCGCCGGCAGTAGACATCCTCGTAGAGCGCCTTGGCCTTCCCACCGGCAAGGTTGGTGACGACGAAGCGGATATCGCCACCGTGGGCGCCGACCTCGACCCGCGCGATGATGCGCTCGACGCGGCTCCAACTAGCGGCGCCGTCAACGAACTCCTTGAACCTGCGGACCTTGCCTGTCTTGGCCGACGCTTCGAAGCGCGCCGTCGTGCTGGCATCCAGATCCGCGACATGCTTGCGCAGGATCGTGGTGGGCGCGAGGCCAAAGATGAAGTCGACGTCGTTGGGGCGGCACCAGTCGATGACCTGCGGGTTGCAATAATGGCTATCGCCGCGGAGCAGGATACGAATGTTCAGCCAGTTGATCCGGATCGCCCGCACCAGACGGCGCAGGTGGGGGCGGATCTCAGCCCCACTCGGCCGCTTGGCCGGTCGCAGGATCGCGCTGACGAACCGTCCCGCACCATCGAACACGACGATCCGGCTGGAAGCCGTACTCGTCATGGTGGGCATTGAACAGGCGAAGCTGTTGGCCTCCGTGCACAGCGTCGAAGGTGTCGAGAGCGCGGCGCAGCCGGTTGGCGTCGTTGCCGTCCTCGTAGCCCGCGGCGATCATTTTCATGCGAAAGCCGATCATGTCCGCCAGGCTGTGGACGACCTGGTCCGGGCAGCGCGGATCGTCGATGCAACGCGGCAGACGCTCGGCCATCCGCAACCGCTTTTCCACCTCGGCCAAGGCCAGAACGCCGCTGTTGGACGACAGCATGCCGCCGTCGAAACGGGCGACGACGGACTTGCCGCCGACTGATGACAAACCGCTCAGCGGCAGCGCAAGATCGTTCATGGTGGGTGTGGTCTCGGGAAATGGTTCGGATCGGCTTAAGCAACCAAATCCTACGTCATTTCAACGGGCTTGCGCCACATCCACCAACCCCCATGAATTTGGCTAGGTTGATGCGGCGTGCCGCCGCCGTGAGGCTGCGCTCGCTCAGCAGCGCGTCGAGAACGACGAGAAGATTCAGATCGAGCCCTTTGAAACGAATGTCTTAGCTATCCATAGCGTGGATGAATTTGATTGAAACAAAGGATTTTACCAATTTTCCGGAATGTCGCATGGACCTGGCAGGATCTCAAGTGCGCCGATCACTGCCCCTATCGCGTGGCGAGTCCCTTGAGATGAGCCCGAAAGAGGAAATCTGTCGCGTGCGGTGGAGATTGTACTGGAAATGAGAGGCAGCGCTCCGATCATGTCGAACTCTCCGACGAATGGCGGACCGGTACAATAGTTGATCGCAACTGGTCCGGAGCTATGAAACATCTCGATTACATATGAGGTGCCGAGTGAATACGCTGACAGCACCCACCGTCGCAGCGTTTAGCTGACGTTTGACGACGGTTCCTATCCATTTACACGCAGATTCTTGATGTGCTGGCGCAAAAGCGGGAGGCCGGCGACTTTTCTTCGTCATCGGGCTGACGCCGCAGAAGCCGGAACTCGTCCGGTTCCTATGGGCATTGGGCTTGGTCGGCGCACAGGGCTCCATGAGGGGCAATTTTGGCAACGCGACGCGACTCGGGTTTTGAACGACGCCGAAAACGCAAGCTGGAAAGGAACAAGATGGCAGATCAACTCGCCAACGAAATAATCGCCATGATCAAGAAGCGCGCCGCGTCGGAGGGCGGCATAGCGCCTGCCACAGGCGGCGAGATAACGGCTGCCACGAGACTGACTTCGCTCGGTATCGATTCACTGGGATTGGCGGACGTTCTCTGGGACCTGGAGCAGGCCTACGGCATCGAGATCGAGATGAATACGGCCGAGGCATGGTCGGATCTCCAGAATGTTGGGGACATGGTGGAAGCCGTGCGCAGCTTGCTCGCTACGGGGGTG
The DNA here is from genome assembly GCF_040319795.1 of Mesorhizobium sp. M0862. Classification (NCBI taxonomy): domain Bacteria; kingdom Pseudomonadati; phylum Pseudomonadota; class Alphaproteobacteria; order Hyphomicrobiales; family Phyllobacteriaceae; genus Mesorhizobium; species Mesorhizobium sp. M0862. The sequence goes on from NZ_JAMYOJ010000016.1 coordinate 134,520, forward strand.
TGAATGGACAGGCGCGTCGTGATTACTGGGATTGGCGGGATTTGCGGGCTTGGGACCAACACCGCCGCCATTTGGACAGAGATGCGAGAAGGCCGCTCCGCCATCGGCCCAATCGTCAACTCCGAGCTCCATGAATTGAGGGTCAGGATTGGTGCCGAGATCAAAGCGCTGCCGGAGCATGACATCGACCGCAAGCAACTCATCTCCATGGACCGCTTCAGCCTGCTCGCTGTTCTTGCGGCGCGCGAAGCCATGCGTCAGGCCGGACTTTCCTCCAAAGAGGGAAATAGCTATCGCTTCGGTGCGACGGTGGGCGTTGGCGGCTGCGGGTGGGATGCGATCGAGCAAACCTACCGCGCCATCCTGCTGGGCGGTAAGCGTGCCGCTCTCTTGACTGTACCCAAGGCGATGCCGGGTGCCGCTGCCGGCCAGGTCAGCATGAGTCTCGGCCTGCGCGGGCCGGTCTTCGGCGTCACGTCCGCCTGTTCCTCGGCAAACCATGCGATTGCCTGCGCGGTGGACCAGATCAGGCACGGCCGGGCCGACGTGATGCTTGCCGGCGGCAGCGAAGCGCCGCTCATATGGGGTGTGCTGAAGGCATGGGAAGCGATCCGCGTGCTTTCGCCCGATGCTTGCCGGCCATTCTCGGCCGATCGCCAGGGCCTATCGCTTGGTGAAGGCGCCGGCATGGCGGTGCTGGAAAGCTACGAGCATGCCCTGGCTCGGGGCGCCACCATCCTTGCCGAAATTGCCGGTGCCGGCCTTTCCGCCGATGCGTCCGACATCGTCGCGCCGACTGTCGAGGGGCCGGAGGCAGCAATGCGGGCCTGCCTTGCCGATGCCAGGCTGGACGCCGAGGATGTCGACTATCTCAACGCGCACGGCACCGGCACAAAGGCCAACGACCAGATCGAGACGGCGGCGATCAAGCGAGTCTTCGGTCAGCACGCCTTCTCAATGTCCATTTCTTCTACCAAGTCCATGCACGCGCATTGCCTCGGCGCGTCCGGCGCGCTCGAGTTGATCGCCTGCGTGATGGCTATCCGCGAGAGCGTCGTGCCGCCGACTGCCAATTATCGTGAGCTGGACCCCGATTGCGATCTCGACGTCACGCCCAATGTGGCACGCGAGCGCAAGGTGCGCGTGGCACTGAGCAACTCCTTCGCCTTTGGCGGCACGAACGCGGTTCTGGCGTTCAGGCAGGTGTAGAAGCCATGAGAGATGCCTCCGGCAACATTATCTCTCGCATCCAGATGCTTGCCAGATAACTATTGTGAAGGGCGGGTCATTGACCGCCTCGGCGAATGCGGGAAGTGGCAGCGGAAGCTCGACGATCCGGGGGTATCGTCTTTGCGAAATTCTTAACTGTTGAAGCGGCTTGGACGTACCGCCGCCCCGTAAAAGGTAAGCGAGGCCCTGCGGGCTCGGCTTGAGGGTCTGAAGCTGTACACGACAATGTCTGGAAGCCTCAGGGTCGGCTCTGCGCCCGTTATAGCCGCCTGAGTGCTGCCGGCCCGGGCCGCGCCGCGGGCGCCGTCAGCGAACTCCTTGAACCTGCGGACCTTGCCTGTCTTGGCCGACGCTTCGAAGCGTGCCGTCGTGCTGGCCTCCAGATCCGCGACATGCTTGCGCAGGGTCGTGGTGGGCGCGAGGCCAAAGATGAAGTCGACGTCGTTGGCGCGGCACCAGTCGATGACCTGCGGGTTGCAATAATGGCTATCGCCGCGGAGCAGGATACGAATGTTCGGCCAGTTGATCCGGATCGCCCGCACCAGACGGCGCAGGTGGGGGCGGATCTCAGCCCCACTCGGCCGCTTGGCCGGTCGCAGGATCGCGCTGACGAACCGTCCCGCACCATCGAACACGACGATCGGCTGGAAGCCGTACTCGTCATGGTGGGCATTGAACAGGCGAAGCTGTTGGCCTCCGTGCACAGCGTCGAAGGTGTCGTCAATGTCGAGTACGATCCGCTTCGGCACCTGCCGGAACGAGGCGCAATAGAGATCGACCATCCCCCGTCCCATCGACCAACTCCCGCACGCCGGGTAGGTTCTCCAGCCGGCACAGCGTCGATTTCGACGCCAGATCCCGACCCGACGGCAGCGCATCCTGGGCCATCTTGAAGACCGGATCGCGGCGCAGCCGGTTGGCGTCGTTGCCGTCCTCGTAGCCCGCGGCGATCATCTTCATGCGAAAGCCGATCATGTCCGCCAGGCTGTGGACGACCTGGTCCGGGCAGCGCGGATCGTCGATGCAACGCGGCAGACGCTCGGCCATCCGCAACCGCTTTTCCACCTCGGCCAAGGCCAGAACGCCGCTGTTGGACGACAGCATGCCGCCGAAACGGGCGACGACGGACTTGCCGCCGACTGATGACAAACCGCTCAGCGGCAGCGCAAGATCGTTCATGGTGGGTGTGGTCTCCGGGAAATTTCGGATCGGCTTAAGCAACCAAATCCTACGTCATTTCAAGGCTTGCGCCACATCCACCAACCCCCATGAATTTTTCAGGCTAGCAGAGAGGGTGCTTGCGGTGCACTCACTGAACGAGATCGCAAATGGACGCGCGTAACCACCAGAAGAAGCGCGCCGGCAGCCTGGGCGGGGGGCTTGGGGGTCAGACTGCCGGCGCACGCCACTCACGAAGAGCGGCCCCTTTTCGTGGTTCGAACGCCCATAGTCAACCCGGAAACGTCAGGATGCCCGCCATGTTAATTTCAGAGCGGCGCGACTCGCCATGTTGGACGATTCAGCCCGTAGGCCGAGTTGATGCTCAAGCCAGCATCGCCTTGCCGAACTAGGAAGAGTTCGCCGTTACAATCCTTCGTCGCGAGCCGATGCCGTCGTGCACGTTTCGTAGCACTCCGGGCGGCTATATCGCTTTGTTGTTCGGCGAGCTGCGCCAGAAGGCATTCGCATCCAATCGAATCAAGGGTCGACATCAGCCGCAAGCTTCACATCACAACAGCTAGTCCACCCATTGCAGATCATCCGACTGATCAGGCGGCGTCCGAAATGTCCAACTCCGACTCAAGAATTCCCACAGGTATGGAAAGCGATTTCGCTATCCGATCCCGATAGCCCTTGCTGTACCTCAGACCTCGCTCGATGTTTTGGATTTCCTCAGCGGCCAGCCCGCACGCGACCGCCAGGTCGTCGATCGAATATCCAAGGTGCTCGCGATAAGCGCGGACGATGTGGGTTCCCTGGGACATAGCCGTCAAGACTGGTTCGGGAATGCGCGAATCCTTCATAAACATCTCCAAGAACTGGGAGCTCCCTCGGAGATTCCTCCCCGCGGCGCACACCTAGCAAATAAAAAAAATGGTCGTCCATTCGGCCGAACCGGCCTCATGATGGGCCGCTGAACTCGCCGGGCCGGAATATGGCGGCTCACCTGCTTCTGATCAAGTATCAAGGCTACCCGTGCTGAGAGCCTGGTCGGCGTAGCGCATGCGACCTGCGATCCTTCGTGGACCATTCTCGCCGATGGCTTTCTTGAACAGCAACTCGAACTTTCGGCACGGACACTGCCAGCTTCGGCAATCTCCACCGGCGAGGCAGCGAAAGACCCGCTCGTAACCGCTACCGAGTTTCGCAATTGCAGCAAACAATGGTCATCTGGTTTGATCCGGGCTTCGGATCCAGACAAGGGGTACCGCTTTCCTGGAGGCGCATCGCCACCTGTACAGGTTCACAATCATTCGACCGTGACCGATTTTGCGAGATTGCGCGGCTGGTCTACATCCGTCCCCATGAAGAGCGCCGTGTGGTAGGCTAGAAGCTGTATCGGGAGCGAGAAGATCATTGGCGCGATAATCTCGTCGACAACCGGCAGCACGAGCGTGTGCATGGTTTCGAGTTTCGATACGGCTGCCCCTTTTTCATCGGTGATGAGGATAATCCGCCCTCCACGGGCAGCCACTTCCTGCATGTTGGAAACGGTCTTGTCGAAAAGACGGTCATGGGGCGCGATGACGATCACTGGCATGTTCTCGTCTATCAATGCGATCGGCCCGTGCTTCAATTCACCCGCTGCATAGCCCTCGGCATGGATGTAGGAAATCTCCTTGAGCTTCAGCGCACCTTCCATCGCTAGCGGGAAACTGGTGCCACGGCCGAGATACAGGACGTCACGACACTTTGACAGTTCGCGCGACAAGAACTCGATTTCCGGCTGGATGCTCTCGAGTACGTGGCCCATCACGCGCGGCAATTCGGCGAGGCTCCTGACGAGCCCCTGCAGCTCGTCTTCGGGGACGGTCCCGCGGGCTCTGGCCGCGCCGATGGCGAGTGCTGCTAGAACGGCAAGCTGGCAGGTAAAAGCCTTGGTAGAGGCGACGCCGATCTCCGGTCCGGCAAGGATCGGGAAAACCGTATCGGCCTCCCGAGCGATGGTCGATTCGCAGGCATTGACGATAGCGCCAATTTTCAGCCCACGCTCCTTGCAGTACCTCAATGACGCAAGCGTATCGGCGGTTTCGCCGGACTGCGAGATGAAAAGAGCCGCCGACTGCGGCGGCAACGGGATCTCGCGGTAACGGAATTCGGACGCAACGTCGATTTCAACCGTCAGGCGCGCATAGCGCTCGAACCAGTATTTTCCGATCAGTCCGGCGAAATAGGCGGTCCCGCAGGCAGAGATCGCCAAGCTCGGGACCTTGGCGAAATCAATGCCAGGAACCATGTCGCGACTGTCTATGATGTTAATGTAATGACGGAGAGCATGGGCGATGACCTCGGGCTGCTCGTAAATCTCCTTCTCCATGAAGTGGCGATGGTTGCCCTTGTTGGCCAGATCGGCCGCGGCCGTGGAGATATGGCGCGGACGCTCGACGGGACGGCCGTCGATATCGAAGATATGGGCGCCCGAATTGCCGACAACGGCCCAGTCGCCGTCGATGAGATAGGTAATTTCATTGGTGAAAGGAGCAAGGGCGATTGCGTCGGAGCCCAGGAACATCTCGCCGTCGCCGTGACCGATCGCGAGCGGTGGTCCGTTGCGCGCCGCCGTGATGGTCGTCGGTTCATCTTCGAAGAGGATGGCAAGCGCATAGGCGCCCTTGACGCGTTTCAGCATGGCACGCGTGGCCTCTTGCGGCCTCATGCCCTCTCGGCGGTATCTTGCCAAGAGATGCCCAACGACCTCGGTGTCGGTGTCGGTCTGGAACTCGGCGCCATCCGCCGCCAATTCGTCCTTCAGCTCGGTGAAATTCTCGATGATGCCGTTATGGACTACGGCGACACCGTCGCTAAAGTGCGGGTGCGCATTGCGTTCGGTCGAGGCCCCGTGGGTTGCCCAACGCGTGTGGCCGATGCCGACGTTGCCGCTCAGCGGCTCTTCCTTCAGTCGCGTCTCGAGATTGACGAGCTTGCCCTCGGCGCGCCGGCGGTGCAAGGCACCCTCGATGATCGTCGCAACGCCGGCGGAATCATAGCCGCGATATTCCAAACCCTTCAACGCGCCGATCAACCGATCCGACACCGGCTGTTGCCCAACGATGCCAACAATCCCGCACATGTTCGTCTCCGCATCTTTGCGGGCAGCACCAGCCCACGCGAGACGGATACCCGTCCGGCCGCTTTAAGTGGCGGCCTTGTAGTAGTAATCCATAATATTGGTAAAATTGATTGTTGTGATAACTACCATCCACCCGATGGATAGGTCGGCCGCTGTGGGGCCACGACCCAAACTTCTATTCGCGCCTGACGCTCTTATGAGGATCGCAAACTCACACCCGCGGCAGGATCACGGCCTCAGAAAGGCCAGGAGGCCTTGGACAGTGGACGGACGACGGGCCTGCGGGTAGGAGCATTGTGCCGCCGACTTGGGCATCGGCGATGGTCTGTCTTGGCGACAGCCTGAGTTCGCTTCAGGACCGTCGTCGTCTCGCGCGGCTGCCGGTGTCAGTTGACGATAACAAAATGTCCGCCGGGGGCGAGCGCCTCGCGCACGGCACGTGCCAGCCGCGGTCGGTCCGGGACGCCGTCGAAGGCGTTGGCCGTGAAGACGAAGTCGACGGGGCGTGACACCAGAGTAGCGAGTTCATAGCGCATAGCCGGCGACGAATTCGCAATTGGTCGCGCCGGCGCCGGTCAGCCGGCGCTGCGCGGCCTCCAGCTGGTCGGCGTAGTGCGACGACATGGCGGGCGATTGTGGCGATCGGCACAGCCGCCCCGCAACAGAGGTCGACCACCTCCATGCCCGGCTTCAGCCCGGTTGTCGCAAGCGCCATCTTCGCTGCGGTCGCGCTTGTCATGCTGCCCTTTCCTAGCCTTTGCAAGAACACGAACCTCGGCTTCGGTCGGAATGGCAACGTGGCGAAGGGCGACCCGATCTGCGTCAAGCTCATCGCCACGGAAGAGGCGAATGATAGGCAGCCCCACTACCGCCTGATCACCACCGGCGGCCGCCGATGTTCCCAGCATTCGCGTTCCAAGGTCGGCATGTCGTGCTCCTCGCTGGCATAGCCGAGGCAGAAATAGCCGATCAGCGTCCATTCGGGCGGCGTGTCGAGAATTTCGGCCATCTCGGTCGCATCGAGGATCGACACCCAGCCCATGCCGATGCCCTCCGCCCGCGCCGCCACCCACAGTGTGTGCACTGCCATGACGGCCGAATAGTCGATGGTCGCCGCCATGGTCATGCGACCGAGCCCATGGCCTTGTCGGGTCGTGTGGTCGGCGAAGACCGCGAATTGACAGGGCGCCTCGTCGAGCCCGGCAAGCTTCAGCCGGGCATAGAGTGAGGCGCGCTCTCCCGAAAAGCGGGTGAGCGCCTCGGCATTGCAGCGCTCGAAGCAGTCTCTCACGGCAGTGCGCCGCTTGAGGCTCTCGACCACTACGAAGCGCCAGGGCTGGCTGAGGCCAACGGAGGGCGCAATGCTGGCGAGCTCGAGCAGGCGTTCCAGCGTACCCTCTGGCAGAGCCGTTGGCTCGAAGCGCCGCACATCCCTGCGCCAGCGCAGCAGCGTGATCAGCCCGGAGCGAAAATCGTCGGTGAAATCTGGAGGTGACGGCATGGCGGTCTCGTTAGGTATGTATTGGGCACTAGGGAGTACAGTGTGGACAGCCTCTGCCTATTGCCAAGCTGGCTTGTTGCGTCCGACAATCGCGTCATGCGACCCCAACCGCAAACGATAGAAAAATCTTTCCTGGTGGGCGGCGCTATTACGATGCAATCGACCAAGCCAGTTTCGATCAGCTCGCAGGGCGGTGAATCGTGTACCAGGCCGTTGCTAAATGCGCCATTGACACTCAGGCGCACCCGTATCGCTGACCAAGCCTCGGAACGAGGAGAACGTCGGCCTGGAACGCGGAGACGGCGACAGGCGTCTCAGCTTGCATATACTCGTTCCTACAGCACCGCCTGCAACTCAGTTTGCTTCCGACCACGACCGGCCTCGACGTCCCCGAAGATTCCCAGGTCATTCGGCAGATACCATCGTCTGACGTCATAGCGCCGCAGCGGACAGCACCAGCTGCCCAATTTCATTTGGGGCATCGCTGAGCTTCCAGTCGCCACCGCAATTTCGTCTTCCAGCAGCGTCAGGCATGACCCAAAATTGGAGCTCATCCCTCTCACGGTCAATTCGCGCTTGAATTACATGTTCTACTTTCGTTCACTGTTCGGACGACACATTAGAAAGAGCTGGAATGGAACCTATCATCAGCCCTACGACAGCCGCCAAAGGCGGCCGCTGTTCAAGCCCGCCGAAAAGTTTGGATGCCGTTCACAAGGGGAAAGCATTGGTGGGACCATGCCGGAACCATCTACCTCTTTGTTCTTCTCGGAGAACATCGCCCGGGCCAGTGGTCTCTCGGAGAGTAAAAATAACTGACGCGCATCAGGGCTCGCGCATGTGGAACGCGATGAGCATCCCCAGTTACTGGCACATTCTACAATCAGCTACCAACTGACAAACGTATGGCAGGAGACGGATGAGACGTGGACGGTGTTCGACCGTCGTACCGCAGAGTCGCCATGTCGCATTTAGAAGGTCCTAATATTTGATGCAAATGGCTGGGAACGTTGCTCACCCTCAACTCGGACGTGACCGTTACCATAAACAGCGAATGGGCTGGTGCCGTCATGAAGTTGGAAGGCGACTTGCCTCCTCTAGCCGTTTTCGCAACCTATCCCGTCGCCGTCTCGGTCAAGATCATAGATATCGGTGCCTACGACAGAGACCGGCCCGTGTACGTATGCGGGACCATTGCCCTTTCCGGAGGAACAGTCGACATCGCTGGCGATTGGAACACAGGCGCCTGTGTAGTTAGGGTCGCAGGATTCTTGGCCATGAGCGCTGCTGATGAATAACGCCAGAACCAGAGCGACCGCGCCTAGACGACCAAACCCCATCAAATACCCGCCAGCTAACACCCAAGAAATCTTAGCGGGCATTTTAGCTCCATGCAATATTAGCGCTGGCTTGGGCGCCTATATATCACCACCAAGCTCCAAAGAGATGAGTTATTGCCCGACTGCAATGATCAAGATCGGGTTGAGGGTCGCGCGATGGCGGGCTACTTGATTTCGGTTTGGCAGATGCGTGGCCAAAGACCGACGCGTGCTGCCAGGGATATGCATCTGCGGCGGGGTTTGACTTTTGGTATTGCTAGGCAGGAAGGTCGCTTGCTGTACAGAGGAGCTTATTGCCGAGGTTGAGAATCCTAGTACCGATCGATGGTGGTGCATCCCACAGCAGTCTGATTTGCGACAGCCGTCGTCGAGCCGGAGTGCGCATCGCCCTCTTCGGTGAGGCCTCCGTAAGCGTCTGCGACGACCGACAGAGTCGACAAGCACGCGCTTCGTTCAGCGCCCCGAGGTGATCATGGCTGAAAAGCGGTCCTACAAGGGCGGGCGATGTTAGCCTTCAAGGCCGACAAGAGGCAAACGCTATGGGATCGTGTGCAGGGCGAGGTCGGCGTCCCGGTCCCGAAGGAGCATAAGAAGGACAAGGCGGAATGGCTGAAGCCGGGACTGGTCGGCCGGGTCACGAGGAGAAGGGCGACGAGAAGCTGCGCCTCGCAAGGCTACTGGATTACTGGGAGGCTAACCAAAGAGCGCGGCCAGTCTTGGGTATATTGTACGATTGTTACCCAAGCGGCGGCCGCATGGACTCTCATCATCGTGGAACTACATTGCCACAATGGCACAGCTCTTTGAATCCGCCCCAATGAGCGCTTCATTTCAGATGATCGTCGACCACTACGAGACAGCGGTTTCACTCCAGGAGCGCATTGTAACTCGCGCTCGACAAGTCGGCTTGGCGACCAAAAGCGATGACGAATTTCTGGAGCATTTGAATGCGGCGTTAGAGCGGGTGCGCCAAACCCTGGCTGGCGCCGATCAACGCAGTTAAAATGGGACATCCGCGGTCCGCAGGCATACAGTGTGCCATCGACGGCAACTCTAAGGGCGTCCGTCGGCTGTGAGCGATCAACATGCTTCCGCCCCAATAGGGAGAGGGAGCTATGACAGATTCCAAATCACAAACTCACACTGCCGCGCAATGCGACACCGGCCAAAATTCCATCTATCGCAATTCGCTGCTGCTTCGAATGTGCTCGGCAGATTTGGCCTTGCTGCAACCTCATTTGAAAAGCGTCTCCCTTGGACTGAAGACGCATCTCGAAGTGGCGGGGTCTCCAATCAGAACCGTGTACTTCTTCGAGAGCGGTCTCGGGTCAGTGGTGGGCGAACTGCGGCCTGGTATTGAAGCTGAGATCGGAATCATAGGTTGTGAGGGCATGACCGGCTCAGCGCTTATCATGGGCGATGACCGGTCAACGCACGATTGTTACGTCCAATTAGAAGCCCGAGCCTTTGTTATCGACGCGGGCCTCTTCACCAAGGCGCTTTTGACAAGCCCAACCCTGCGAAGTTTTCTGCTCCGCTACGTTCACTACTTTCACCTCCAGGCAAGCTTCACCGCGCTCAGCAATGCCCGGATGAACATCGTCGATAGGCTCTCAAGATGGCTGGTGATGTGTGATGATCGCGTCGAGGGGAACAGCTTTGCGATTACGCACGAGTTCTTATCAGTTATGCTCGGTGTCAGGCGGCCCGGCATCACCATAGCGCTGCAAACCTTGGGCCAAGGTATGATACGCTCAAGGCGAGGAGAGGTAGTCATTCTTGATCGCGCGCGTCTAATTGCGCTGGCAGATGGGTCATATGGCAGGGCTGAAGCCGAATACGCTCGGCTAGTCGGCAAACTGCATTGACCGCAGGCGCCGCGGCGTCCGTAGCGCCGCGACGGTGATCGCCAACGAACGTGCTCGAACAGGAGATGGTCGATTTCCTGCATTGGAGTCATGTCCGGGTAAGCCGCCTAGACAGAGCCTTCACCGCCGACGTTGCCGAGCATCGGGATCCAAGACGAAGCTGTCATGCCGGCACCGCTGCATGCGCCACGCGAGGAACAAACCGCCCCTCGCAGTCGTTCAGGATTGCGAAGCACGATACGGCTGTGCACCACCTTCCGGTGACTCCAAAGGAGACCCGAGATGACTCGGTCCGTAGAGGAGGTTTTCGAAGAGCATCTGAGGCTTCGCGTGGCAGGCGATCTCGAGGAAGCTGGAGCAATGGCGAGACTCATTGCGCCAGCCGCATAGCCTTATCTTGCCTCACAACGGGAAGGCTGTTTCGGGACTTTTCGAAATCAGCGGATCACAGGCTCGCCATGGAAGCGGCGGCGCGATGGAGGAGAAACGCCGAAGCCAACTTCCATCATCAGCCGTGGCCTGTGCGACGGCACGGTGCCCATATGGAACCCGAACGGATCCTCGACGAAACCGAAACCGGCCTTGCCGGTCAGCGTGACCGGACTCTGCTTGCCGTAGACGTCCAGAATCTCTTGCGCTGGATGGCCGACGACAAGCGTAAATTGGTGCTTGAGGGCGCGGCGATCATGGCTGCCGCGAACATAGATATGCGGGCCGGTCCCCTCGTCGACGGGCACTAGATAGAAAAAGAACTTCAGCATCCGCCAGTCGTCCAGGTCGAAATGGTATTTGCCGAGCGAAGCCAGGTTCTTGTCGGCGTCCGACGCCTGGCCGGTCGGGAAGCTCCACCAGACGCGCGTCGTGATCAGCGTCGCCTGGCCGCCGAGATAGTGCGCGGCGATATCCATGAGCAGCGGATCGTTTTGGATGGCAACGGCCGACTTACAGCCCAGAATGCGCTCGAAATAATGGCCGCTGAGCAACGGACGGCCAAATCGCGCCTCAGCCTCCGCATGCTCCGCCGGCATGAATTCGAGTCGGCGATCGAAATTGCCGAAACAAGGTGTGCACCTTGCGAATGCGGCTACATCTTCAGCCACCATTGCAGGCAGGACAAGGCCGGGAAAAAGCCCATCCATCCGCAGCGCGTCGACAACGTCGTGGCAATTGACACCGGCAAACATCGTGTCCTGGGCTCTTTGCGGCCTTCGGACCGGCTTTGCACCACGCCAGTGCATTCTCCGTGCCGGCATGGTGCGCGCCAACATGAACATGGGCAGCCACGCCGGATTTTCGCGAATATCCGACAGGTAGGTCGGAATGCGTACGGCTATGCGACGCAGCATGCTGCCGTTTCGCGCGATTGTCTCAAGGCTTGCAGCGCCGGCTTTGTCGGAGTTCATAACGGTCATCGGGGTCCTCAGGTCATGAATGCACTTATCGACGAAGTTGGGTCCCGGTGTTTCGCCGAAACCCGATTCGCCGCGGAAGAACTAGGAGCTTGCCACGTTTTGTGCAACGCACCATTGCAGTGAGAAATGGAGGTTGCGCGTTCGGATAAGACAATCGCAACCACCCCAATTACCTCAGGAACTGTCTGTAGCCGCCGCCCATCAGGTAGCGGCCACGTTGGATGGCGCGGCGTACCTGATCGCGAAGATGGCCGCCTGGATGACGCCAATCTTCTTCGACACGGCGTCTCCCGAACAAGGCAATGGCGACCTCCTGATGAGATGCTCCCGCGAGCGAGCCATCCAAAGCCTGCAGTACAATACGCAGACGCGCTCCGCGGTGTTCCGGCGGAAAGCAAGCAGCTGACACGCGGCGGCAATCATTGATGTCGTTCAGGAACTGAAGGGCAGCGACATGGAACTTGAGGTGCTGCGGCTGAAGGATTGCGTCGACATATAGCCGCAACGGGCGGAGGACGGACGCACCGGAAACGGCGATCTGCAGACTCCGGCAGTTCTCCCTCAGCAGCACGTGCTGCATGCCCGCAGCTGTCAGCAGGATGTCCTTGCAGCATGAGAGCGATGAAAGGTGAAGCGGTTCAAAATCGTGGTCGAGCCCCAGCGGCTCCGCGGCCGCTCGTAGAATACAGGCGCAATCGCGCGGATCCCAAAAGACCCTCGCCGATGTAGCGTCCGACTGTGGCGCGTCCGCGAAAAAGGAGGCTCCATTGTCTTAGGAAAGCTGATTCTGTCGTCAACTCGATTATCTTCATGTCGGCCTGGGCTCCGACAAAGCAGGCGGACGGTGCCATTTTGGCGTGGTCGCGCTGGAATTGTGGATTGCGCCGAAGAAACTCCCAGGCCCAGCCAGTCCGTGGCAATCGTCTGGCGTAGTGGTAAGCGTCCTGGCGACGCCAGTCCGGCCAGCATACAAGGCCGACCGTCGCTTCCTTGGGCAAACCAGCATCCTTCATGGCACAGGTGTCCACAATGGCGCTATGCTGACGGGCCTAGAACCGGTTGCCACAGTACCGGTCCGCTCAGACGTCCCCTGCTGCGGATTCGCAAAAGGCTCGCGTGGGAAATCTCGAGAAACCCAGCCACCGCCTCCGTTTTGCCGACGCACTTGGGTTCTCCGATGCGCGACAATGGCCACGTAGCAAGGCGGAGGATCCGCTCCATGCGGGTGTCCGTCACCGTTACGATCCGGGTCAGATCCTTGGCCAAGCCGAACTCGATCATGCCCGCGAAGAGCTCGTAGGTCGCCTGGGCCAGCCCGCCCGCTGCCTTGGGCGCCGACGGAGGAAGATCGAGCGCGAAACGACTGCTCTCCCATATGTCGGTGGTCGAGGGCACGACGTCAGCACCCAGCAGCACCGGGAAGGTGTCGCGCAACATTGTGGGTCCGGTGCTGGGCAAAAGACGCACGCAACCGCGAATTCGCCAGTCGGATCCTTTGAGGAGCAGATAGACAGGCTTGAGAGCATCAAACGGATCGGATTCCATCTGGTCTTCGGTATCAACTTCCCAATCGAGCCTTTCCTTGAAGACCCGAAACCTGAGCCCATGCATCTCTTTGAGTTCGCCTGCAAACTCGTTGTAAAAGTCTGGTGCTATCAGTTGCATCATGGTCGCCTCCATGTGGGATGTGTTCCCGCCATCGAAGGGCAAAGCTGACATCGATGCAGCCTGTAGAGGTTTACAGGTATCGTGGCTGAGAATCAGGATCTCGTCAGGCCGGAGGCAGCCATTCGTGCAACGGCTTGGTTGATCGTTCGAACGCCAAACTTTGCCTTGGCGTTTTCCAGATGAAAGGTCACGGTGCGCTTTGAGACGCCGAGAAGCTGGCTAGTATCCCAAGCCGACTTGCCGCGCGCCGCCCATTTCAGGCACTCGAACTCCCGCGGGGTGAGCGTTACACCATCCACCACGCGATGATCGGCGAGCCTGCGCCGGACATGGATATGAAAGTTGATGGCCACCAGCTGCAATGCTTTTTCGTAACGTGCCAGTGACCGCAACAGAGGCGGACGGGACTCGTCGGAAGCAAAGGTCAGGGCAGCAAACCGGCCGAGATGATCATGCATGGACATCGTCAGGCCGCCGCAGATGCCAAACTCAGCCGCACTCTCTAGAATTTGTTGCTGCGAATTCGGCAGACAGTGCCGAGCGCGATCCACACCCCAATCGAATGTATCCCAGCCTTGCAGCCCGCGCAGGATGACCGGATCGAGACTGTGGTACCGCTGTTGCAGATAACGTGACGTCCAGGATGAAGGATAGTTTGAAATCAATTGGGGGGCGTCGCCGGAGGCTGACGGGTAGGTGAAATAGGCGAATAGCGGGAAGTCGAAGCCGGCTGCAGCGGAGGCCATTGCCTCACAGAGATCGGCAGCATCAACACTTGCAGACAGTTGCTCGACGAAGTTCTCAAACACGCGATGCATGTGTCCTGTGCGTAACCTCCGTAACGCTCAATGCCAGGCAGAGACCTTGTTTTAGATGATCCCGGACGAATACGGCGCGTGCCGAGAACGTGGCTAATCTGTTGAACCAATCCGAAATAGTCTGACGTTGTCTATGAGCCGTGTGCCGCCGAGCCAGGCGGCGGCAAGCAACCGTGCCGGTCGATCGAGGCTTGTTATCGGCTGCAGATCTGCTTCATCGCGAAGTTCCAGGTATTCGACCTCGCGATAGCCTGCAGTCAGAATTGCTGCGCGAGATTCTGCAAGCGTTGGCATGATGGGTGAGCCGCGCTCAAGCCGCTCAGCCGTCTTGAGCAGGACCGATGATAGCTTGGGAGCAACAGCGCGTTCCGCTGGCGAGAGCCGCACATTGCGCGATGATAGCGCAAGACCGTCGGCTTCACGGACTGTCGGACAGGCAACAATGGTGATTGGAATATCGAGATCCTGGGCCATGCGCCTGACCAGGTGAATTTGCTGAAAGTCCTTTTCGCCAAAGAAGCCGAAGTCAGCGCTGGTCTGCAGGAAGAGCTTGGCGACGACGGTCGCCACGCCGTCGAAATGCCCCGGCCGGAATGTACCGCACAGGCCTTCGCTGACACCGCAAACCGAAACGGTGGTGGCGAAGCCCGCCGGATACATCTCCTCTGCATCTGGCGCATAAAGCAGGTGCGCGCCAACCGGTGCCAGTTTGGCGGCATCCTCGTTCTCGGTGCACTGCTGTCCGGTTAAATTGGCTGGACAGGTTGCATGACATTGATTCTACTCGATTTCGGACGTTTCGCGCCGTTTGGGACACGAGCAGGAGAT
>NZ_JAMYOJ010000017.1:0-144651 GCF_040319795.1 Mesorhizobium sp. M0862
CGAGGAAATCCCCGCCCGGCCGCGCAACCGCAGCGCCGGAGGCGCGAGGACGCGCAATCAGGGAGAAGGCATGCGGGTGGAGAAACTCTGATGCCGGATTTGTTGCTGGAACTCCGCTCCGAGGAAATCCCCGCCCGGCCGCGCAACCGCAGCGCCGGAGGCGCGAGGACGCGCAATCAGGGAGAAGGCATGCGGGTGGAGAAACTCTGATGCCTGATCTTTTGCTAGAACTTCGCTCCGAGGAAATCCCCGCCCGCATGCAGCGCAAGGCGGCGGGCGATCTCAGGAAGATGCTGACCGACGGTCTGGTCGAGGCGGGTCTGACCTATGACGCCGCGCGCGAATACTGGACGCCGCGGCGCCTGGCGCTCGATGTCAGGGGCCTGACCGCGCGCTCGAAGGACATCCACGAGGAGATCAAGGGGCCGTCGACGGCGGCGCCGGACCAGGCGGTGCAGGGTTTTCTGCGCAAGGCAGGCCTTGCCTCGGTTGCCGAGGCGCATGTCCATTCCGATCCGAAGAAGGGCGATTTCTACGTCGCCCATATTTCGAAGCCGGGCAGGGCGGCGGAAGAAATCGTCGCCGAACTGGTGCCGGCCATCATCCGCAGCTTCCCGTGGCCGACATCGATGCGCTGGGGGCCGGCTTCGGCTAAGCCCGGTTCGCTGCGCTGGGTGCGGCCGCTGCAGACGATCCTGTGCACCTTCGGCCCGGAGACCGAGGAGCCGGCGGTGGTCGATTTCGAGATCGATGGCATCCGCTCGGGCAATATCACCTATGGCCATCGTTTCATGGCGCCGGGTGAAATCACCGTGCGCCGCTTCGACGACTACGTGACCAAGCTGGAAGCGGCCAAGGTCGTGCTCGACGGCGACCGGCGCAAGGAGATCATCCTTGCCGACGCCCGCAACCTCGCCTTCGCCAACGGGCTCGATCTGGTCGAGGACGAAGGGCTGCTGGAAGAAGTGTCGGGCCTGGTCGAATGGCCGGTGGTGCTGATGGGCGAATTCGAGCAGGCCTTTCTTGCCATTCCGCCCGAGGTGGTGCGGCTGACCATTCGCGCCAATCAGAAATGCTTTGTCACCCGTCCGCAAGGCGACGGCGAAAACCTTTCCAACCGCTTCATCCTCACCGCCAACATCGAGGCGAAGGATGGCGGCAAGGAGATCGCGCACGGCAACGGCAAGGTGGTGCGCGCGCGCCTGTCGGATGCGCTGTACTTCTGGCGGACCGACCAGGGCGATCTGCCCGATCTCGAGCAGCTTGAAGCATCGGCGGAAAAGTTCGGGCTCGATCTGAAAAAGCCGCTCGACCAACGCATGGCCCGCCTCGACCATCTCGGGGTGACTTTCCACGCCAAGCTCGGCACGCAAGGCGAGCGGGTAGAGCGCATCAAGCGGCTGGCGGAGGAACTGGCGCCAACAGTGGCGCAGTCGATCTCCCCCCTTGAGGGGGAGATGGCCGGCAGGCCAGAGGGGGTCGGTTCGGCTGCCGCGACGCAATCTGGCTTTGCAAAGAAAGAGGGAGTTGGCGCTCCACGCGAGACGACCCCCTCTGTCGCCTTCGGCGACATCTCCCCCTCAAGGGGGGAGATTGCCGCGCTCGCCGGGCGTGCGTCGGTGCTCGCCAAGGCCGATCTCACCACCGAAGTGGTCGGAGAATTCCCCGAACTGCAAGGCGCCATGGGCCGCAAATACGCGCTGCTGCAGGGCGAGCATCCGTCCGTGGCTGCAGCGATCGAGGAGCACTACAAACCGCAAGGTCCGTCTGATCGCGTGCCGACCGATCCGGTGTCGATTGCCGTCGCGCTGGCCGACAAAATCGATACGCTGGTCGGCTTCTGGGCCATTGATGAAAAGCCGACGGGGTCGAAGGACCCTTACGCGCTGAGAAGGGCCGCACTGGGCGTGGTGAGGATCCTGATCGAGAATGGGATCTCACTGCCGCTGACATCGCTCTTCGATAGTGCCTATCAAACGGCGAGTTATCTCGCGTCTAAGGCTGGACGGGCCTTTGGCCCCGACCTCCTCGCCTTCTTCCACGACCGCCTGAAAGTCTATCTCCGCGACCAGGGTGCCCGCCATGATCTCATCGACGCGGTGATCACTCCGCAGTCGGACGACCTCCTGCAGATCGTGCGTCGCGTCGAAGCTCTGGGGTCCTTCCTCGACACCGAGGACGGCAAAAACCTGCTCGCCGGCGCCAAGCGGGCGGCCAACATTCTGGCTGCCGAGGAGAAGAAGAAAACGCTCGTCGCCGAGACTGTTGAGCCGGCGCTATTTCGCGAGGAGGCCGAGAAATCGCTGTTTGCAGCGGTGAATCAGGCGGAGAGAGAAGCCGGCGAAGCGATTCAAAACGAAGACTTTTCCGCCGCCATGCTGGCGCTTAGCGTGCTGCGCGAACCGGTTGATTCATTCTTTGAACGTGTTCTCGTGAATGATGAGGACCAGGCCGTGCGCGCCAACCGTCTGGCATTGCTCGCCCGCATCCGCACGGCCACCGACCAGGTGGCTGATTTCTCCAGAATAGCTGGCTAGCTAAGGGACGGACAAGCCCGAACACGGGCGGCGTTCACACGCCGCCCGTCTTGTTTTCAGTCCTCCCGAGGCTGACTCCGTCAGTCCTCCAAAATGCTGACATGCACGCTGTCTGAATAGACGTCGACCTGGATCAGCGGCTCGCCATTGACGATGGCGTTCCGTGTCGAGGAGCTCATCGCGCCACCGCGCTTCAGCATGCGTTCCAGATACGCGCGATCATCGTTGCTGCGGAACCAGTCATCGCCCTGGTCGTCGGCATCGCGCCGGTGGAACTTGTGCCAGTTGGCACGGTCCTGCCGCACCATCTGTGCTGCGCTGCTCAGCTCATAGCCGTCGCTGGCATGGTGGTCGCGATCGGAAATGCGCGCGACGTAGGACCCTAGCTCGTCACCGGCCTGCGCGCCGCCGACACCTATAGGTGACGCCAGCAACAGGCCGGCAATAATCAAAGATTTCGTCATGTTCATGATAACCCCTCGCTCTCCTACAACCCGGCGCGCTCATGCCAAAACCGATTGGCGAAATTGGGGCCGCCGCCGCCAAGCCGATCGTGCGCCGGGCTGTCGATTGGCGTCAAGCGGCATGGATTGGCCGACTGTCTTGGCCGACTGTTTTGGCTGAATGGCCTACTCGGCTTTGCCGACGCCCTCGATCGGCTGCTGCGGTGTTGTTGCCGGCTGCGGCGCTGCCGGTTGCGACTCAGGCTTGCCGTTCGATGCCGTTGCAGTTCCGGCTGGTGCGGTCTCTGCCGTCGGCTCAGTTGCCGGCGCCGCGGCGCTCGCCCTGGCCGGAGCCGGCGCGGCGAAGGCGCCGCCGACGATGCCGCCGCGAATGATCATCGGATCCTGCCTAGGCTTTTCGGGGATCGCCGCGACCTTTTCATAAGTCACATCGGGCTGGGCATCGCCGAGCGCGACGATCGATGGCGTCGAGGCGGTCCTGACCGGTTCGGATCCGCCAACCTTGATGACCGATGGCGTCGAGGTCGAGACGCCGAGAAAGACGATCGACGAGGCGTGCGCCCCACCGGTCATCGCCGCCAGGGTGAAACCAAGCGCTCCAAGCACACGCATCGACATCGAAACCGTCCCCTTGCCCAACAAGCCGCCAGCCCTAACCCAAATAGCCTTAACCCGAGTGGATTGATGCCGGCTTGCAGGGAAACATAGCATTTTAGGCATTGATAATTCGCCAACGCCGGCTTGCCCGAAAACCACTGCCGTATTAGAGCAATTCCAGGAAAAGTGAGTAGCGGTTTTCCGTCCGGAATTCCGCAAAAACAAATACTTAGAGCGTTTAAGCGAACAGCTGAACCGCTCTAATGCATGTCGCTCAAAAGTGGCCCCGGTTTTGAGAGAACGACATGCATCAAAACAAAGACCTAAAGCGCGTCGCATGAATCCGGTTCAGCGCGACGCGCTTTAGGTCCGGTGCCTGTGAGGTGAAGCGAGTGGCTGAGATACTATCCGTCGGCGAAGCGATGGAGCAGGCGTTGGCGCTGCTTGAGGGCGGCGACGTGGTCGCCATCCCGACGGAGACCGTCTATGGACTGGCCAGCGACGCGACCAATGGCGTCGGCGTCGCCCGCATCTTCGAAGCCAAGGGCCGGCCGCGCTTCAACCCGCTGATTGCCCATGTCGCCGATCTGGCGATGGCCGAGCGCATTGCGGCCTTCGATCCGCTGTCGAAACGGCTGGCCGAGGCGTTCTGGCCGGGGCCGCTGACGCTGGTGCTGCCGCTCCAACCCGGCAACGGCATCCATCCGCTGGTCACCGCCGGGCTGGACACGATCGCGCTGCGCATGCCCAGGGGGTTCGGCGGCGAGCTGATCGCCAGACTCGGCCGGCCGTTGGCCGCGCCCAGCGCGAACTCTTCGGGCAAGATCAGCGCCACGACGGCGCAAGCCGTCGCGGCCGATCTCGGCGCCAAAATCCGGCTGGTGGTCGATGGCGGCGCCACCCCGGTCGGGCTGGAATCGACCATCGTCAAGGTCGAAGGCAACAGCGTGCGGCTGCTGAGGCCAGGCGGCATCGCTGCCGCCGATATCGAGGCCGTCACCGGCATCAAGCTGCAGCGCGGCGCGACAGCCGGCATCGAGGCGCCCGGCATGCTGGCGTCGCATTATGCGCCGCGCGCATCGGTGCGGCTCGATGCACAGAGTGTGGCTGAAGGCGAGGCCTTGCTGGCCTTTGGTGGCGACCGCGCCGAAGGCTGGCAAGCGGCGGCCGCCTTGCGCAACCTGTCCGCGTCAGGCGATTTGCGCGAAGCCGCAAGCAATCTGTTCGCGTATCTGCAGGAACTCGACCGCAGCGGTGCGGCGACGATCGCCGTCGAGCCGATCCCGTTCGATGGGCTCGGCGAGGCGATCAACGATCGGCTGTTTCGTGCCGCTGCCCCCCGTGACAAGCTCGACTGAGCGCCATAGTTTGCGCCCATGAACGACGCACCCTTCGACCTCGATCCCGCTCTCATCGACCGCTTTGCGGCAATCGTCGGCGACAAATATGCGCTGCGCGACCAGGCCGATATTGCGCCGTATCTTACCGAGCGGCGCGGCCTATGGCACGGCAGGACCGCCTTGGTGCTGCGTCCCGGCAGCGTCGACGAGGTCAGCCGGATCATGCGGCTGGCGAGCGAGACGGGAACGCCGGTCGTGCCGCAAAGCGGCAACACCGGGCTGGTCGGCGCCCAGGTGCCTGACGCATCCGGCCGCGAGATCGTGCTTTCTTTGTCGCGGCTGAACCGCATTCGCGAGATCGACGTCTTCTCCAACACGGTAACAGTCGAGGCCGGCGTCATCCTGCAGACGCTGCAGGAAGCCGCCGACGCCGCCGACCGGCTGTTTCCGCTGTCGCTTGCCGCGCAGGGCTCCTGCCAAATCGGCGGCAACCTCTCGTCCAATGCCGGCGGCACCGGCGTGCTCGCCTATGGCAATGCGCGCGAACTCTGCCTCGGCGTCGAAGTGGTGCTGCCGACCGGCGAAATCTTCGACGATCTGCGCAAACTGAAGAAGGACAACACCGGTTACGATCTGAAGAACCTGTTCGTCGGCGCCGAAGGCACGCTCGGCATCATCACCGCGGCGGTGCTGAAACTGTTTCCCAAGCCCAAGGGGCGCGAAGTGGCCTTTGCCGGCCTGTCGTCGCCGGAAGCAGCGCTTTCGCTGTTCAGCCTGGCGATGGACCGGGCAGGGGCGGCACTCACCGCCTTCGAGCTGATCGGCCGGCGTCCGTATGATTTCACGCTGCGCCATGCGCAGGGCGTCACGCGGCCGCTGGCGCAGGATTGGCCATGGTATGTGTTGATGCAGGTGTCGTCGGGCCGTTCAGCCGAGGACGCCAGGGGGCTGATCGAAGAAGTGCTGTCGGCAGGCCTCCAGCAAGGCATCGTCGGCGACGCGGTGATCGCGGCCAGCCTGGCGCAGGGCGACGCGTTCTGGAACTTCCGCGAGGTGCTGCCGGATTCGCAAAAGCCCGAAGGTGCTTCGATCAAGCATGATATTTCGGTGCCGGTGGCATCCATCCCGGCGTTTATCGAAAAGGCGGCCGGTGCAGTGGCTTCGGTCAGTCCGCAGGCGCGCGTGGTCTGCTTCGGTCATATGGGCGACGGCAATCTGCACTACAACATCTCCCGGCCGGAGGGCGGTGACGACGAAGCGTTTCTCGGCCTCTACCACGCCATGAACCATGCCGTGCACGATGTCGTGCGCTCCTTCCACGGTTCGATCTCGGCCGAGCATGGCATCGGCCAGTTGAAGCGCGACGAACTGATCGCCACCGCGCCGCCAATGGCGATCGAACTGATGCGCCGGGTGAAGGCCGTCTTCGATCCGGCCGGCATCATGAATCCCGGTAAGGTTATCTGATCCTTTCAACATTTTGTGGCTGGTCTCATTCCGATAACCATCGCCTGAGATCAGCAAAATTTAACTGACTTTCTTAAGCCGGGCGGCAGAAGCTCGCGCTAATGTTTCACACAACGAGGCCGGGAAAACCGGCCCGGTGGGATCCGTGAAAGCGGCTCTCAGGAGAAACACAGGAAGGCAGCAGATGAACAGTGTATTGAAGCCCGTCTGGGCCGGGCGCAACATGCGCCTCGACCCATTCCGCCTGCCGCAAGTGGTGAGCTATGCCACGCGCGACGACTATGGCGACGTTACCTTCACCATCGACCAGCGCGGCGCCGTCATCCGCCGCACGCTCGAGATGAGCGGCGTGCCGGCGATCATCGCGCTGCCCGCCAACGCGTTTCGCGGCGTCGCCGCCCGCGCGATGGAGGATGCGCAAGGCAATGTCACGGTAACCCTCGAACTCCTGCACAACGACCCGATGCTGTCGGTGCCGCTGCTGGTGGCCGACGATCTCGACGACGTCGCCGCCGACTGGCGCGCCTGGGCCGATGCTTACCGGCTGCAGATGCTGCTGATCGAATCCGACGGCATTGCCCGCACGCTTGAGGAATCGCTCGGCGCCGCCATCAAGGCGCTGCCGGCCAAGGATCGCCGCAAGGGCCGGGTCTCGACCACGCGCCGCCCGCGCTTCCTCGCCCGCCGCAGGGCCGGCGACCTCGGGCTGAGGCTGGTTATTGATGGCCAGGAGATTATTTCGAGAGAATAGAGCGCTCTTCTCCTTCCCCCCTTGTGGGGGAAGGTGGATTGCCGCGAAGCGGCAAGACGGATGAGGGGTGTTCCAGGGAACGCCAACGCCTCACTCCGCTGGAGCACCCCTCATCCGTCTCGGCGCTGCGCGTCGATCCACCTTCTCCCACAAGGGGAGAAGGAAGAGGGAGCCTACACCAGCGGCTTCAGCGCCACCCACAGCGCACCGCCGATCAGGCCGAGGAAGATCAGCCAGCCGACCTGGTTGCTCGATTTGAACAGCCGCAGGCATTGATCGGGATCGTTGATATCCAGAACCGCTATCTGCCGCGCCATATGCGCGCCGGCGGCGATCAGCCCGGCCAGCGCCACCACCGGCGCCTGCACCGAGGCGAAGGCGATGGCGAAGCAGACCAGCGTGCCGCCATAAAGCCCGACCAGCCAGGTCTTGGTGTTGTCGCCGAACAGCCGCGCCGTCGAGCGCACGCCGACGATTGCGTCGTCTTCCTTGTCCTGATGTGCATAGATGGTGTCGTAGCCGATCACCCACAGGATCGAGCCGATGTAGAGCATGATGGCCGGGCCATCGAGATCGCCGAACTCGACCGCCCAGCCCATCAGCGCACCCCAGGAGAAGGCGAGCCCGAGCACCAATTGCGGCCAGTTGGTGAAGCGCTTCATGAAGGGATAGACGGCAACGATGACCAGCGAGACGATGCCGAGCGGAATGGCGAAGTCGTTGAACTGCAGCAGCACGACGAGGCCCAGCAAGGCCTGGATGACCAGGAACGCCCAGGCTTGGCGGCGCGTCACCTTGCCGGCCGGCAATGGCCGCGAGCGCGTGCGCTCGACCTTGTTGTCGATGTCCTGGTCGACAATGTCGTTATAGGTGCAGCCGGCGCCACGCATGGCGACGGCGCCGACAAAGAACAGGAACAGGAACCACGGCGACGGCAGCAATGTCAGCAACGGATCGGTGGGGCGGGGATAGGCGCTGGCCGCTAGCGCTGCCGACCACCAGCAGGGCCACAGCAGCAATTGCCAGCCGATCGGCCGGTCCCAGCGGGCAAGCTGCGCATAAGGCCACAGCCAGCGCGGCAATATCTTGTAGACCCAATGGCCGCTCGGCGCATCGGCGACGCGGCCCTGGGCGGCTTTCGACTGGATGGTTTCCATCGTGCTGGAGTGGCAGCAGCAGCAGGCGCCGTCAAGCGGCCGCATTGTCGCTCAGGCGGTGAAAACATCGTGGCTGGCAAACCACTCCTTCGCCACCTCGATGAAGGCCAGCGCCGCCTTCGACAGCCTTTGCCTTGTGTCATGGGTCAGGATGATCCGCTGCATCGGCAGCGGATCGGACAGCGGCTTGCAGACCAGCGGCAGCCCGTCATAACTCCTGTCGCCATAGGGCCTTGTGTAGCTCACCGCGACGCCGAAGCCGTTGGCGACCATGCTGCGCTGCAGTTCGAATGAACTCGTCGTCGGTTGCGAGACCGGCGACAGGCCGCGGCTGAGGAACAGGTCCAGCATATGCTGCCAGCTATGCGGCTGGTCGGTGGTGATCAAGGGATGGGTCGCCAGCTCCGCCAGGCTGACGCTCGCCTGGCTGGCCAGCGCATGGCCCTGCGGCAGAAGCGCGTGCGGCCGCAGCTCGTGCAGCAGGATGCGGGCGAAGTGCGAGGGCAAGCCGAGATCGTAGGTCAGGCCGAGATCTATTGCCGCATCGCCGAGCCGCCGGCCCAGCGTCTCGAAGGTCTCGTCGCGCACGACTACGGTGACCGCCGGACAGCGCTGCGAAAAAGCGCGGATCAGCGCCGGCGCGAAATAGGGCGCCAGATCCTCGAAGCAGCCGAGCACCAGCTCGCCGCCGACATCGGCGTCACGCGTCCCGAGCCCAACCAGTTCATCCACCTCGGCCAGCACCTGCTTTGCCTTCGCCACCGCGCTGCGGCCGAACGAGGTCAAAGCGATGCCGCTGCCGCGCTGGCGCACGAACAATTTCTGGCCGAGCGCCGCTTCGACATTGTCGATCGCCACCGAGATCGACGGCTGCGAGACGTTCAGCATCCGGGCGGCCGCGGTGACGCTGCCGTGGCGGGCAACGGCGACGAGGTAACGCAACTGGGTGAGGGTAAGGTTCATAGGTCAAGACTATAAGAGAGATGAGAAGTTATTATTTTACGCGATGTGCGGCGGCTGCGATAGTCGGTCATCGAAACAGGGGAGACATGAGATGGCCGCCAGACACATCGACGCCGCAGCGATTGCCGACTACCAGCGCGACGGCGCGGTCTGCGTCCGCGGCGTCTTCAAGGACTGGGTCGGCACCATCGCCGCCGGCATCGAGCGCAACATGCAAAACCGCAGCGCCGCAGCGTCCGACATCGCCAATGGCAAGGGCAGCTTCTTCGACGATTATTGCAACTGGGAGCGCATTCCTGAATTCGTCGACGTCGTGCGCAATTCCCCGGCCGCCGAAGTCGCGGCGGCAGCGATGCAGTCGCGCAGCGCCCAGTTCTTCCACGACCATGTGCTGGTCAAGGAGCCGGGCACGCAGAAGCCGACGCCCTGGCATCAGGACATTCCGTACTATTTCGTCGACGGCAGCCAGACCGTCAGCTTCTGGATCCCGATCGATCCGGTCAAGGAGGCGACGCTGCGGCTGATCGCCGGCTCGCACAAATGGGACAAGATGGTGCTGCCGGTGCGCTGGCTGAACGATGACAATTTCTACGCCGGCGAGGGCGATTATCGGCCGGTGCCCGATCCCGACAACGACCCGTCGCTGAGGGTGCTCGAATGGGCGATGGAGCCGGGCGACGCAATCCTGTTCGACTTCCGCACTGCGCACGGCGCGCGCGGCAATCTAACCTCGGCGCGGCGCCGGGCGCTGTCGCTGCGCTGGGTCGGCGACGATGTGCGCTATGTCGAGCGCCCCGGCCGCACCTCGCCGCCCTATCCCGGCCATGACATGAAGCCCGGCCAGAAACTGCGCGAGGACTGGTTTCCGGTTGTCTACCAGAGCTGAGTCGCGAGAGCCGCGCTTCTGCTTCGGCTTGCCGGTGCGTGCGACGCTGCCGTGCGCAACCGGCAAGCAGCGGACCAAAAGTCTTGACCCGCGCCGCGCAGCGCAATAGCGCAGTCCCTGTCGTGAAATGACAAGGGACATCGGCATGCGCGTTTTGTTGATCGGCTCCGGCGGCCGCGAACATGCCCTGGCCTGGAAGATCGCGGCCTCGCCGCTTTTGACCAGGCTCTATGCCGCGCCCGGCAATCCGGGCATCGCCCACGAGGCCGAACTGGTCAAGCTCGACATCGCTGACCATGCCGCTGTTGCCAGCTTCTGCCAGAACAACGCGATCGATCTCGTCGTCGTCGGGCCGGAAGGGCCGCTGGTCGCCGGCATTGCCGACGATCTGCGTGAGCAGGGCATCCGCGTCTTCGGCCCGTCGAAGCGGGCAGCGCGGCTCGAAGGCTCGAAAGGTTTTACCAAGGACCTTTGCGCCAAATACGGCATCCCGACCGCCGCCTATGGCCGCTTCACCGATCTTGCCTCGGCGAAAGCCTATGTCGAAAAGGTCGGCGCGCCGATCGTCATCAAGGCCGACGGGCTTGCCGCCGGCAAGGGCGTCACCATCGCCATGACGCTGGACGAGGCGCGCGCCGCCCTCGATGCTTGTTTCGACGGCGCATTCGGTGACGCCGGCGCTGAGGTAGTAGTCGAGGAATTCATGACCGGCGAGGAGGCGAGTTTCTTCTGCCTGTGCGACGGCACGACCGCACTTCCCTTTGGCACCGCGCAGGACCACAAGCGCGTCGGCGACGGCGACACCGGCCCCAACACCGGCGGCATGGGCGCCTATTCGCCGGCGCCGGTGATGAGCCCCGAAATGGTCGAGCGCACCATGCGCGAGATCGTCGAGCCGACCATGCGCGGCATGGCCGAGCTTGGCGCGCCGTTCGCCGGCATTCTCTTCGCCGGGCTGATGATCACGGACAAAGGGCCGAAGCTGATCGAATACAACACCCGCTTCGGCGATCCCGAATGCCAGGTGCTGATGATGCGGCTGAAGGACGATCTGCTGGTGCTGCTCAACGCCGCCGTCGACGGCCAGTTGGCGCACAGTTCGATCCGCTGGCGCGACGATGCCGCGCTGACCGTGGTGATGGCGGCACAGGGCTATCCCGGGACGCCGGAAAAAGGCTCGGTCATCCGCGGGCTGGAAGAGGCGGCCGGCGATGGTGTTGAGATTTTCCACGCCGGCACCGCCATCAATGGCGGCGCGCTGGTCGCCAATGGCGGCCGCGTGCTCAACGTCACCGCGTCAGGCAAGACGGTCGGCGAAGCGCAGAGCCGCGCCTACGCCGCGCTCGACCGCATCGACTGGCCGCGAGGCTTCTGCCGCCGCGACATAGGCTGGCAGGCGGTGGCGCGGGAGAAAGCCAGCGCCACCTGAGCCTCAGCGCTCGCGAACGAGTTCCGTCGAAGCGGTGCTGACCGGGTCGGCGGCCTGCGAGAAGGCGGCCTCGAGCAGAGCCTCCGAACGATACGCAGTCCGCTTCCAGGCGACATACTCGGCAATGCCGAAGCGCGCGCGGCGCGGCACCGTCTTGACCACCGGCATGCGGAAGGCGGCGCGGAATGTCTGCCAGCGCGCGCCCAGCACCGCCACCATTTCCTCGACCGTCGGTGGCGTCGCCACATCGGCGTATGTGATGGTGACTTTGCCGGCGAGCCCGGCCGCGCGCGACACCGGCACCGGTATTGAGGCGAGGTAGTCGGGCGGCACGTCGATCAGGCCGCCGAAGGGCCATTGCTGGCGCAGTGCCGCCGCGTCCATCGGCGCGACGTTGACGTCGATGTCGTTGGGCGTGCCGGCGACGCGGTAGGGGCAGCGCAGGCGCCCGCAATTGGCCTGCGCCGAGAACTGCCACAGCGCATAGCCCTGCCAGTTGCCCATCGGAAAATGCACGTCGATGTCGGGCTTGTAGCGCGCATACCAGAGCGGCAGCCGCGACAGCAGACGGTATTGGTAGCGGTTGTCGGCGATGTACTGGGCGGTCTTGCCGTTGGTGTAGAGGATCGGGAAACGGCCGAGCCGCCGGTGCACCTGGCGCACGAATTCCTCGGCATCCTCGAGCGACATCCATTGCGAGGGGTCGTTGCCTTCGAGATCGAGGGCGAGCAGATCGTCAGGGGCTGGCTCGGCGAAATCGATGAAACTGTTGGCCTGCTCGAGCGGATTGCCGGGGCGGGCAAGATGATACGCGCCCCATTTCAGGCCGAGCGCCTTGGCCACCACCTTGCGCGTCTGGAACAGCTCGCGCGTCACCGCAAAGCGTTTCCACAATGTCTTGCAGAGTTTGACCGTAGGCTCGTCGCCGTAGCAGAAATAGGGCGGCGGCAGCCCGTCGGAGGCCTTGTTGATGAAGCCGACAATGCGCTTGTCGGTGGCAAGCTGCGCCCAGTCGATGGAATTGTATTCATAGGCGTCGACCACCAGCGCGCGGTCGCCATCCCGCCAAGGCTCGGAAAAGTCCGAGGCTGTAGCCGCTGACGTCAGCGCCATCATCGCCGCGAGAGCGATCGCTGAGCGGCGAAGAAGATGCGCCGGCGTTTTCAAACAGGGGATCCCCGCTGACCAAACACCGATGGTGGACCGGTATGGTTAAGGAAGTGCTTTCGGGCAGGAGTCCTGTCGCTCTCGCGATTTCGTCATTCTATGGCGAAGCAAGGAGCGAAGCGACGCGGCGCGGGCCATAGTATGCATTCCGCGACTTCGAAGCGCTGCCACGGCGCGGAATTCTGCACCGTTGCGCCCCTAGCGCGAGGTCGCGACATGGTACTCGGCGTCCGCTACGCTCCCGCTCCACCTGTGGACGACGAAGTTCGATGAAAATCCGCGTGACAAAGTTTGACGTTTACGTAAAAAGAAGGTCGGAGGCCGCCCAGAGGCGGATGGTTTTGCATCGGCCCGGGTCCTAGGATCGAGCGGCCGGAGCAGCGGAGGAGAAAGCGGCATGTACAAGGCCCCGGTCGGCGACATTTCGTTCACGCTCAAGCATGTCGCCGGGCTCAAGCCGGCGCTCGACCGCGGCACGTTCGGGGACCTCGGCGAAGACCTTGTCGACGCCATCCTGTCCGAGGCCGGCCGCTTCGCCAGCGAGGAAGTGGCGCCGCTCTACAAGATCGGCGACCAGCATGGCGCGGTGCTGAAGGATGCGACCGTGACCACGCCGCCCGGCTGGAAGGCGCTTTACCGCAGCTGGATCGACGGCGGCTGGAACGCGCTGTCGGGACCGGAAGAATTCGGTGGCCAGGGCCTGCCGACCATGGTCGGCGTTGCCGCGCTCGAAATGTGGAACTCCGCCGCCATGGCCTTTGGCATCGGCCCGACGCTGACCATGGGCGCGGTCGAGGCGCTCGACAAGCATGCTTCCGAAGCGCTGAAGGCAAAGTATCTGGCAAAGCTCGTCTCCGGCGAGTGGATGGGGACGATGAACCTGACCGAGTCGCAGGCCGGTTCCGATCTCGCCGCCTTGCGCAGTCGCGCCGAGCCTGCCGGCGACGGCACCTACCGCATCTTCGGCCAGAAAATCTTCATCACCTATGGCGAGCATGATTTCACCGACAACATCATCCATCTGGTGTTGGCGCGGCTGCCCGACGCACCGGCCGGCACGCGCGGCATCTCGCTGTTTTTGGTGCCGAAATTCCTGGTCAATGATGACGGCTCGCTCGGCGCCCGCAACGACGTCTTCTGTTCCGGCCTCGAGCACAAGCTCGGCATCCATGCCTCGCCGACTTGCACCATGATCTATGGCGACGGGTTCCAGGGTGCTGCGCCCGGCGCCATCGGTTGGCTGATAGGCGAGGAGAACAAGGGGCTCGCCTGCATGTTCACCATGATGAACAACGCGAGGCTTTGCGTCGGCATGCAGGGCGTGGCAGTGGCCGAAGCCGCGACGCAGAAGGCGATCGCCTATGCCAATGAGCGCCGCCAGGGCAAGGCATCGGACTTTTCAGGCGCCGGGATGGCGCCGATCGTCCATCACCCCGACGTGCAGCGCAATCTCTTGACCATGAAGGCTTTGACCCAGATCGCCCGCGCCATCTCGTATTCCTGCGCCTATGCCATCGACTTCGCGCGTGTGTCGACAGGCGAGGAGGCCGCGCATTGGCGCGATCGCGCCAATCTGCTGACGCCGCTGGCCAAGGCCTTTTCCACCGATATCGGCGTCGACGTTGCGTCGCTGGGTGTCCAGGTCCACGGCGGCATGGGCTTCATCGAGGAGACGGGCGCGGCCGCGCTCTATCGCGACGCCCGCATTGCGCCGATCTATGAAGGCACCAACGGCATCCAGGCGATCGACCTTGTAGCCCGCAAATTGCCGCTTGGCGGCGGCGAGCATGTGCACGGCTATATCGCCGAACTGAAGGCCATCGCCGACGAGGTGCGGACCTCGAACCTGCAGGGCTTCGGCCGCGCCGCCGAAGCGCTTGACCAGGCGTTCGACGATCTCACCGAGGCGACGCGCTTCCTGCAGAAGCTGCTGGCCGACGGCCGTCTGGACGAAGCGCAAGCCGGTGCGACCCCCTATCTCAGGCTGATCTCGCTTGCTGCCGGCGGCGCTTATCTGGCGCGTGGCGGACTTGCCCAGCAGAGCCGCATCGCCCTTTGCCGCTTTTTCGCCGAAAACCTGCTCGGCGAAGTCAGCGCCTTGAAGGAACGCGTAATCGATGGCGCCGAGAGCCTCGCTACCGCCGGCAAGGCGCTGATAACGGCCTGAATACCAGAGCGCTCACCAGGGAAGAATGACCGTGACAGACCATATTCTCGTCGAGCGCCAGGGCGCCATCCAGATCATCCGCATGAACCGTCCCGACAAGAAGAACGCACTGACGCGCGCCATGTACGCGACAATGTCCAAGGCGCTGGCCGAGGGCGATGCCGATCCGGCGGTCCGCGTCCATGTCTTCCTCGGTGTTTCAGGCGCCTTCTCTTCCGGCAACGATCTCGCCGATTTCCTGGTCATCGCCACCGGCGGTGAGGGCGGCAACGAGGTCTGGGACTTCCTGATGGCGCTGGCCAAAACGGAGAAGCCGATGGTCTCCGGCGTCGACGGCATTGCGGTCGGCATCGGCACCACGCTCAATTTGCATTGCGACCTGACTTTCGCCACGCCGCGCACGGTGTTCCGCACACCCTTCGTCGACCTCGGCCTGGTGCCGGAGGCGGGCTCCAGCCTGCTGGCGCCGCTCATCCTCGGCAGGCAGGGCGCCTTTGCGCTGCTTGGACTCGGCGAAGGTTTTTCCGCCGAACGCGCCAAGGCCGCCGGCCTGATCTATGAGGTGGTCGAGGAGGACGGGCTAGAAGCCGCGGCACTCGCCGCGGCCGGCGCGATCGCCGCCAAGCCGCCGCAGGCGCTGAAGATCGCGCGTGACCTGATGCGCGCCCCGCGCCACGAGCTTGTCGCCCGCATCAAGGTGGAGAGCGAGCATTTCTCCGAGCGGCTGAAGTCCGACGAAGCGCGCGCCGCGTTGACGGCCTTCATGACGCGCAAGAAGGCCTGAACCTCTCCTCAGGGATAAAGCCGTGTCTTGTCCCAGCCGCCTTCGGCGTTGCGCGAAAAGACCAGCCGATCGTGCAGCCGGAATGGCCGGTCGTGCCAGAACTCGATCGCCTGCGGCACGATGCGGAAGCCCGACCAGTGCTTTGGCCGCGGGATTTCGCCGATAGGGTAGCGCGCCGTGTATTCGGCCACCGCCTTCTCCAGGGCAAAGCGGCTTTCCAGCGGCCGCGACTGTTTCGAAGCCCATGCGCCGATCCGGCTGCCGCGCGGCCGCGTCGCGTAATAGGCGTCGGCTTCAGCGTCGCTGACCATCTCCACCGGACCGCGTATGCGCACCTGGCGGCGCAGCGATTTCCAGTGGAAGCACATCGCCGCCTTCATGCTGCCAAGAATCTCGCGGCCCTTGGCGCTCTCGAAATTCGTGTAGAAGACAAAGCCGCTTTCATCGAAACCCTTGAGCAGCACCATCCGCACATCCGGCATGCCGTCGGCATCGACGGTTGCAAGTGCTACGCCGTTGGCGTCGTTGATTTCGCTTTTCTTGGCGTCCTCCAGCCACTCAGCAAAGAGCCGGAACGGCTCGGCGGCTTCGGTAAAGTCACTACTTGTTAACTCAGTGTCACTCATAGTTTTTCTCAAATTGTCTCGAGCTTCAGGAGGTTGCCGATTGTCGCGTATCGCGCAAGCTTTTGACAGCGGGCAATGGAGCGTTATCGCTTCGGCCAGTTCGAAAGCCGTGATCGTGATTATCGCCCTGCCGCTTGCCGCCTGCGGCGCCGGCGGCTTCAGCCTGGAAAAGGCCGAGGTCGACCGTTCCATCGTCACCTCAAGCGCGCCGGCCAGGGTGACATCGACGGACGCCGACAGCGCTTCCGACCAGACCACGATCGGCAATGCGGTGTCTTCGGCCGACATCGAGGAGCTTCGCGGCCAGGCCGTGCCGTGGGCGAATGCCGACACCGGCTCGCGGGGCTCCATCACCGAACTCGCCGAAGTGCAGGACAACGGCCAGGCCTGCCGCAGCTTTACCGCCTCGCGCGAAAGCTTCGACGGCGTCGCTTTGTTCAAGGGGCAATTGTGCATCGCCGCGGCCGGCGGCTGGCACATGCAGGACTTCAAACCGCTCTGATTTTCGAGGTTTGCGGGCATCGCAATTTCAACCCTCGATAAGCCTGCGCGCCACTGGAATTTCTTCCTATGGGAGCGCATATAAGGGCCAACGTGGATTTAACTCATTTTCCAGGGCAGGACGCATGCGCGACCCCTATGAGGTGCTGGGCGTTGCCAAGAACGCATCGGCCAAGGACATAAAATCGGCTTACCGCAAGCTCGCCAAGAAGTATCATCCGGACCAGAATCCGAATGATCCCAAGGCCAAGGACCGTTTTGCCGCCGCCAATCAGGCCTATGAGGTCGTCGGCGACGAGAAGAACCGTGCGGCCTTCGACCGCGGCGAGATCGACGCCGACGGCAAGCCGA
Source organism: Mesorhizobium sp. M0862 (assembly GCF_040319795.1). Taxonomy (NCBI): domain Bacteria; kingdom Pseudomonadati; phylum Pseudomonadota; class Alphaproteobacteria; order Hyphomicrobiales; family Phyllobacteriaceae; genus Mesorhizobium; species Mesorhizobium sp. M0862. The sequence goes on from NZ_JAMYOJ010000017.1 coordinate 17,188, forward strand.
AATTCCAGGGCTTCGAGGGCGCAGCCGGCGGCGGCGATCCGTTCGGTGGCTTCCGCCGCCAGCAGGGCGCCGGCGGCTCGCGCTTCGAATTCCGATCGGGGCGTCCGGGCGGCGATCCGTTCGACGGCAACAGCGACATTTTCAGCCAGATCTTCGGCGACGCCTTTTCCGGCGCGCGCGGCGCCGGAACAGGCGACCGCCGCCAGCAGGCGACCGCCGCCGATCTGAACGTCACGCTCGACGTCACCATCGAGGAGATAGCGACCGCCGAAAAGGTGACGGCGATGTTCCCCGACGGCCGCAAGATCGCGGTCAAGCTGCCGGTCTATGTCGAGGATGGCCAGACCATCCGGCTGAAGGGCCAGGGCGAGCAGGGGCCGGGACAGCCGGGCGATGCGCTGGTCAAGATCCGTATCCGCAGGCACCCGCGCTACCGCATCGAGGGCCGTGACTTGCATGCCGATCTGGAGGTAGCGTTGGCCGACGCGGTGCTGGGCGCCAAGGTGCCGGTCGACACGCCGACCGGCAGGCTGGCGGTCAACATTCCGGCCTGGTCGAGTTCCGATAAGGTGCTGCGCCTGAAGGGCAGGGGCTTGCCGGAAAAGGCCGGCGGCCATGGCGATCTCTACGCCCATGTCCGCATCATGCTGCCGGAAGGCGGCGACAGCGAACTCGAAGCGCTGATGCGCAGCCGCAAAGGCTGACGCGGCTCGACTTCGCTGGCTAACTGCCGGGCGCCACTTCCTCCATCCGCCGGATGGTTTCGCCGAAGCGGCGCAGCGCCTGCCGTACCGGGACATGCGGGCTCTCGATCTCCAGCAGGATCATCGTCTCGCTGCCGAGGAAGGCGGCGCTGACCAGGCTGGTCACTTCGGCGGCGGAGAATGGCCCGAGGCCGCCGAACCGCCGCTCCGCCTCTTGCGCCAGTCCGTCCAGCAGTTCGAACCAGCCGCGCAGGTCGCGGCGCACCGCCTTGGCGATTTCGGGGCTCGACAGGCTTGCCGCGATCATCTCGTGCAGGATCCGGACATAGCCGGACGCCAGATCATCGTCGAGGAAATCGCAAGCGCGTTCCCAGCGCTGCCACAGCGGCATCGGTGCCGCAAAAGTCTCCGCCTGGCGTTTCAGCAGGCCCTCGTTCAGATGGTCGAGCAGGGCCAGGAACAGCCGTTCCTTGGAGCCGAAATGGTAATGGATCTGGCTGAGCGGAACGCCGGCGATCTCGGCAACGCGGCGCGTCGACAGATCGGCGTAGCCGCCTCGATGGAGGCATAACTCGGCGGCCGAAATCAGTTCGGCGCGCGTGTCGCGCTTTTGCTTGTTCTGCGGCGGGGTAACGGATTCGGCAGCGTCCGTCATGCGGCGTGGCTGCCGCTGTTAGCGGTGCAATCTGGGCGGATCATAGCTTCTCCTGTCCGGGGCTGGACGTCCCTCCACTCTATCTCGGTCGAGCGACCGATCAAGTTGACTCGTCAGAAATTTATGGTTTTTTGACGCTGAATTCGGTCGACCGACCGAATCCTGATGCTTGCATGGAGGGGCAGTCATGGCGGGCGTAATCACCCTTATCTACGGCGTTGCCGCATACCTGATTTTTCTCGGTTCGTTTCTCTATGCGGTCGGTTTCGTCGGCAACATGGTCGTGCCGAAATCGATCGATTCCGGAGTCGCTGGAAGTCCGGTCGAAGCCGTCATCGTCAATGCACTGCTGCTCGGCCTTTTCGCCGCCCAGCACAGCATCATGGCGCGGCCGGTTTTCAAGCGCTGGTGGACACGGATTGTCCCGCACGCGGCCGAACGCAGCACCTATGTGCTTTTGGCCAGCCTCATCCTGCTGCTGCTCTACTGGCAATGGCGGCCGATTCCCGGTCTCGTCTGGACGGTCGAGAACCCGGTCTGGGTCGCCGTCATCCATGGCGTGTTCTGGCTCGGCTGGGCGGTATTGTTGACCAGCACCTTTCTGATCAACCATTTCGAACTGTTCGGCTTGCGCCAGGTTCTCGCCGCTTTGCGCAAGAGCGAACCGGCGCCGCCCGTGTTCAGGACGCCGCTGTTCTACAAATGGGTCCGGCACCCGCTCTATGTCGGCTTTCTCCTGGCCTTCTGGGCGACGCCGTCGATGACATGGGGCCATCTTCTGTTCGCGGCGGGCAGCACCGGCTACATCCTGCTCGGCATCTTCCTCGAGGAACGCGATCTCGTCGCGATGTTTGGCGATCAGTACCGCCTCTACCGCAAGCAGGTAGGAATGCTCATTCCCTGGCGCAAAATGGCTGGATAGGGCCGATGCGTTGCCGACCAGCCGATTCGGCTGGTCGGCCGGGCCTGGGTCATCAAGGCGCGCTGGCCGCAGTGAGGCGTTCAAATCTCACAACAACGTTATTATCCCCCATTCCTTGTCACGCCGAGTGTCTGAATTGAACGCGCGCCCCGTCTGCGCTTGATGCGCCTTTCTGCCTGTGCGATAGGCACTCCAAAGCAGAAAATCTTTCGGAGAGCGCTGACATGGCGGGTGGACAGGGCCTTATGGCCGGCAAGCGCGGCCTTATACTGGGCGTCGCCAACAACAGATCGATTGCCTACGGCATCGCCAAGGCCTGCGTCGACCATGGCGCCGAGATCGCGCTGACCTATCAGGGCGAGGCGTTCAAGAAGCGCGTCGAGCCGCTGGCTGCGGAATTGGGCGCCTTTGTCGCCGGTCATTGCGATGTCACTGATCCGGCGAGCCTCGACGAGGTGTTTGCCAATGTCGCCAAGCATTGGGGCGGCAAGCTCGACTTCCTCGTCCATGCCATCGCCTTTTCCGACAAGGACGAGTTGACCGGACGCTATGTCGAGACGACGCGCGACAATTTCCTGCGCACCATGGACATTTCGGTCTATTCCTTCACCACCATCGCCAAGCGCGCCGAAGCGCTGATGACCGATGGCGGCTCGCTGCTGACGCTGACCTATTATGGCGCCGAAAAGGTTATGCCGCATTACAACGTCATGGGTGTCGCCAAGGCAGCGCTCGAAGCCAGCGTGCGCTATCTCGCCGTCGACCTCGGCGGCAAGAAGATCCGCGTCAACGCTATCTCGGCCGGGCCGATCAAGACCTTGGCTGCTTCGGGCATCGGCGACTTCCGCTACATCCTCAAGTGGAACGAATACAACTCGCCGCTCAAGCAGACCGTCACCCAGGAAGAAGTCGGCGATTCCGCCGTCTATTTCCTGTCGGACCTGTCGCGTGGCGTCACCGGCGAGGTGCACCATGTCGATTCCGGCTATCACGTCGTCGGCATGAAGGCGGTCGACGCGCCGGATATTTCGACCGTCAAGGAATAGATCTGCCGCGGTTTCCGCCTGCCTGTCCTGATTTCCGGAAGACCTGATGGTTCCGCTCGTCTACATCGTGCGCCATGGCCAGACGCAGTGGAATGCCGAGTCGCGGCTGCAGGGCCAGGCCGACACCGATCTCAACGCGCTCGGCCGCGAGCAGGCGACCCGCAATGGGCGGCGGCTGGCCGAACTGATCCAGAACCCTCAGGATTTCGACTTTGTCGCCAGCCCGATGAAGCGGACGCGCGAGACGATGCAGCGGCTACGCTTGGCGATGCAGCTCGATCCCGATGCCTACCGCATCGACCCGCGTCTGGTCGAGGTGCACTTTGGCGACTGGCAGGGCTTTACCTATGCCGAACTCGATGCGCGAATGCCGGGCTCGGCGAAGGCGCGACGGCGCAACAAATGGAATTTCCAGCCGCCGGGCGAGGGCGCCGAAAGCTACCAGATGCTGCTCGAACGGGTGAAGCCGTGGTTCGACGCGCTCGACCGCCAGACGGTCTGCGTCACGCATGGTGGCGTCGTGCGGACCGTGTTTCGGATGGTCGAAGGTGTTTCCGAACACGAAGCGGCAAACCTGGAAGTGCGGCAGGACCGGGTGCTCAGGCTGCAGGACGGGCGTCTGGATTGGCTTTAGGTTCGAGCAGATAAAAACAGGACGACTGTCCTGTTTATCCGTGCAGGGCTCCGCCGAGCGGCAAGGGCCTGTGCGATGTCGGTGTTACTCGGTGTCGGGCAGTTCCATGTCGGTGACGACGTTCTCGCCATTCGTCACGTCATAGGCAATGACGATATCCATGCCCGGTTTCAGCGAATCGAGATCGGTCTCGGCGTTGAGCTTGAAGGACTTACCGTCCTCCAGCGTCAGCGTCAGCGCGTCCTTGTCGACCTTCTTGATCAGGCCTTCGGTCTGGCCGGCATAGGCGGCGGTGGAAATCAGCAACATGGCGGCAGCAGCGCCAATCAGGGTACGCATCGTCGTCCTCTTTGTCATTGCGCCTGCACGGATGGCGGCGAGCTTTCAACGGGCGGATGGAAGAGAGCAGAAACCAACCGAATGTGTCAAAACTAAAACCGCCGGATCACAGTTTGACCGCTGTGGAAAACGCCAATAGAACGCACCTTTGATCCGGTCCGCTGCCGGGCAGGGCTAAAAATTCATGTCTCACAACACGTTCGGCCATCTCTTCCGCGTCACCACCTGGGGCGAAAGCCATGGCCCGTCGCTCGGCTGTGTCGTCGACGGCTGCCCGCCCGGCATCCGCTTCACGCGGCAAGAGATACAGGCCGAACTCGACAAGCGCCGTCCCGGCCAGTCGCGTTTTGTGACCCAGCGCCGCGAACCGGACGAGGTGAAGGTGCTATCCGGCTTCATCCTCGACGAGGACGGCGAGACGATGATCACCACCGGCACGCCCGTCTCGATGCTGATCGAGAATGTTGACCAGCGCTCCAAGGACTATGGCGAGATTGCCCGCCAGTACCGTCCCGGCCACGCCGACTACACCTATGAAGTCAAATACGGCGTGCGCGACCATCGCGGCGGCGGTCGTTCCTCGGCGCGCGAGACCGCCGCGCGCGTGGCCGCCGGCGCCTTGGCGCGCAAGGTGGTGCCCGGAATGGTGGTGCGCGGCGCGCTGGTCTCGATGGGCGAAAAATCGATCGACCGCGCCAACTGGAACTGGAATTTCATCGGTGACGCCGAAAACCCGTTCTTCACCCCCGATCCGGCCTCGGTTCCGGTCTTCACCAGCTATCTCGACGGCATCCGCAAATCCGGCTCCTCGGTGGGCGCGGTTATTGAAATCATCGCCGACGGCGTGCCAGCCGGCCTTGGCGCGCCGATCTATGCCAAGCTCGACCAGGACATCGCGTCCGGCCTGATGTCGATCAACGCCGTCAAGGGCGTCGAGATCGGCAACGGTTTCGAAGCCGCGCGCATCACCGGCGAACAGAATGCCGACGAGATGCGCATCGGCAATGACGGCAAGCCGGTCTTCCTGTCCAACAATGCCGGCGGCATTCTGGGCGGCATCTCGACCGGCCAGGCGATCGTCGCCCGCTTCGCCGTCAAGCCGACCTCGTCGATCCTGACGCCGCGAAAATCCATCGACAAGGACGGCAACGACGTCGACGTCATGACCAAGGGCCGCCACGACCCCTGCGTCGGCATCCGCGCCGTGCCGATCGGCGAAGCCATGGTTGCCTGCGCCATCGCCGACCATTATCTGCGGCACCGGGGACAGACAGGCCGGGGATTAGGCAGTAGGGATTAGGCAATAAGCCAGCCCGTACTTCCTTCCCTAACTCCTACTGCCCAACCCCTATTCCCTGCGAGCGAAGCGAGCCAATGCCATACGATCAGAAGAAAATCGTCGAAGCCATCCGCGCCTTCGAGCGCGGCGAGATCGTCGTCGTCATGGACGATGACGGGCGTGAGAACGAGGGCGACCTGATCGTTGCCGCCGTGCATTGCAGCCCGGAGAAAATGGCCTTCATCATCCGTCACACCTCCGGCATCGTCTGCACGCCGATGCCGCGCGAGGAGGCCAAGCGGCTCAATCTGCAGCCAATGGTCGCCGACAATGATTCCGCCCACACCACGGCCTTTACCGTCAGCGTCGATTTCAAGCATGGCACCACCACCGGCATTTCGGCCGAGGACCGCACGCTGACCGTGCGCAACCTGGCCAACGGCAATGTCGGCGGTTCGGATTTCGTTCGCCCCGGCCACATCTTCCCGCTGATCGCTAGGGAAGGCGGCGTGCTGATGCGTTCGGGCCATACCGAAGCCGCGGTCGATCTCTGCAAGCTTGCCGGCCTGCCGCCGGTTGGCGTGATCTCGGAGTTGGTCAATGACGACGGCACCGTCAAGCGCGGCCCGCAGGTGGCGAGCTTTGCCGAGGAACATGGCCTCAAGCAGGTTTCGGTCGCCGACCTCATCGCCTACCGGCAGCGCAAGGAAACGCTGGTCGAACGCGTCGCCTGCTCCGAAATCGACACACTCGGCGGCAAGGCACAGGTCTTCACCTACACGCTGCCCTGGGATTCCATGCACCATGTCGCGGTCGTTTTCGGCGACATCCGTGACGGCGAGGACGTGCCGGTGCGGCTGCATTCGGAGGATGTGGTGACCGACGTGTTCGGCACCAGCCACCGGCTCGACGCCATTATGAAGGCGATGGGCGAACGCAAGCGCGGCGTCATCGTTTACCTCCGAGAGGGTTCGGTCGGCGTCGCCCATCAGGAGCGCAACCGGCCGATGAGTGCCGACCGTGAGGACCACGAAGAGGCCCGCCGCCGTGAGAACGAGTGGCGAGAAATCGGCCTCGGCGCGCAGATTCTCAAGGATCTCGGCATCTCCTCGATCAATTTGATCGCCTCGCGCGAACGCCACTATGTCGGGCTTGAGGGCTTTGGCATTCATATCGCCAAGACCGAGATTTTCTAGGGGACAGGGGGCGGTCGGATGAGCTTCGAGGCCTATCTCAATTGCTTTGAAGATGGCGAAGAGAGCTACTTCCCCACATCGATCGTCGAGGATGCCTTCGCGCCGTTCGTCACCAGGCGTGAACCTGAATTCACCTGCTGGGTCGTCGCCTATGACGATGCGTCGTCGGCCGACCTCTATCTCAATTTCGACCCCGGCGATGCCTCGCGATGTTCAGGCTTCACCGTCGCGCGGCCGCCCGACGATCCGCGCCTCTACGAAGCGCTGTGGAAAATCCTGCGTGTCACCAGCTCGGTCGTGTATTGCGCCGGAGAATGTCCGCCGATGGTCGGGCGCGCTGAAACAATACCCCATCTGAACCCGGATATGGTCGAGACACTGGGAAGTCCCGTCGTCGTTGTTGATGGGGACGAGATTCGCAACAGGTTTGAACACTCCTAGGAAGCCCGGCTTCTTCAAGGTGAACGGCGTCCGTTCCGTGAGCTGAACCGGACGCTTGTGCTCCTATTCCGCGGGAACGGCGGCCGCGTCGCATCCGTCCAGCTCGCATTCATGGGTGGCCAGGCTGCGCTGGCCGGCGAGCACCGTGACCAGTGCGATAGTGCCGGCCGCCACCGAGACCCAGAACCCGTTCTGAGCTCCAAAGGCGTCCACGACGGCGCCGGCGGCAAACGAGCCCAGCGCCATGCCGATGCCAATCCCGGTCATCACCCAGGTGATCCCCTCGGTCAGCATCGCTTCCGGCACGTGCCGCTCGATCAGGCCGAAGGCGGTGATGAAGGTCGGCGAAATCGCCACGCCGCTGATGAACACGGCCAGCGCCAAGAGCGGCACGGTGCCGGCCGTTAGGGGCAGCAATGTGCCGAGCGCGACAAGAGCGACCGCGATGGCCAGTTGGCGCTGCAACGGTGCTTTCAGATTGAGCGCGCCGACAACGAGGCCGAGCACGAACGATCCCAGCGCATAGACCCCGATAACGAGGCTGGCGGCGCCCGGTTGGCCGAGTTCCTTGGTGATCGCCACCGTGCTCACTTCCGTCGTCGCGAAGGTGGTGCCGACGAAGATCAGGGCGAAGGTGATGATCTGCACTGGGCGCAGCCGGATTGCCGAGCCGCTTGTGACACGATCCACCGGCCGCACTTGCGGCTCGGTCGAGCGCTGCAGGATGAAAGCTGTCGAGCCGATGGCGAGGAACAGCGTGCTCACCAGAACACCAGCTTCGGGGAAGAGGGCGGCGCTCAAGCCCACCGACAGCGATGCGCCTGCGATGTAGACGAGTTCGTCCGCAGCCGACTCGAAGGCGAAAGCGGTGTTCATCTGCGGCCGGCCGCGGAAAATCTCGGTCCAACGCGCGCGCACCATGGCCGGCATGCTGGGCATGGCGGCAGCCGCCAATGCCGACACGAACAATGTCCATAGCGGCCAGTCCTGATTGGCTGCCGCAATCAGCACCGCAAAGGCGATCACGGTGACAATGGTGGTGGGAACAACGATACGCGTCTGGCCGAGCCGGTCGACCAGCCTTGAGATTTGCGGCGCCACGAAAGCATTGCTCAGCGCGAAGGTCGCCGCGACGGCGCCGGCCAGCCAGTATTCGCCATGCGTTTGCGACAGCATCGCCACGAGTCCGATCGGCGCCATGGCGATCGGCAGGCGCGCCAGGAAGCCGGCGCTGGCAAAGCCCTTGGCTCCGGGGGCACGAAAGATTTCGGCGTAGGGGTTTTGCATTGCGGGCTCCTCGACAAAGGCCAATTCAACAATTACATACGATGCGTATGATTGTAAGATAGTGCATACGCGGCGTATGTCAATTGGCATACGATGCGTATGTGAATAAGGCCAGAACCATGCACAGACCCCGCAAGGAGATGATCGCCGAAACGCGCGCCAAGCTGATCACGGCGGCCCGCCATGCCTTCGGTACGATCGGCTATGCCGAGGCGTCGATGGACGATTTCACCGCCTCGGCCGGGCTGACGCGCGGCGCGCTCTACCATCATTTCGGCGACAAGAAGGGGCTGCTGCAGGCGGTCATCGCCGAAATCGATGGCGAGATGGCGGTTCGCATAAATGAGATCGCGTCGAAAGCGCCGACCCGCTGGCAGCATTTCGTCGACGAATGCACGACCTATATCGAAATGGCGCTGGAGCCCGAAATCCAGCGCATCATGTTCAGGGATGGCCCGGCCGTGCTGGGGGATCCGGCGCAATGGCCGAATGCCAATGCCTGCGTCGGTTCAATGACCGATCATCTGACCGCTCTGCAGCAGGAGGGGGTGGTCGTCCCCGGTGTCGACCCCGAAACCGCCGCGCGGCTGATCAACGGCGCCAGCAGCCAGGCGGCGCAGCGCATCGCCAATTCGAGCGACCCCGAAGCGACGTCGAAGACCGTGGTGGCGGCCTTCAAACAGTTGCTCGAAGGGTTGCTGAAGAAGCAGGGTCCTCAGCCGGTCTGAAATCTCACCGCCGAGACCCGGCATTTTGGCAGTGGATCAGTTTGAGATTGCGGACATCGTTGCGCTGATCGAGGCGAAGGAAGCTGAGAAGCCGATGGTGCGGGCACCTATAGAAAGCGTGGAGAATTGCCCCTATGAGAGCACAATACAAGGGTCACCGAGTTGTAGAGACCAAAGCTGGCACATTCGCCCTTGACACGTGGAAGCCGCGCGATCCCACCGACTTTTCCATTACTATAGATTTCTACGCGGGCCCAGAAGGAGATGCGAGCGCCGACGCATTTACGGCGACAGTCTGCTCTCCGAACTATTTTCTTCGCTCGCAAAGCGGCAACGTGTTTTCTGGAGACAGCGTAATTTTCATGCTCAGATTCGACTACGCTGAACTGGAAAAGTTTCTCATAGATCGTTGCGCAGCTACCGAGGGCGATACATGGGACGCGATAGCTGCGCAACTAACGAGGCTGGGACGCTGGGAGTTCGACTATCACCTTCAGATTTCAAACTGACCCACGACTCGGGATTTGCCGATGTTGACAATTCCAGGCCCGGGATCATCCTCGCCGTCCATTCTCTGAGGGGAGATTCGGGCGCATGTGGGATTTCGAAATCGGCAGGTCGGTGTCCATCATGATCAGGACATGGCCGTTCATCGTCTTTCGCATGATCGTCTATTTCGGCATCACGCTGGCTTATATCGTGGCGACCGGCAGCGGCGCCTCGGTCGGCTATGGCGTCGGCCACATCTCCACCGATCCCGACGGGCCGCTGTCCTTTGCACTCTGGGGCGGCATCGTCGGCATTGGCGTCGTTTCGATCGCGCTTTACTGGATCCGCGAATACATCCTCTACGTCGTCAAAGCCGGCCATATCGCCGTCATGGTCCATCTGATCGACGGTAGGGACGTTCCCAATGGCCAGGACCAGATCGCCTACGCCAAGGATGTTGTGAAGGAGCGTTTCGCCGAGGCCAACATCCTTTTCGTGCTCGACCAGCTGGTCAAGGGCGCCATCCGCGCCATCACCGGCCTGATCGGCGGCATCGCCGCCTTCCTGCCCATTCCGGGCCTCGGCGGCCTGGTCGCTTTCATCAACACAGTCATCCGCCTGTCGCTGACCTATGTCGACGAGATCATCCTCGGCTACAACATCCGCATCAACTCGTCCTCGCCCTTCGAGACGGCGCGGCAAGGCGTCGTGCTCTATGCCCAGAACGGCAAGACCATGGTCAAGAACGCCGTCTGGCTGGCGGTGATCATGTGGGGCGTGTCCTTCGTCATCTTCCTGCTGATGCTGGCGCCGGCCGCCGCCATCATGTGGTTCATCCCGGGGCAGCTCGGCGGCTGGGCCTTCGTGCTGGCGATCCTGCTGGCCTGGGCCTTCAAGGCGGCATTCATCGAACCCTTCGCCATCGCCTGCCTGATGCAGGTCTATTTTAGGACGATTGAAGGCCAGGTGCCGAACGCCGAATGGGACCAGCGGCTGGCCGAGGCGTCGTCCAAGTTCCGGGAGCTCAGGGACAAGGCGCTGGCCTCATTCGGCGGCTCGCGCTGGACGCAGCCGAGCACCTAAACCCTGTTGAACGTCGGGGCGGCGCGGCGTCAAACCATGGTCAAAGCGGCCGGGCGCGCCTATATCGGGTCATGGTCACAAGGCTCTACACCCATCCGATCTTCCTCGAACATCTGACGCCGCCCGGTCATCCGGAGCGACCCGACCGCTTGCGCGCCATCGAGCGCGTGCTCGATGACGAGGCCTTTGCGGCGCTCGATCGGGTCACGGCGCCGCAAGGCGACGAGGCGACGATCCTCTATGCCCACCCTGAGGATTTCGTGGCTCGGGTCCGCGCCGCGATCCCTGAAAGCGGCATTGCCCCGATCGACGCCGACACCAGCGCCAGCCCGAAAAGCTGGCAGGCGGTGGTGACCGCCATCGGCGCGGCCAATGCCGCCGTAGACGATGTCTTCGAGGGCCGTGTCGCCAACGCCTTCGTCGCCGCGCGTCCGCCCGGCCACCATGCCGAAAAGACCACGGCGATGGGCTTTTGCCTGTTCAACACCGCGGCCATCGCCGCGCGTTATGCGCAGAAGAAACACGGCGCTGAGCGCGTCGCCATCGTCGACTGGGACGTCCATCACGGCAACGGCACGCAGGACATCTTCTGGGACGATCCGTCGGTGCTCTATTGTTCGACGCACCAGATGCCGCTCTATCCCGGCACGGGGGCCAAGACCGAAACCGGCGCCGGTAACATCGTCAACGCGCCGCTGGCGCCACAGACCGGCTCAGAGGTCTTTCGCGATGCCTTGCTGTCGCGCGTCCTGCCGGCGCTCGACAATTTCGCGCCCGATCTGATCATCATTTCCGCCGGTTTCGACGCCCACCATCGCGATCCGCTGGCCGAGATCAACCTCAACGAGGGCGATTTCGACTGGGCGACCGGCCAACTGCTGGAGCGCGCCGGGCGCCACAGCGGCAACCGGCTCGTCAGCCTGCTCGAGGGCGGCTACGATCTGCAAGGACTGGCATTTTCGGTGGCCGCCCATGTCGGGCGGCTGATGAAGGGGTAAAGTATGGCTGGCGAAGCAAATGAAGACGTCAAGGCGATGAGCTTCGAGCAGGCACTCGACGCGCTGGAGAAGATCGTCGATGATCTCGAACGCGGCGACGTGCCGCTCGACCAGTCGATCAAGATCTATGAGCGCGGCGAGGCGCTGAAGGCCCATTGCGACCGGCTGCTGAAGGCGGCCGAAGACAAGGTCGAGAAGATCAGGCTGTCGCGTGATGGCAAACCGGTGGGAACGGAGCCGCTCGACGCGGAGTAGTGGAATGGGGCGGGCATAAAGCAGATAGGAGTTCAAGCATGTGCAGAAACATCAAGACCCTGTTCAATTTCGAGCCGCCGGCGACCCATGACGAGATCCGCGACGCCGCCCTTCAATTCGTGCGCAAACTGAGCGGAACGACGCGCCCCTCGCAGCGCAACCAGGCAGCCTTCGACCGCGCCGTCGAGGCGATCGCCGAATCGGCGCATGAATTGCTGCATTCGCTGGAAACCACGCATCATCCGCGCAATCGCGAAGAGGTGGCGGCCAAGGCAAAAGCCAAATCGGCGCTCCGCTTCGCCTGAAGACATCCAGATGAGTTTCTTCCCCGGCAAGGACCCTGAGCCTGGCGATGCCTTCGCCAGCGACCAGATCGAGCTCATGGTCATTCCAAACGCCAAGGACATTGGCGGCTTCCAGGTTCGCCGCGCTCTGCCGACGGCAAAGCGGCGGCTGGTTGGTCCCTTCATCTTCTTCGACCGCATGGGGCCGGCCATCTTGCGCGCCGGGCAGGCGATGGATGTGCGCCCGCACCCGCATATCGGGCTTTCCACCGTCACCTATCTGTTCGACGGCAATATCAGGCACCGCGATTCGCTCGGCACCGAGATGGTCATCCAGCCCGGCGACGTGAATTTGATGACCGCCGGCCGCGGCATTGTCCATTCCGAGCGCACGCCCGAAGAACTGCGCGGCGCGCCGATGTCGGTCTCCGGCCTGCAGACATGGCTGGCTTTGCCCGACGGCAAGGAGGAAGTGGCGCCGGTGTTCGAGAACACGGCCGCGCTCCTTCTGCCCGAGATCGACGCCGAAGGTGTTTCCGGCCGCGTGGTGATCGGCGATTTCCAGGGACTGCGCTCGCCGGTAAGAGCCGACACCGAGACGCTCTACGCCGATCTGAGGCTGGCGCCCGGCGCCAGCGTCAAAATTCCCGCCGACGCCGAGGAACGCGCCATCTACACGCTGGACGGCGATGTCTCAATCTCGGGCGACCGTTTTCCGGCCGAACGGCTGCTGGTGTTCCGGCCTGGCGACGAGATCGTCGTGTCGTCCGAGCGCGGCGCCCATTTCATGCTCTTCGGCGGCGCTTCGCTCGGCTCTCCGCGCCACATCTGGTGGAACTTCGTCTCGTCGTCGAAGGAACGCATCGAACAGGCCAAGCAGGAATGGAAGACCGGCCGCTTCGATATCGTTCCCGGAGACGAGGAAGAGTTCATTCCGTTACCGGACAATTAACGTCAGCATCACCCGCGTCACTGACACGCATTTACATTCCGGCGACGCAGGCATATTTCGCCATGATCGACGCGCATCATAGCTGAGCAGGCCCTTTACCAGTGAACGCAACGCTGCATACGCCGCTTCTCGACAAGGTCCGCATTCCAGCCGACCTGAAGAAGCTTGACGAAAGCGAGCTGCCGCAGCTGGCCTCGGAGCTGCGCGCCGAGCTGATCGATGCCGTCTCGCATACGGGCGGGCATCTCGGCGCCGGCCTCGGTGTCGTCGAACTGACGGTGGCGCTGCACTATGTCTTCAACACGCCGGAAGACCGCGTGATCTGGGATGTCGGCCACCAGGCCTATCCGCACAAGATCCTGACCGGCCGCCGCGACCGCATCCGCACGCTGCGCCAGGAGGGCGGCCTGTCCGGCTTCACCCGTCGCGCCGAGAGCGAATACGACCCGTTCGGCGCCGCGCACTCCTCGACCTCCATTTCCGCCGGCCTCGGCATGGCCATGGCGCGCGACCTCTCCGGCGGCCACAACAATGTCATTGCCGTCATCGGCGACGGCGCCATGTCTGCCGGCATGGCCTATGAAGCCATGAACAATGCCGGCGCGCTCGATGCTCGCCTGATCGTCATTCTCAACGACAACGACATGTCGATCGCGCCGCCGACCGGCGCCATGAGCGCCTATCTGGCGCGGCTTGCCTCTGGCAAGACCTATCTTGGCCTGCGCGATTTCGGCAAGAAACTGACCTCCTATCTCGGCAAGCGCGCCGATCGCGCCATCAAGCGGGCGGTCGAGCATGCGCGCGGCTACGTCACCGGCGGCACGCTGTTCGAGGAGCTTGGCTTCTACCATATCGGCCCGATCGACGGCCACAATCTCGAGCATCTGATCCCGGTGCTGAAGAACGTCCGCGACCATGCCGACGGTCCGGTGCTGATCCATGTCGTGACCCAGAAGGGCAAGGGCTACGCGCCGGCCGAGGCCGCGGCCGACAAATATCATGGCGTCAACAAGTTCGACGTCATCACCGGCGCGCAGACCAAGGCCCCGGCCAATGCGCCGGCCTACACCAAGGTGTTTGCCGAAAGCCTGGTCCAGGAAGCCCGCCTGGACGAACGTATCGTCGCCGTCACCGCCGCCATGCCGAACGGCACCGGCCTCGATTTGTTCGGCGAAGCGTTTCCGACCCGGACCTTCGATGTCGGCATTGCCGAGCAACATGCCGTGACCTTCGCCGCCGGCCTCGCCAGCGAGGGCTACAAGCCCTTCGCCGCCATCTATTCGACCTTCCTGCAGCGCGCCTACGATCAGGTCGTCCATGATGTGGCGATCCAGAAACTGCCGGTGCGTTTCCCGATCGACCGCGCCGGTTTCGTCGGCGCCGACGGCGCCACTCATTGCGGCGCCTTCGACACCACCTTCCTGGCGACGCTGCCGGGCTTCGTGGTGATGGCGGCCGCCGACGAGGCGGAGCTTCGCCACATGGTGCGCACCGCCGCCTATTATGACGAAGGCCCGATCGCCTTCCGCTATCCGCGCGGCAATGGCGTCGGCGTCGACATGCCGGAGCGCGGCTCGGTGCTCGAAATTGGCAAGGGCCGCATCGTCAGGGAAGGCACCAAGGTGGCGCTTCTGTCCTTTGGCACGCGGCTGCAGGATTGCCTGCTGGCGGCCGAGGAACTCGGCGCGGCCGGATTGTCGACAACGGTTGCGGATGCCCGTTTCGCCAAGCCGCTCGACGAGGATTTGATCCGCCGTCTCGCCCGCTCGCACGAAGTGCTGGTGACGGTGGAAGAGGGCGCTGTCGGCGGTTTCGCCAGCCACGTGCTGCAGTTCCTCGCCCATGAAGGCTTGCTGGAAAGCGGTCTGAAAGTTCGGCCGCTGGTGCTGCCGGACGAGTTCACCGACCACGCCAAGCCGGAAAAAATGTATGCCGATGCCGGGCTCGACGCGGCCGGCATCGTGCGCACCGTGTTCGTCGCGCTCGGCCATTCCGCGCGCGCGCAACGGGCCTGAATCAAACCTCACGCAGCTGAAGCAGTTGCCTGTGCAAGCCTAACACTTTGTTAACGCTTCTCTTTGGCGTTTCGCTTACCGTCTCTTTTGGCCGTTTTTCAACGCCGCCCTGCTAGAACTGCCTCCAGGCAGGGAGTTAAAAACAATGCGAACGCTTCTGTGCGGCGCGGCCCTTTTGGCCGTCATCGCCGCGCCGGCTATGGCCGAGACGCGCTATGACCGCAAGCTTGAACAGGCGGTGGCAGGCATCGTCGCCCGCAAGATGGGCGATATCAGGGGCGCTTTTTCCTACAAGCAGGTGCCGCAGCTTGTCGTCGTGCCGGACGCACCAGTCGTTGCTGTCGAGCGCCCGCGCAAGCAGGCTTCAGATGACGGAAGCGACGGCCTGATGCCGGCCGTTGAACGGCAGGTCTCACGGACGATCTTCTAAAACCACATATCGCGCACGCAGCGCCCATCGCGCGGCAGGTCGTCATAAGTGTCCAGCCCGTCGAAATGGTCGATCGGCAGGTCGGCGACCGCCTCCGGCGGTGCCAGCCTGACATTGACGGCGATACGCGTGCGGCCGCTGTCGCTGCGGCGCAAACCGCGCCAGGCAAGCACACAGGCACATGTCGGGCAAAACAGAATTTCCAGCGACGGCGTCTCCTTGCCAGCGCGGGTGTAGGACTGCACAGGCCCCGCAAGCCGGATACGCTCGTCGACAAAGTCATAGGCCCAGAGCGTGCCATAGCGGCGGCAAAGCGTGCAATTGCAGGCCGTGATCGGGCCGGGATCGCCTTCCAGGGTCCAGTGGGCGGCGCCGCAATGGCAGGTTCCCGTCAGCATTCGTCTTCCTCCGCATTGCCTGAGCCTCTACATCTTGCCGGACTGGCTGCGATATTCAACCGGGCGGACTGGCTTGCGGCCCGGGTCTCGACGTCCTCCCATGCCAATGTCCTTGCCTTCGCGGCCGGCTTTCGCCATGAAGGCCGATGAACTCCCCTCTGCCAGCCAGCACACGCCAGCGGCTCGACGAATTGCTCGTCCAGCGCGGCCTGTTTGCGAGCCGCTCGCGCGCCCGCGACGCGGTCGAGCGCGGCACCGTGACGGTCGACGGCGTGGTCGCCCGCAAGCCCGGCCAGATGGTTCTGCCGCACTGTCTCATCGTCATCGACGATCCGGCGCAGGGTTATGTCTCACGCGCGGCGCTGAAGCTGATCGCCGGGCTCGACCATTTCGGTCTCGATCCTGCGGGTAGTGAAGCTCTCGATATCGGCGCCTCGACAGGCGGCTTCACCCAGGTGCTGCTCGAACGCGGCGCGGCCCATGTCACTGCCATCGATGTCGGCCACGGCCAGATGCATCCTGGTGTCTCGTCCGACCCGCGCGTCACCGTGATCGAGGGCCTCAACGCTCGCGAGCTCACGGCTGCCGATCTCGGCGGCCGCATCCCGGATTTCATCGTCTCCGACGTCAGCTTCATCTCGTTGAAACTGGCGATGCCATCGGCGTTGGCATTGGCACGGGACGGCGCTCGTGCGGTGTTTCTGGTCAAGCCGCAATTCGAGGCCGGCCGCGAGGCAATCGGCAAGGGCGGTCTGTTGAAAGACCCTTATGACGCCGCCCGTGTGGCCGGCTTGCTGCAGGAATGGCTCGAAGGCGTCCCTGGCTGGCGTACATTGGGTCTGCACATGTCGCCGATCGAAGGCGGCGACGGCAACCGCGAATTCCTGCTTGCCGGGATCAAGGATGCCGGGATCAAGGATGCCGGGACCAAGGACCGATGAGCACGGGCTTCACCATCAAGAGACTGGGTTCGCAGGGCGACGGCGTCGCCGAGACGGAAACCGGCGAGCTGTTCATTCCCTTCACCCTGCCCGGCGAGACCGTCACCGCCGCGCGCGAGAGGGATCGCGCCATGCTGATGGCGGTATTGGAGACGTCGCCGCTGCGTATCGATCCGGCCTGCCGGCATTTCACCGAATGTGGCGGCTGCGCCGTCCAGCATCTGCAAGCCGACGCTTACCAGCAATGGAAACGCGACAAGGTCGTGCATGCCTTGAAAGGCATTGCCGGCGACATCGGCGCCCTGGTGCCGTGTGCGCCACACACACGCCGCCGCGTCGTGCTTGCCGCCAGGCGCGCCGACACAGGCATGCTGCTTGGCTTCCATCGCCATCTGTCGCCGGAAATCATCCCCATCGAGGAATGTCCGATCTCGCTGCCGGAGATCGTTGCCGCGCTCGATCGCTTGAGGTCGGTCGCCGACCTGGTTTGCGCCACCACCAAATCGTTCCGGATGGAGGTCACTGTGACGGGCTCGGGGCTTGACGTCGCTGTCTATGAGTCGGGCAAGCTGGGCGAGAACCAGCGCCGGGTCGCCTCCAACTTCATCATGGCCAATGGCTTTGCCCGGCTTTCGATCGACGACGAGATTGTCATCGAGCCGAAAAAGCCGGTGGTCATGTTCGGCACCGTCGCTGTCGCCATACCGCCTGGCGCCTTCCTGCAGGCAACGCAAGCCGCCGAACAGACGATGGCCGATCTCGTTGGCGGACATCTGAAGCGTGCCAGGAAAGTCGCGGATCTTTTCGCCGGCTGCGGCAGCTTTGCGCTTCGGCTGGCGGCCAAATCCGAAGTCCACGCGGTCGAAGGCGACGCGGCAGCCCTTTCGGCGCTCGACCGCGGATCGCGCTTCGCCACCGGCCTGAAGCGGGTAACCGGCGAACGCCGCGACCTGTTCCGGCGGCCGCTGACGTTCAAGGAGCTGAATGCTTTCGATGGCGTCGTCTTCGACCCGCCGCGCGCCGGCGCCGAGGACCAGTCGAAGCAGATCGCCCGCTCGGATGTGCCGATCGTCGCCGCCGTCTCCTGCAATCCGGTGACGCTGGCACGAGACCTGCGCATCCTGATTGACGGCGGCTACATCTTGAAGAGCGTCACGCCCATCGACCAGTTCCTGTGGTCGCCGCATGTCGAGGCCGTGGCGCTGCTGGAGAAGCCGAAACGGCGACGTTAATCCGCCGATTTTCACAAGGCCGTGCTTGAGTTTGCCGCCCCCCGCAAGACGTAGCCGGCTGGCAAACTAGCCTTCGCGAACGCTTTCGTACCCGGCCGCTTGTGCGGCCTTGATGAACTTACGGTCGAAGGACACAAATGCTGAGCAGTGCGAGGACTTGCCCAGATGGAGCGCATCGGCGAAATCCATTCCCGTCTCGGCTAGATCGACCGCGGAAGAGACCATCGCAGCATCCTCTATCTCGACAGTGGGAAGCCCGCCGAACACCCGCAGTGCATTGACGATCGAGGCCTGATCATAACCATAGCCGCTGCGCAGCACCCACTCAGCCTCCAGGATCACCGTGACGGCGACGAAAACGGGCTGACCGTCGATCAGCCGCCGGGCTCGCGGGGACTGCTCGGGATCGTCGTTCGTCAGATACCTGACGACAACGTTGGTATCAATCGCGAGCATGGCGCCGCCGTGCTTCAGCAAGGACGGCCGCGTCCATCTCCTCCAAGGTCTTCGGTCTGCCACTGTGCGGCAGGACACCAAAGACATCTTCTGGTCGTGTCGGGGCAAAGGCAGGCGCCGGTCTCAAAAGTACACCGTCCGGTGTGTCTTCGACCTGCAGGCGCGTGCCCGCGCCCCAGTCCCTCCGCTTGCGGATAGCGCTGGGCAGGATGACTTGTCCCTTGGTCGAGACGGTCGTTATAAGCTTTTCTATTGCACCCATTGCGGTATTACCCTTGTGTAAGACAAAGGTAAGATATCCCTGTGAGGGGAACTATTCAAGCCCGCCGACGTCTCCTCGCTCAAACCCTGGTGCCGCCGACCGTCATCTGGTTCATCCTGAGATGCGGCTGGCCGACGCCGACCGGCACGCCTTGTCCGGCCTTGCCGCACATGCCGATGCCGGTGTCGAGTTTCATGTCGTTGCCGATCATCGACACACGGTGCATGGCGTCCGGTCCGTTGCCGATCAGCATGGCGCCCTTTATCGGCTGCGTCACCTTGCCGTTTTCGATCATGTAGGCCTCGGTGCAGCCGAACACGAACTTGCCTGAGGTGATGTCGACCTGGCCGCCGCCGAAGGATACGGCATAGATGCCGTTCTTGACCGAGGCGATGATCTCGTCCGGCTCCATGTCGCCCGCCGTCATATAGGTGTTGGTCATGCGCGGCATCGGCTGGTGCGCATAGCCTTCGCGCCGGCCGTTTCCCGTGGCTTTCATGCCCATCAGCCGGGCGTTCTGGCGGTCCTGCATGTAGCCGACAAGCTTGCCGTCCTCGATCAGCACATTGCGGGCCGAAGGCGTGCCTTCATCGTCGACGGTCAGCGAACCCCGCCGCTCCGGCATGGTGCCGTCATCGACCACGGTAACGCCCTTGGCGGCGACCTGCTGGCCGAGCAGGCCGGCAAAGGCGGAGGTCTTCTTGCGGTTGAAGTCGCCCTCCAGCCCGTGGCCGACGGCTTCGTGCAGCATCAGGCCCGGCCAGCCGCTGGACAAAACGATGTCGAACGTTCCGGCCGGCGCGGGAATGGCTTCGAGATTGACCAGCGCCTGCCTGAGGGCCTCCCTGGCAGCATGCTTCCAGGCGTCCTCGACCAGGAACTCGCCGAACGCCTTGCGCCCGCCCATGCCATAGGAGCCGCTTTCCTGGCGGTCGCCGTCGCCGACGACGACCGAAACGTTGATGCGGACCAGCGGGCGGATGTCGCGCACGATCTGGCCGTCGGCGCGCACGATCTCGACATGCTGCCAGGACGCCGCGAGCGAGGCCGTCACCTGGCGCACGCGCGGGTCCTCGGCACGCAGCCATGCGTCGATCTCCTGCAACAGCTTGGCCTTGACCTCGAAGGAAGGCGAGGGGATCGGGTTCTCCTCGCCATAGAGATGGCGGTTGGTGCGCGCGGGCGCCGCGGCAAGCGTGCCGGAATAGCCGCCCTTGACGGTCGAGACCGCGTCGGCGGCGCGCAGCAGCGACGCCTCGGAAAGATCGCTGGAATGGGCGTAGCCGCTGGCCTCGCCGGCCACGGCGCGCAGGCCAAAACCCTGGTCGGTGTTGAAATTGGCGGTCTTCAGCCTGCCATTGTCGAACATCAGCGCTTCGCTCTCGCTGTATTCGAGGAACAGTTCGCCATCATCGGCGCCGTTCAGTGTGTCGGCGACGATCCGCTTGATGCGATCGTCTGAAATGTCGAATTGGCCGGTCAGGCTGTTCATGGCAGGTCCGCTCACAAGAGGAATGGTGTTGCCACGATGTAGGCGCGAAGACGCGCCTGCACAATCCGCAATGACGATCCGCAGCAGGTAGGAGCGGGTAACCCCGCCCCTGAACATGACATCCATCTTGAAGCTCGACCCGTCACCCGAAAAGGCCTTCACCCAGCGATATTTCTTGTTCCATTCATTGGCCTGGTCGGCCGTGAAGGGGTCGGTATAGCCCGAGGAGAACTGGATCGACTTGCACTTCTCATGGTTTTCGCAGCCATAGAAGTAGATGACATATTTCATGCCCTGAAGCCGGCCCGAGACCATCGGATCGCCCCGTCGTCCTTGTCCATCTTGGCCGAGCCATAGCCTTTCGCAAGCTCGAAAATGACGGCCGGATCGGGCGCCGTGATGATTTCGGAATCCTCGGCAAAGGCGACGGAAACGGCGCCGGTCAGGATCAGACCGGTCGACAAAAGCAAAGAACAAGCACGCATGATGACCCCCACAGCCAAAGATCAAACCCGTGGGAATTGTGAGGAAAGACGGTTTCGCAAGCATCAAGCTCAGGGCAGGGCGGCAAAACCGTCGGCGAAGCCCTTGAGGTCGACGGGGATGCCGATGCCTTCTTCCGGCGTCTGGAAGACGATGAAGGTGGCCGACGTCCCGGTCTTCAGCGTATCGAGCAGCGGCTTTTCGAGAATGACCTCGGCATAGCAGCCGTCCTGGAAGCAGCGCACGAAATAGGCGCGGCCAATATCCTTGCCGTCGACATTGAGGCCCAGGCCATTGGGCAGCAGAACGCCGAGCGGGGCCAGCACGCGCAGGATCTCGGCCTTGTTGTCGGCGGTGCGCAGGACGACGACGGACAGTCCCATTTCCGGGCGATCCTCGGCAACGACGTTCTGCATCATCACGCATTGTTCCGAGGTGGCGCCGGCCGGCGTGTCGCAGATGATCGACCACGCGCCATGCGTTGACTTGACCGTGCCGCTGGGCTGCGCTGCATTGGCGACGCCGGTTGCGGACGAGCCGATACCGATCAGGGCGGCGAGAAAAACGACCTTCGCCCCGCTTCTCGAAAGCCAAGCGCTTTTCGAATGCCAGGCGCTCTTCGAATGCCAGGCGCTCTTCGAATGCCAGGCGTTTCTCGAAAGCCAAGAGGTCATGACGGCTCCATTGCGAATCACGGCACTTTAAGCCGCGCCAAGGCCAAGTAAAGGATAGGGCGACCGCCGGTCAGCCCCGGCAGGCGCAATAATGCGCTTTTCCCTAGCAAATTCGCCCGAATTGCGACCGTCAGGCGCATTCCGGACACAAGCCCGCATAGCCTGTCTGTCGACGACCCGCGCGGGCCACGAGGCCGTCGAAACAGCGCGGCAGCACTTGCGCGCAAAAATGCCGCACGGTTTCGCCCGCTCCTTTCTTGCGGAGGGAAATAGAGTATGGTTTGAACCACCCTTGGGACTGTCCGGGATTCCCATCCCGGCATTGTTCGATATTCTTGCGTCGCGATCGCGAGGAACCGGGAGATGAAGAGGGCGATGAGAAAATTCCCAGCAAGCGCCAAATTGATGGCAACAGCAGGCGCCGCCGCCGCATTTTTCGCCGGTGCCTCCGCCCATGCGGCCCAGCCGCAGCCGTGGGAGATGACTTTTCAGCCGCCGGCGACAGACATGATGCGGCAGATCGAGTGGTTCGGGAATTACACGATGTGGTTCGTCGTCCCGATCACTGCTTTGGTTCTGGCGCTTCTCGCCTGGTGCATCTTCAGGTTCCGCGCCAGCAAAAACCCGGTTCCGTCCAAGACCAGCCACAACACGCTGATCGAGATCATCTGGACAGTCGGGCCGGTCGTCGTCCTGCTGTTCATCGCCATTCCCTCGTTCCAACTGCTGACGGCGCAGTACACGCCGCCGGAAGAGGCCAAGCTGACCGTCAAGGTAACGGGCAATCAGTGGAACTGGGACTATGAGTACCAGACCGAGAACACGCTCTCCTTCAACTCGGCCATCCTGCAGGACGCCGACCGCGCCGCGATCGGCAAGGAAGACCGCAAGGTCTATCCGCGCCTGCTGGCGGTCGACAACGAGCTGGTCGTGCCGGTCAACACCATGACGCGCGTCCTGGTTACCGCAGCCGACGTGATCCATTCCTTTGCCGTGCCGGCCTTCGGCATCAAGATGGACGCGGTTCCCGGCCGTACCAACGAGACCTGGTTCAAGGCGGAAAAGGAAGGCATCTATTACGGCCAGTGCTCGCAGCTCTGCGGCAAGGACCATGCCTTCATGCCGATCGCCGTCCGCGTCGTATCCGATGCGCAGTACAAGACCTGGCTGGCAGCAGCCAAGACCGACCTCCCCGGCGCCAACAAGGCGCTGATGGCCGAGGTCGACGGTACCAACAAGGTAGCGGCCGCCGGCAATTGATGCCGCGGGTTAGCAAGAATTAGGGAACGGAGCCGACCATGGCAGAAGCTGCAGCTCACGACGACCACGACCACAAGCCCTATCATGGCTGGGTCCGGTGGGTGTACTCCACCAACCACAAGGACATCGGCACGCTCTACCTGATCTTCGCGATCTTCGCGGGCATCGTCGGCGGCGCGCTTTCGGTCGTCATCCGCATGGAGCTGCAGGAGCCGGGCATCCAGATCTTCACCGGTCTGGCGCAGATGGTCTATGGCATGAACGGCGATGCCGCCATCGACGGCGGCAAGAGCATGTACAACGCCTTCGGCACCGCGCACGCGCTGATCATGATCTTTTTCATGGTCATGCCGGCGCTGATCGGCGGCTTCGCCAACTGGATGGTGCCGATCATGATCGGCGCGCCTGACATGGCCTTCCCGCGCATGAACAACATCTCGTTCTGGCTGCTGCCGCCGGCCTTCCTGCTGCTCATCGCTTCGGCTTTCATGCCGAGCGCGCCCGGCGCCTATGGCGTTGGCGGCGGCTGGACGCTCTATCCGCCGCTGTCGACCTCCGGCCAGCCCGGGCCGGCCATGGATCTGGCGATCCTGTCGATCCACATTGCCGGCGCGTCCTCGATCCTCGGCGCCATCAACTTCATCACCACCATTTTCAACATGCGCGCGCCGGGCATGACGCTGCACAAAATGCCGCTATTTGCCTGGTCGGTTCTGATCACCGCCTTCCTGCTGCTCTTGTCGCTTCCGGTTCTGGCCGGTGGCATCACCATGCTGCTTACCGACCGCAATTTCGGCACCACCTTCTTCGCCCCGGATGGCGGCGGCGATCCGATCCTGTTCCAGCATCTGTTCTGGTTCTTTGGTCACCCCGAAGTGTACATCCTGATCCTGCCGGGCTTCGGCATCATCAGCCACATCGTCTCGACCTTCTCGAAGAAGCCGGTGTTCGGCTATCTCGGCATGGCCTACGCCATGGTCGCGATCGGCGCCGTCGGCTTCATCGTCTGGGCGCACCACATGTACACGACCGGCCTGTCGCTCGACACGCAGCGCTACTTCGTCTTCGCCACCATGGTCATCGCCGTACCGACAGGCGTGAAGATCTTCTCCTGGATCGCGACGATGTGGGGCGGCTCGATCTCGTTCAAGACGCCGATGCTGTGGGCGCTGGGCTTCATCTTCCTGTTCACGGTCGGCGGCGTCACCGGCGTCCAGCTCGCCAACGCCGGCCTCGACCGCTCGCTGCATGACACCTATTTCGTCATTGCCCACTTCCACTATGTGCTGTCGCTGGGTGCGGTCTTCGCCATCTTCGCCGGCTGGTACTACTGGTTCCCCAAGATGACCGGCTACATGTACTCGCCGGTGATCGCCAACACCCACTTCTGGGTCACCTTCGTCGGCGTCAATTTGATCTTCTTCCCGCAGCATTTCCTCGGCCTGGCCGGCATGCCGCGCCGCACCATCGACTATCCCGACGCGTTCGCCGGCTGGAACATGGTGTCGTCCTACGGCTCCTATATATCGGCCGTCGGCGTGGTGATCTTCCTCTATGGCGTGTTCGAGGCCTTCCAGAAGAAGCGCGTCGCCGGCGCCAACCCGTGGGGCGAGGGTGCAACGACGCTCGAATGGCAGCTGCCTTCGCCGCCGCCTTTCCACCAGTGGGAACAGCTGCCGAAGATCAAGTAAGGCAGCCCGAATACGAAACCGCCGGCCCGCCGGCGGTTTTCGGCCAACGGAATGATTGGACTTATGTACGCATGGCCCTTGTCGACGACCCAATGATTGACGAAGCGGGCTTTCGCATGTCGGAAGCCACGTCGGGCGATTTCTTCGCCCTGCTGAAGCCGCGCGTCATGTCGCTGGTGGTGTTCACGGCCTTTGTCGGCATGGTCGCTGCGCCCGTGACCATCAACCCGCTGCTGGCGGTGATCGCCATCCTGGCCATTGCCATCGGCGCCGGCGCCTCGGGTGCGCTCAACATGTGGTACGACGCCGACATCGATGCGGTGATGAGCCGGACCGCCGGCCGCCCGGTACCGTCCGGCCGTATCCTGCCCGGCGAAGCCCTGAGCTTCGGCCTTGTGCTGTCGGTGCTGTCGGTGATGACGCTGGGCGTGCTGGTCAACTGGCTGTCGGCGGCGCTGCTTGCCTTCACCATCTTCTTCTACGCCGTCGTCTACACGATGTGGCTGAAGCGCTCGACGCCGCAGAACATCGTCGTCGGCGGCGCCGCCGGCGCCATCCCGCCGGTCATCGGCTGGGCCGCGGTGACCGGAACGGTGAGCCTGGAAAGCCTCGTCCTGTTCCTGATCATCTTCCTGTGGACGCCGCCGCACTTCTGGGCGCTGGCGCTGTTCAAGTCCGACGACTACGCCAAGGCCGGCATCCCGATGATGCCGAACGTTGCCGGCCAGGCCTCGACCCGCCGCCAGATCTTTGCCTACGCCCTGATCCTGGCGCCGATCGGCGTGCTGCCCTGGGCGCTCGGTTTCACCACCGCCTTCTATGGCGTCGCGTCAGTCGCTCTAGGCGCCGGCTTCGTCTGGTATGCCTGGAAAGTGCTGCGCATGACCGATAGCGACCGCGTCATGAAGCCGGCCAAAGCTCTGTTCGCCTATTCGCTGCTCTACCTCTTCGCCATCTTCGCCATCTATCTTGCCGACTGTGTCGTCGGTCGCGCTTTGGCCATCGGTGGAGCATGACCATGATCGACAAGAAGCTTGAACTGGTCACGCTGACCGAAAGCCAGAAGAGGGCGCGGCGCAACCGTTCGGCGGCGATCGGCGTCGCGCTGGCGATTCTGGTCGTCATCTTCTACGTCGCGACCATCGTGAAATTCGGCCATACCGGATGAGGCCGATGATGACCCGCCAGACCGTGACCGATCCCAGGAAGAAGAACACCAACCGCGTCGTCGCCGCCGTCTGCGTCGCCTTTTTCGGCGGCATGATCGGGATGGCCTACGCCGCGGTGCCGCTCTACAAGATGTTCTGCCAGGCCACCGGCTATGGCGGCACGACGCAGCGCGCCGAAAAGCAATATGCCGGCCGCATCCTCGACCGCGACATCACCGTGCGCTTCGACGCCAACACCAACGGCATTCCGTGGCAGTTCCAGCCGGTCGCCCGTTCGGTCACCATCAAGATCGGCGAGACCACGCAGGCGCATTACAGCGCCACCAACAAGTTCGACCGCGCCGTTACCGGCCGCGCCACCTTCAACGTGCAGCCGGAACTGGCGGGCCCCTACTTCAACAAGGTCGAGTGTTTCTGCTTCACCGACACGACGCTGAAGCCCGGCGAGACGCTGGACATGCCGGTCGTGTTCTATGTGGATCCCGATATCGTCAACGTGCCGGAACTGAAGGACTTGAAGACCATCACCCTGTCCTACACGATGTTCCCGGTCCAAAAGAACAAGCCGGTGGCGTCATCGACGCCGGACAGCAGCAGCAAAGTTTCAGATACCGAAGCAAATCTCGGGGGTTGATATGGCAGACGCGCACGCAAAACCACAACACGACTACCATCTCGTCAACCCGAGCCCGTGGCCCTTCCTGGGGTCGATAGGCGCACTGGTGACTGCAGTCGGCGGCGTCGCCCTGATGCAGTATCTCAAGAACGGCGATTTCCCGATTTTCGGCCACAACATCGCCAATCCATGGCTGTTCTTCATCGGCCTCGTCATCGTCCTCTACACGATGTTTGCCTGGTGGTCGGACACCATCAAGGAAGCGCATGAGGGCCACCACACGCGCGTCGTGTCGCTGCATCTGCGCTACGGCATGATCATGTTCATCGCTTCGGAAGTGATGTTCTTCGTTGCCTGGTTCTGGGCCTATTTCGATGCCAGCCTGTTTCCGAGCGAAGTGCAGAATTACGCCCGCACCGCTTTCACTGGCGGCGTCTGGCCGCCGAAGGGTCTCGAAGTCCTCGATCCCTTCCATCTGCCGCTCTACAACACCATCATCCTGCTTCTGTCGGGCACCACGGTGACATGGGCGCACCATTCGCTCATCCATGGCGACCGCAAGGGCCTGATCAACGGCCTGGTGCTGACCGTCGGCCTCGGCATGCTGTTCACCATGGTGCAGGCCTACGAGTACATGCACGCTCCGTTCGGCTTCAAGGATTCCATCTACGGCGCCACCTTCTTCATGGCGACCGGCTTCCATGGCTTCCACGTCATCATCGGCACCATCTTCCTGCTGGTCTGCCTGATCCGCGCCTGGAAAGGCGACTTCACGCCCAAGCAGCATTTCGGCTTCGAGGCGGCTGCCTGGTACTGGCACTTCGTCGACGTGGTCTGGCTGTTCCTGTTCGCATCGATCTACGTCTGGGGATCGGTCGGCGCGGTGATCGAAGGCCACTGACGGCTTTCACCGAACCGACAAATCAGAAGGGCGGTCGCGGCAACGCGGTCGCCTTTCTTCTTTTCGGCGCCCCATCAATGGCCAACGGATTCGGCTGGTCGGGCTGGCTGCTTCAATTGGTCGACTGGACCGATGGCTGCATTGGGGTTACCGACTGCGACATGGACGAAATCTGGACTATGGTGCCGGATGGAACGCTGATCGAAATCGAGCCGTAAAGCATGACTATCCATGAGTGAAGATAGGGCGATCTGGCCACCCATTGAGCCGATCTCGGCCGGCCTGCACGGATGCTGCCCGCGCTGCGGCGAAGGACGGCTGTTTTCCGGCTTCCTCACCGTCGGCAAGCGCTGCAACAATTGCGGCCTCGACTATTCCTACGCCGATGCCGGCGACGGCCCGGCGGTGTTCGTTATCCTGATCATCGGCTTCATCGTCGTGGGGCTGGCGCTGTGGGTGGAGGTGACGCTGAGCCCGCCGCTCTGGCTGCATTTCATCATCTGGATACCGCTGGCCGTGGGACTGTGCCTGACGGCGCTGAGGTTGATCAAGGGGGTGCTGCTGACGCTTCAATACGCCAACAAGGCGGCCGAAGGCCGCCTGGACCAGGGGCAATGAGCGAGGCGCTGACCAAGCCCGCCGGCCGCTCGCGGCCGAAGACGGCATTGCTGCTCGGCCTCGGCCTGGTGGTGTTCGTCATCCTGCTCGGGCTTGGCACATGGCAGGTGCAGCGCCTGTACTGGAAGGAAGCCCTTCTGCAGACCATCGACCAGCGCACCCATTCAGCGCCGCAGCCGCTGGCGGACGTCGAGAAGGAATTCGCCGCAACCGGTGATGTCGACTACACGCCGGTCACCGTCAGCGGGACGTTCCTGCACTCCGGCGAGCGGCATTTCTACGCCACCTGGGACGGCGACGCCGGCTTCAACGTCTACACCCCGCTGGCCCTCGACGATGGCCGCTATGTCCTGATCAACCGCGGCTTCGTTCCCTATGATGTCAAGGATGCCGCCAAGCGGCCGCAAGGGCAGGTGACCGGCAAGGTCACGGTCACCGGCCTGGCGCGCAACCCGCTGCCGGGCAAGCCGTCGATGATGCTGCCCGACAATGACGTGGCCAAGAACATCTTCTACTGGAAGGATCGTGATGTCATGGCGGCGAGTGCCGGCCTGCCGGCCGGTGCCGTGCTGGTGCCGATCTTCATCGACGCCGACAAGACGCCGAACCCGGGCGGGCTGCCGGTCGGCGGCGTCACCATCATCGACCTGCCGAACTCTCATCTGCAATATGCCTTCACCTGGTATGGCCTGGCGGCGGCTCTTGCCGCGGTTCTGATCGTCAGGCTGCGCGGTCCGGCAAAGACTGAATGATCCAGAGCATCATCCCGAAAAGTGGGAACCGGTTTTCGGACAAGATCATGCTCCAACAAAGAGTTAGATCAGGTTGACCATTCAACCTGATCTCAACTGCCCTTGACAGGGCAGGGGTGCACACCTCATTTCGCGTCACGATACGATCAACCGATCTGGAATCATGCTGCAGACCGCCACAAAACCACCGCTGACGATCCGGCTCTGCCAGCCGCGCGGCTTTTGCGCCGGTGTCGACCGCGCGATCCAGATCGTCGTGCTGGCGTTGAAGAAATACGGCGCGCCGGTCTATGTCCGCCACGAGATCGTGCACAACCGCTATGTCGTCGAAGGCCTGCAAAGCCTTGGCGCGGTTTTCATCGAGGAACTCTCGGAAATCCCGGCCGAGCACCGCAAGTCGCCGGTTGTCTTCTCGGCCCACGGCGTGCCGAAATCGGTGCCGGCCGACGCCAAGGCACGCGAGCTCTTCTATCTCGACGCCACCTGCCCGCTGGTGTCCAAGGTGCACAAGCAGGCGATGCGCCATCAGCGGCTCGGCCGCCATGTGCTTCTGATCGGCCATGCCGGCCATCCCGAAGTGATCGGCACCATGGGCCAACTGGCTGAAGGCGCCGTCACGCTGATCGAGACCGAAGCCGACGCTGGGACCTTTGCCCCCGCCGACCCGGAAGCGCTCGGCTTCGTAAGCCAGACAACGTTGTCGGTCGAAGACACTGCCGGCATATTGCGGGTGCTGCAGGAGCGCTTCCCGCAACTGCATGCACCGGCCGCCGAATCGATCTGCTACGCCACCACCAACCGCCAGGAAGCGGTCAAGGAAACCGCCGCCGGCGCCGATCTCTATCTGATCGTCGGTGCGCCCAATTCCTCCAATTCGCGCCGTCTTGTCGAAGTGGCGGAGCGCGCCGGCGCCACCATGTCGCTTCTCGTACAGCGCGCCGCCGAAATTCCGTGGAATGACATCACAAATATCTCGACGCTCGGCCTGTCTGCCGGCGCGTCGGCGCCGGAGATCATCGTCGACGAGATCATCGACGCCTTCCGCCAGCGCTTCGAGGTGACCATCGACCTGGCGATCACGGCCACCGAAACGGAGGATTTTCCAGTCATGCGGGTTCTGCGCGATGTCGAACTGACGCGGGCCGACATGGCCTTCGTCAACGGAGCCGCGTGAACAGCCCATGGCGGTCTACACCGACGTCAATGAGGGCGAACTCGGCGCGTTCCTGAGGGCATATCCGGTCGGCGAACTCTTGTCCTACAAGGGTATCGCCGAAGGCACGGAGAATTCGAATTTCCTGCTGCACACCTCAAGCGGCTCTTACATACTGACGCTCTACGAGAAGCGCGTCGACAAGGCCGACCTGCCGTTCTTCCTCGGCCTGATGGGCCATCTCGCCCGCAAAGGCATTTCCTGCCCGTTGCCGGTGACCGCGCATGACGGCACCGTCATCGGCACGCTGGCCGGCCGTCCCGCGGTCATCATCACCTTCCTCGAAGGCCTGTCGCTCCGGCGGCCGACAGCGGCGCATTGCGCGGAGGTCGGCAAGGCGCTCGCCGCCCTGCATCTCGCCGGCCAGGATTTTGCGATGACGCGTGACAACGCACTGGCCATCGAGGGCTGGCGCAAATTGTGGAACGCCTCGCGCGACCGCGCCGACGAGGTCGAGCCGGGACTGGCGGCCGAGGTCGACGCGGATTTCGCCGACTTCGGACGCCATTGGCCGCAAGGCCTGCCGGCAGGCATCATCCATGCCGATCTGTTTCCCGACAATGTCTTCTTCCTCGGCGAGAAACTGTCCGGCCTCATCGACTTCTATTTCGCCTGCAACGACCTCTACGCCTATGACGTCGCCACCTGCCTCAATGCTTGGTGTTTCGAGAAGGATTTCTCCTTCAACCTGACCAAAGGCACGGCGCTGCTGGCCGGCTATCAGAGCGTGCGGCCTTTGAGCGAGGGCGAGAAAGCAGCGCTGCCGATGCTTTCGCGCGGCTCGGCGCTGCGCTTTATGCTGACCCGGCTCTATGACTGGCTGACGGTTCCCGAGGGCGGGCTGGTCATGAAGCGCGATCCGACCGAATATATCCGCCGCATGCGCTTCCACCGCGCGATCAGGTCGCCTTCGGAATACGGACTGACATGACCAAGCAGGTTGAAATCTTCACCGACGGTGCCTGCTCGGGCAATCCCGGTCCCGGCGGCTGGGGCGCCATCCTGCGCTTCAACGGCAAGACCAGGGAATTGTCGGGCGGCGAGGCCGAGACGACCAATAACCGTATGGAGCTGCTGGCCGCCATCTCGGCGCTGAATGCGCTGAAGGAGCCGTGCGCCGTCGAGCTTCACACCGACAGCAAATATGTCATGGACGGTATCTCCAAATGGATCCACGGCTGGAAGAAAAACGGCTGGAAGACCGCTGACAGGAAGCCGGTCAAGAACGGTGAACTGTGGCAGGCGCTGGATGAGGCCAATCGGCGCCACAAGGTGACCTGGAACTGGGTCAAGGGCCATGCCGGCCACACCGAGAACGAACGCGCCGACGAACTCGCAAGGGAAGGTATGGCGCCGTTCAAGAGGGGCTCAGCCAAACCTGCGGCGCCGAAAGTGGCGCTGAAGCCGGCGGCATCCGAGAAGCAGCCGGCGCCACGGGCACGGCGCTCGACCCAAAGCTATTGAGCTCAAGCTATCGGCAGGGGATCTCACTCATGCCGATCGTATACTACATCACCCATCCCCAGGTTCAGATCGATGCCAACGTTCCCGTGCCGCACTGGGGGCTATCCGAGATCGGACGAGCGCGAGCATCAGCCATGCTCGATCAGCCATGGGTCGGATCGATCCGCCGTGTCGTCTCGTCGGCCGAGCGCAAGGCGATCGAAACCGCCGAGATTCTTGGCAAACACCTCGGCCTCGCGGTCGAGGTGAGGGAGCGCATGCATGAGAACGATCGGTCGGCAACCGGCTTCCTGCCGCCGCCGGAGTTCGAGGCGGTCGCCGACCAGTTCTTCGCCGACCCGCACAAAAGCATCCGCGGCTGGGAGCGGGCCATCGATGCCCAGCAACGCATTGTCAGCGAGGTCGAAACGGTGCTGGGTGCTGCCGATGGCGGCGACATTGCCTTCGTCGGCCATGGCGGCGTCGGAACATTGCTGCTGCTCTCGCTCAGCGGCCGCGCAATCAGCCGCGCGGCGGACCAGCCGGCCGGCGGTGGTAATTACTTCGCCTATGATGTCGGCACGCGCCGCGTCGTCCACGGATGGCGGCCGATAGACAGTCTGGCGCCGCGCTAAAGCGGATGTCAGGAGATCATCGATACCGTAGCCGCGATGAAGCCGCGCGCGACCAGCGAATAGAACCTGTCCTCAGCGGATCAGCAGGGCCGTGCCGTAGAGGCCGAGCGCGAACACCGTGTGCGAGATCACGTTGAAGGCGCGGATCTGCATCGCGTTGGGGCGCTTTGACGCAGCCCAGCCGGCGCCCATGCCGGGCGCCAGCAGGAACCAGCCGGCGCCGATGGTGACCATGCCGAGGATGAAGGCCGGCAGGAAGGTCGGCGCGTCCAGCCATGCCGTGCCCGCCAGCGCCACCAGGATGAAGCCGTAGACGATGCCGGTGACATAGTGGAAAGCCCAGCCCAGCGCCTGCTCATGCGCATAGGGCGCGGCTTGTGCGATGTCGTCGTGGAAAACCTTGCCTTCCCTGAAGTGCCAGACCCAGCGGCCGGGCGGCCCCCAGTTCGGCCGCGGCTGACTGAGCGCCAGATGCAGGAACATCGCCCAGAGATCCATCAGCACCGTGGCGCCGATGCCAATCGCAATGCTGCGCCAGATGATGTCAAACATCGTCGATGTCCCCCAAAGCAGGCAATCCGGCTGGAAGCGCGTGGTCGTCAGGCCATGGCGTTCATGAGCCGACGCGGCCGCTGCGGTTTAGAGCTGGCTCAGAATGTGAGCGGCGCCCGATGTGTCGACTCCTGGCTTGGTCTCGACATTGAGCGCCGTGACCTTGCCGTTGTCGACGATCATCGAGAAGCGCTTCGAGCGCAATCCCATGCCGCCGCTGGAATAGTCGGAGTCGAGGCCGATCGACTTGGCGAAGTCGCCATTGCCGTCGGCGAGATAGAGGATCTTGCCTTGACCGCCGGTGAAATTGGCCCAGGCACCCATGACATGGACGTCGTTGACCGACACGACGGCGATGGTGTCGACGCCGCGGGCCAGGATGGCATCGTGGTTCTCGAGATAGCCCGGCAGATGATTGTTGCTGCATGTCGGCGTGAAGGCGCCGGGAACACCGAACAGCACGACCTTCTTGCCCGCGAAAATCTCGGCCGAGGTGATCACCTTGGCGCCGTCGGCGGTCATTTCCTTGAAGGTCGCATCGGGCAGTTTGTCGCCAACGGCAATCGTCATGTTGGTCCTCGTGTGAAAAGCAGGGAAGGTTTCTTGCGATAGCGAAATCGGGCATCTCCCGCAACCGCCGACAAGGCCTGGATCAAGGGAAAGCCTGGATCGGGTTCCGTATCAGGGGAACGGCAGAACGCCCTCGACCGCGCCTTCGGCACTTGTCAGGGTGTAATACAACCCGCCACCGGTCGGTGCCGTCGACGGCCGGTCGAGGATCGGAATGGTAAACACCAGCCGGCCGTCCTTCTCGCTGCGCGCAGGCGCCCCGAACATATAGTCGCGTCCCCCGGCGACGAATAAATCCGCCGCCTCCGGATCTCCGGGAAAAGTCGCCTCGACGATCAGCGTCTCATGGTCGCCCGGCAGCACCTTGATCCCGAAATCGGGCTTGGCAGGCGCGGGCAAGGTGGCGAGTGCAGCCTTCACCAGCGCCGCATCCTCGGCATTGTCGGGATCGGCGGCGGGATCGACGCTCAGCCGCGTCTGCACCGGAATACAGATCGTCTCGCAGATGCCAAGAAAGATGTCGGCATCGATGACGGCCGCATCCCCAGGCGACGACAAAGTGAATGTCACCGGCAGCGAGACCGGATGGTTGTAGCCGGCCCATTTGCCGTAGCCGTCGTCATGACGCTGCGGCGGAGGGAAGGAAAACGCCGCATCGGTGATGTTGGTGCTGGCCGAAACGTCGATCTGCGGCGGCACGCCGGCGTCGCCCGGATCGCGCCAATAAGTTTTCCAGCCGGGCTTGAGCGCGATGTCGAGCACGCCCTGTATGCGACCGGCCTCGTCGGCCTTGCCTGATGTCACGAGCCGCACCCTGCCGCCTTCGCTGTTGTACCAGTCGGAAGACGAGGCGGCGGCGGGAAGGGCTACTCCGCATCCGATGGCGGCGCCGAGCAGCAGGATTTTCAAACTTTGCATGGCGTTGATTTGATCGTCAGTTCATGGCCGCGCAATGTTTTCATGGCGCTCTGCGTATCATATTTGCGTGACCTTCGGGCAAGGAACAGTTGGGTTCAAGCAATCGGCCGAGCAAAGTTTACAGCCAGGAATCCGTTATTCCAACCATCGGGCTTTGGCCGAATCCCACGCGGCGCATCTTTTCGGCGTCCCGGAAACGCGTTACGCTCCCGTCCATGGACTTGTTGCGCCACAAAAAGACGGCCGGTGGACGCGGCTTTCTTGACGACCAGTTTCTGATTGCCATGCCCGGCATGAAGGACGATCGCTTCACGCGCTCGGTCATCTACATCTGTGCGCACAGCGATGAAGGCGCCATGGGCCTGATCATCAACCAGACGCAACAGATGCTGTTTCCCGATCTTCTGGTGCAGCTCGGCATCATGAACGAGCAGGAGGCGATCAGGCTGCCGGCGCAGGCCCGCGACTTCGTCGTGCGCAATGGCGGCCCGGTGGACCGCAGCCGCGGCTTCGTCCTGCACTCGGGCGACTACCGGGTGGAATCCTCGCTCACCGTCTCCGACGATATCTGCCTGACCGCGACGGTCGACATATTGCGCGCCATCTCGTCCGGCCGCGGCCCGCGGCGCGCATTGATGGCGCTCGGCTATTCCGGCTGGGGCGCCGGCCAGCTGGAAACCGAGATCGCCGAGAATGGCTGGCTGACCTGTCCGGCCACGCCGGAGCTGCTGTTCGACGCCGACATCGAGCGGAAGTACGACCGCATCCTGGCATCGATCGGGATTGATCTGGCGCATTTGAGCCTGGCCGCGGGGCACGCCTGAGGCCTCGCCTTCGCCGACGTTCCGCCGAACCTTCGCGACTAGCCGAAGCCGCCCGCCACTTTCGTCATCCTAGGGTCTGCGCTGCGTCGCTGCGCTCCTTGCTTCGCCCTAGGATGACGAAGGCGCGGTCGCTTCAGCTAATTTTCGGGGTTCATTCCAATGTAACCACGCGCCTGCACGACGCATGCCTCACCCATCACGCCTGCGTCATCGGGTACTGCTCCTTCAACGCCTTCAGCACCTGGTCGCCGGGCATGGGGGCGCCGAACATGAAGCTTTGCACATACTCGCAGCCCATCTGGCGCAGTTCCAGCGCATCGCTTTCGTCGGAAATGCCCTCGGCCACCACCGACAGGCCGAGTTCATGCGCCATGTTGACCATGGATTTGAGCAGCACCGCCCGCTTCGGCGTCGCATCGTCGACGAAGCTCTTGTCGATCTTGATGGTGTCGAAGGGGAAGCGGGTCAGATAGGCGAGCGAGGAATAGCCGGTGCCGAAATCGTCCAGCGACAGGCCGATGCCGAGCTGCTTGAGCTTGGTCAGCACATGCGAGGTCTGCTCTGGATTGTCCATGACCAGCGATTCGGTAAGTTCGAGCCGGAAGCAGCGCGGCTTCAGATTGGCGCGCGCGATGACCGAGCGGACATCGCTGACCAGGTCGCGGCGGATCAGCTGGCGGCTGGACAGATTGACCGACACCGACAGCGGCGTGTCGCCGATCTGCTTTTGCCAGCCGGCGAGGTCCTCGGCCGCCTGCTGCATGGCAAACAGACCAAGCTGCACGATCAGGCCACAGCTTTCGGCGACCGGAATGAAATCGCCGGGCGGGATCATGCCGCGGCGCGGATGGTCCCAACGCAGCAGCGCTTCGAAGCCGGCAATGCTGCCGTCCTCCAGCCGCACGATCGGCTGGTAGGCAAGGGTGAATTCGCGCCGCTCGATGGCGCGGCGCAGATCGGATTCGAATTGCAGCCGGTCGGTGCCGACGGTGCGGAAGGCCGGCCGGAACGGCTCGATCCTGTCGCCGCCGAAGCGCTTGGCCTGGTGCATGGCAAGCTCGGCGTCCTTGACCATGTCTTCTGCCGAAGTCTGCGCCGAGGTCCAGGTGATCAGGCCGATCGAGGCAGTCAGCACGATCTCGCGCTTGGCGAAGGTGATCGGGTTGTTGATGGCGTGCTTGATGGCGTCTGCCACCGCCGCGATGCGGGAGGGTTCCTGTTCGGAGAGCAGCATCAGGGCGAACTGGTCACCGGCAAAGCGCGACAGCGAATCCTTAGGTTTCAACAGCCGGTGCAAGCGGCGCGCAATGGTGAGCAGGATGGTGTCGCCGGCCGAGATGCCAAGCCCGTCATTGACCTGCTTGAAACGGTCGATGTCGATGACGAAGACGGTGGGGCGCACCTTCTCTTCGGTGCGCGCGATCGAGATGATGGCTTCCAGCCGGTTCATCAGAAGTTCGCGGTTGGGCAGGCCGGTCAGATTGTCGTGAACGGCATCGTGCAGCAGCCTTTCCTCGGACTTTTTCTGCTCGGTAACGTCGACCATGGTGCCGACGCAGCGAATCACTTCGCCATCCGAGCCGATCACCGGCCGCGCCCGAAGCAAGAACCAGTGGTAGTGCCCGTCGGCGCCGCGCAGGCGGAAATTCTGCGAGACCCGGCCGCGCCGATGTTCGAGCACCACGTCGAGGGTGGTGCGGAACGTGTCGCGGTCGTCGGCATGCAGCACCGGCAGCCAGTTGCGGGCCGCACCCCCCAGGCTGTTGGGCGCCAGGCCAAGCTGGATGCTGACGTCGGGCTTGGTGACGACGCGGTCGCGCAGCACGTCCCAGTCCCACACCGTGTCGCCGGAGCCGGCGACGGCCAGCGCCTGGCGCTCGAGATCGGAGAACAGGCCCTGATGCAGCGCGCCGCCGGCAAAGGCATGCTGCATGACGGTGAAGCCGATCAAAAGGATGATCAGGATCAGCCCGCCGCCCAATGCCGGCTGGGCGATGTCGTTGTCGAGCATGCCGGTGATCGCCATCCACGACCCGCACAGCCATAGCAGCACCATCACCCAACTGGGCACCAGCATGATCGCACGGTCGTAACCACGAAGACCGAGCAGGATGATGAGGCCGAGCCCGGTCAGCGCGGTGGCGGCAAAGGACAGCCGGGCAATACCGGCGGCGACGGCCGGATCGATGATGGCCACACCCGCGATCAGCACCAGGCCGAGAATCCAGACCAGCGCGCCATAGCTGAAATGCCCGTGCCACCGGTTGAGGTTGAGATAGGCGAACAGGAACACCACGAAGGTCGCCGCAAGCGCCACCTCCGTTCCCGCCCGCCACATCTGCTCGTTGCCGGGCGATATCTCTATGATCTTGTTCAGAAAGCCGAAATCGACGCAGATATAGGCAAGTACCGCCCACGCAAGTGCGGCTGTCGCCGGAAACATCGAGGTTCC
Organism: Mesorhizobium sp. M0862; assembly: GCF_040319795.1. Classification (NCBI taxonomy): domain Bacteria; kingdom Pseudomonadati; phylum Pseudomonadota; class Alphaproteobacteria; order Hyphomicrobiales; family Phyllobacteriaceae; genus Mesorhizobium; species Mesorhizobium sp. M0862. Next base: position 54,477 of record NZ_JAMYOJ010000017.1, read on the forward strand.
CTTGACGACGAAAAGGATGGTCAGGAAGAGCGCCAGCAACCCGGCGATGCCGATGACGATGCCACGGAACAGCGTATAGGAATTGACCGAGTCCTTGTAGGCTTCCGGCTCCCATAGATAGACCTGCGGCAGCTTCGGCGAGGCGAGTTCGGCGATGAAGGTGATCACCGTTCCCGGGTTCAGCGTCACCCGGAACACGTCGGCGTCGGAGCTTGACTGGCGGTCGAGCGCGAAGCCCTCGCTGGGGGTGATCGCGGCGATGCGGGTGGCGCCGAGATCGGGCCAGAAGATGCCGGAATTCACCAGCCGGAAATGCGGCGCCACGATCAGCCGGTCGAGCTGCTGGTCGGTGGTGTTGGCGAGCGCGAACACCGCCCAGTCGCCGCTCGAGCGCGCGTCATTGGCCTCGACCTCGATGCGCCGCACGATGCCGTCGGGACCGGGCGCGGTCGACACCTGGAAGTTTTCGCCCTGATTGACGTAGATCTGGACGGCGCGCGACAGGTCGAGCGCGACATCGTCGCGGGCAATCTTGATCGGTTCGACGGCGAAGGCCGGGAGCGCCGCGCAAAGCGTGACGACGGCCGCCAGAAAAAAGGCCAACAGCGACCCGTTTCGCAGGAAATTCGTCAAAAATCAGTCCTTCGTTCCAGCGCCCGGCGGATCGTCCGCGATCCGGGCGTAGAGGTAGTGGTCCTGCCAGATGCCGTTGATCCTGAGGTAGGATCGCAGAAGTCCTTCGCGCCGGAATCCGGCTTTTTCAAGCACGCGGATCGACCGGACATTGTCGGGAATACAGGCAGCTTCGATCCGGTGCAACCTCAGCGTATCGAAGGCGAAGCGGCAGACCACCTTGACCGCGTCGGTCATCAGGCCGCGGCCGCCGAACTGCTCCCCGATCCAGTAGCCGACATGGCCGCTTTGCGAGACGCCGTGGCGGATATTGCCGAGCGTAATGCCGCCGGCAAGCTTGCCGCTCGCCTTCTCGAAGATGAAGAAGGCGATGGCGGTTCCCTGCGCATAGTCTTCGCGGTAGCGGCCGATGCGCAGCCGCCAGGCGGTGCGGTCGAGTTCATCGGGCGTCCAGCGCGGCTCCCACGGTTCGAGGAAGGCACGGCTTTCGCCGCGCACCGCAGACCATTCGCGATAGTCGTTGGTGTAGGGCACGCGCAGCATGACCCGGTCGCCTTTCAGTGCCGGCAGGTCACGGCGAAAGAAAGGGAGCGCGAACACCGGCGCTTGAAGGCTTAGACGGCGAGCTTGCGGGCCGTGGTGTGCGTGCCCGCAAGCGAATCGAGAATCGCCTCATAGGGCGCGAGCGTACCCACCGGTCCAACCGCAGTCAGCGTCGGCTTGGTCGAAAACAGCCGGGACGAAAGGTCGGTCAGCCGCTCGACGGTCAGCGCCGACAGCCGTTCCATCAACTCCTCCTTGGCGATCGGCCGGCCGAACAGAAGCAGCTGCCTGGCGATCTGCGAGGCGCGGCTGGCCGGGCTTTCAGCCGACATGATCAGGCCGGCGCGGTATTGCGCGCGGGCGCGGTCGAGTTCTTCCTGAAGGATATTCTCGCCGGCCTTCTGCAGCTCGTCGATGATGACCGGCACCAGTTCGGCAATGTCGCTCTGCCCGGTCGCGGCATGAACGCCGAAGATGCCGGTATCGGAAAAACCCCAGTGGAAGGCATAGACCGAATAGCACAGGCCACGCTTTTCGCGGACCTCCTGGAACAGCCGGGACGACATGCCGCCGCCGAGGATCATCGACAGCACCTGCGAAGCGTAGAAATCGCGCACATGATAGGCTCGGCCTTCGAAGCCGAGCACGATCTGCGCGTCCATCAGGTCGCGATCCTCGCGGAAATCGCCGCCGACATACTGCGCATATTGGGGCATCGTGCTGTCGGACTTGCTGCGGAAACCGCCGAGCTGTTTTTCGACCTCGCGCACGAAATTGTCATGCTTGATGTCGCCGGCCGCGACGATCACCATCTTCTCGGCGCCATATTGGCGCTCGATGAAATCATGCAGCTGTTTGGAGGTGAAGGATTTGACGGTTTCCGGCGTGCCGAGGATCGAGCGGCCGATCGTCTGGTGGCGGAAGGCGGTCTCGGTGAAACGGTCGAAGACGATGTCGTCGGGTGTGTCGTGCGCGGCGCCGATCTCCTGCAGGATCACATGCTGCTCGCGCTCCAGTTCCTCTGGGTCGAATTCGGACTCCTGCAGGATATCGGCAAGGATATCCACCGCCAGCGGCACATCGTCGGACAGCACCCTGGCGTAATAGGACGTCGTCTCGACTGATGTGGCGGCATTGATCTCGCCGCCGACATCCTCGATTTCCGAGGCGATCTCGAAGGCCGTCCGCCTTTTCGTACCCTTGAAGGCCATATGCTCGAGCAGATGGGCCATTCCGTGCTCGTCGTCACGCTCATTGCGGGCGCCGGACTTGACCCAGGCGCCAAGGGCAACGGATTCGAGGCTTGGAAGGGTTTCGGTGGCGACTGTCAGGCCGTTCGACAGACGGCTTACCTCAACACCCATATGGCAAGTACTCCCTAACGCGCTGCCCTTGAGTGGCGGCTCACGTAATCTTCCACCATTTTCAGGTCGGATGGAAGTACCGTGTACTTTTCGTCGGCTGACATCAAGGACCCCAGCCATGCGGGCAGGGCCGGCGACACGCCGCAGGCGGCTTCGACCGCGGCCGGGAACTTGGCCGGGTGCGCCGTGCCCAGCACCACCATCGGCACTGCACCGTCAGCCTTGCCGGCGGCGACATGCACGGCCGCGGCCGTGTGCGGATCGAGCAGATAATTGCTGGATTCGAGCGTTGAACGGATGGTGGCGGCAACCTCGTCCATATCAGCGCGTCCGGCGTCGAATTCGGACCGCATCCGGTCGATTTCTGCGGTTTCGATGGTGAAGGCGCCGGATTGCTTGAGGCCGGCCATGTAACGCCGCACCGTCTCTGCGTTACGGTCGCAGGCCTCGAACAGCAGTCGCTCGAAGTTCGACGATACCTGGATGTCCATCGATGGCGACGTCGTCGCAAACACACCCTTGGTGCGGTATTCACCGGTCGCGAAAGTGCGCGCCAATATGTCGTTGTCGTTGGTGGCGACGATCAGCCGCTCGATCGGCAGGCCCATCTTCTTGGCGGCGTAACCGGCGAAAATATCGCCGAAATTGCCGGTCGGCACGGTAAAGGAGACCGGCCTGTCCGGCGCGCCGAGCGAAAGCGCCGAGGAAAAATAATAGACGATCTGGGCCATGATGCGGGCCCAGTTGATCGAATTGACGCCCGACAGCGACACGCGATCACGAAAACCATGATCGTTGAACATATCCTTCAGCAGGCCCTGGCAATCGTCGAAATTGCCTTCGATGGCCAGCGCCTGGACGTTGGTGGCCGTCGATGTCGTCATCTGCCGCTGCTGCACCGGCGAGACGCGGCCATGCGGAAACATCACGAAAATGTCAGTTCGGTCGCGGCCGGCGAAGGCATCGATGGCGGCGCCGCCGGTGTCACCCGAGGTCGCGCCGACGATGGTTGCGCGCTGGCCGCGCTCAGTCAGTACATGGTCCATCAGCCGGGCAAGCAGCTGCATGGCAACGTCCTTGAAGGCCAGCGTCGGACCGTGGAAGAGTTCAAGGATGAACGTGTTGGCGCCGGTCTGCACCAGCGGGCAGACGGCCCGGTGGCGGAAGGTGGCATAGGCTTCTCGCACCAGGCGCTCGAAGACGGGTGCGGCGATCTCGCCGCCGAGGAACGGCGTCAGCACGCGGATGGCGAGGTCCGCATAGGGCAGGCCGCGCATGGCGCGGATCTCGGCTGCCGAAAACTGCGGCCATGTCTGCGGCACATAAAGCCCGCCGTCGCGGGCCAGCCCCGCCAGCACCGCGTCGGCAAATCCAAGCACGGGTGCATCCCCGCGGGTACTCACATAGCGCATCGTCAAGGTCCATTGCTGCCGCCGGTTCATCCACGGCAATTGGTTAATTTTCCGAGCCGGCTCAGTCGCATTTTTGCCGTGGCGTTGCTATACGTCACCAACTTTGCGAGAGGGAAGTGCAGTTTCATGGCGTTTCACAAGTTCAACCGTCGCTTTGTCGCGGGTCTGGCGCTCACCGGCTTTATGCTTGCCGCCGCCGGTTGCCAATCGAGCGACAATGGCATCCTCAATCTCGGTTTCGGCAAGAAGACCGACCCGAATGCGCCAATACCGCCGCAGGATCCCAAGGTTCTCGCCAGCCAGTTGCAGGCCTACTGCCCGAAAGTGACGGTGCGCGATGGCACCGCCTACTTCAATACCTACGCCAAGGGCGCGCCGCAGCCGAGAAAGAAAAAGGCTGATGCGGCACAGGATGCCGAGGCCGCTGCCGCCGCGCAGACGGCGCCTGACGGCTCCATCGTCGATCCGAACAAGGATCCGGCCAAGATCATCTACCAGGCCTCGATCAGCGATGTGAGCCGCGATTGCAGCCGTGCCAACGGCCAGTTGACGATGAAGGTTGGCGTTGCCGGCAAGATCGTGCCGGGACCGCTGTTCGCCCCCGGCACCATCACCATGCCGATCCGCATTGCCGTCATGCACGGCCCCGACGTGCTTTATTCGCAAATTCACCCCTATCAGATCCAGGTCAGCGATCCCTCGACCGCCACCCAGTTCGTGTTCACCGATCCCAACGTCGTCGTGCCCGAACCCTCCGCCCGGGATTACACTGTCTATGCCGGCTATGACGACACCGCGCCGGCGGCGGCGGACAAGAAGTCCGGCAAGAAAAAGAAGCGCGCTCCCGCGACGAACTAAGCGCCTGGGCACCGTCGCTGCTGCGACGGTGCCGGTCAACTCTTTGAAAGATCCAAACGATCCGATCGTAATCCTGCAGGCGTGCGCCTGCGGCAGGTCGCGTCTGCGCTTTAATCTCGATCCATTCCGCCAGCGCACTTGACTCATCCATATCCCGGCGGTTATACGTCAATCAATAGCTCGCAGGTTATTGATCCCGATGCCGGACGCCCACGATACTTTGTTCAGAACGCTTGCCGACCCGACCCGGCGGGCCATCTTCGAGCGCTTGTGCCGCCAAGGTGAGCAGACCGTGGGGGCGCTGACGGCGCAGTCCGGGGTCTCGCAACCGGCGGTGTCGAAGCATCTCGGCGTCCTGAAGCTGGCCGGCCTGGTGCGTGACCGCCACGCCGGACGCCAGACCCACTACAGCGCCCAGCCCGCGGCACTTGGCCCGCTGACCGACTGGACAGTTCAAATGACTGGATTCTGGGAGAGCCGCTTCGATGATCTCGAGAGCCTGCTGAAAAGGATGGACCAGTGAGCAATCCCGAGCTGCGCACCGTCGTCGTCGAACGTGAAATATCCTGGCCGGCGGAGAAGATCTGGCGCGCGTTGACGCAGCCGCATCTGATTGAGGAATGGCTCATGAAGAACGATTTCAAGCCTGTCGTCGGCCACAGCTTCAATCTTCGCGGCGACTGGGGCGGCGTGCTCGACTGCGAGGTGCTGGCCATCGAGCAAAACAGGACGCTGTCCTACAGCTGGGATTTTGCGCATGAGGATGCCGCCTACAATCTGACGAGCGTGGTGACGTTCACGCTCACACCCACGAGCTCGGGAACCCATCTGCGCGTCGAGCAGTCGGGCTTCCATCCGAGCCAGAAGCAGGCCTATGGCGGCGCCAGGGCCGGGTGGCAGCAATTCCTCACCAAGCTGGAGCAGGTCCTGGCGAAGCCGGATTGAAGCCTGCCGGTACCATGCCCTGATCGCGGGGCACCGAATGCAAAAAGGAGTAAATCGATGAAGATCAAGCTGACCAGCGTCTATGTGGACAACCAGGACAACGCACTGCGCTTCTACACCGACGTGCTGGGCTTTGCCGTGAAGGCCGACTTCAGCAATGGGCCTTTTCGTTGGCTGACCGTCATCTCACCCGATGAGCCCGAGGGAGCCGAGCTACAGCTGGCGCTCAACGACAACCCGGCCGCCAAGGCCTACCAGCAGGCCATCTTCAAGCAGGGGCAGCCCGCGCTCATGCTGTTCACCGACGAGGTCAAGGGTGATTACGAGCGCATCAAGGGACGCGGCGGTGCGTTCGCCATGGCGCCGACAGAAGTGACCGGCTCGACCATCGCCCAGCTCAACGACAGCTGCGGCAATCTGATCCAGATCACCCAGCTGGCGCGTTGGTAGGCGCTGGTTTCAAGAGGAGGTTGCAATGAATTTGAGCAAATGGATACGTCAAACCCATCGTTGGCTGTCGATCATCTTTACGCTGACCGTGGCAGCCAATTTCATCACCATGGCGTTCGGGCAACCTCCGGCCTGGGTGGTCTATTCGCCGCTGCTGCCGCTATTCCTGCTGCTGTTCAGCGGCCTCTACATGTTCGTGCTGCCTTACGTCGCGAGATCGCGTGGCGAGCAGGGCGCGCAAGGGTAGGACATGGCCAAGGCGCCGGGAAAATCGAAGGTCGCAAAACCGGCCCCAGACAAGCCGGAAAAGCCGGTCCTGCTTTCGGGCGGCAACCCGCAGATCCCGAAGGCCTATGGGGACGCTCCGGTGCAGGCCTATATTGCTGCCATGCCGGGCTGGAAAAGCGATGTCGGGCGCTGGATCGACGCACTTATCGTCAGCGCCGTCCCCAGCGTCTGCAAGGCGGTGAAGTGGAACTCACCGTTCTATGGCATCGAGGGCGAGGGTTGGTTCCTCAGCCTGCATTGCTTCACCAGATACGTCAAAGTCGCCTTCTTTCGCGGCACGTCGCTCGATCCTGTGCCTCCCGGCGGTTCCAGGCAAAAGGAAGTGCGCTATCTCGACATCCATGAAGGCGAAGAGATCGACGAAGCCCGCTTCGCCTCCTGGGTGAGCCAGGCCAGCCGATTGCCCGGCGAGAAGATGTGAACGGAGGCAGACCATGAAGGTCAGCATGTCGAGCAAGGACGAGGGAGGCGCCTCTGCCTCCGAGCGGATAGATGCCCGAATCCGGGAGCTGGACGATTGGCGGGGCAAGACGTTGGCCAGCCTGCGCAAGACCATCCTCGACGCCGACCCGGAAATCATCGAGGAGTGGAAGTGGATGGGCAGCCCGGTATGGTCACGCGACGGCATGATCGCCGTCGGCAACGCTCACAAGGACAAGGTGAAGCTGACCTTTTCTCACGGCGCCAGCCTGCCGGATCCCGACAGGCTGTTCAACAACGGGCTCAACGGCAAGGTGTGGCGCGCCATCGATGTGGCGGAGGGCGACGAGATCGATGCGGATGCGCTGAAAGCGCTCGTCCGTGCCGCGATTGCCTACAACAGGGCAAAGAAGAAACCGGCCAAGTCGGCCAAAGCCAAGGACTGATCGGTTCAGGCGTCCGACCATTCCGACAGAGCGGCAACCACACTTTTCAGTTCGGCCCAGCGGCGGATGACGGTTTCGGCGCCGGCTTCGGTCAGCACATCGGCATGGCCGGGATAGCTGTGCGCGGCGCCGGTGAAGCCGATCACGCGCATGCCAGCGGCCCTGGCGCCGGTGACGCCGTGCACCGAATCCTCGATGACGAAGGTGTTTGCCGGATTGGCGTTGAGTTGCTGCGCCGCGATCAGGAACACATCCGGCGCGGGCTTGGTTTTCTTGCTTGGTATTTCCAGCGCTGAAAAAATCCGGCCGGCGAAGAACGGCAGCAGGCCCACTTTCTCGAGCATGAACTCGATCCGCTCCAAGCGTGAGTTCGAGCAGACGCAGCGCGGCGCGGTGACCGCGGCGACCGCCTCGCGCACGCCGTCGATGGCGCGCACGTCGCTGCGCAGTTTGCGGTCGACGAGCTCTTCGGCCCGGTCGATCATCGAGGCCTGGAACGGGATGGCGGATTTTTGCTCGACCCGCATCATGATGTCCTTGAAGGTCAGTCCGGCATAGGTTTCGGCGTATTCCTCAGCCGAGATTTCATATCCGGCCAAGGTCAGCAATTCGGCCTCGACGCGGGCTGCGATGATTTCGGAATCGACGAGCACGCCGTCGCAATCGAAGATGACAAGATCTGGCTGGGGCATGGCAATCCGAACGAGGGAGGGTGATGGAGGCCCGGCAAGGCTCAAGCGGCGCGACATACACCAACGGGCCGGGCTGCGCAAATTGACGACGTCAGGGCTGCCTGGACCGTTGCGTCCTTCACCGAATATTTACGCTGATCGGTAACCATAATGGGGAGTAAACAGTAACGCGTGCCTTGGGTGTAAAAATGTCTGCCGTGCGTCTTCTCGCCGACCTCTCCCACGCCCCCCAGCAATCCGAGTGGCTGGACACGATCCTCAAGGGCGATTGTGTCGCCGCGCTCGACCGGCTGCCGGAAAAATCCATCGACGTCATCTTCGCCGATCCGCCTTACAATCTGCAACTCGACGGCGATTTGCACCGGCCCGACCAGTCCAAGGTCGACGCCGTCGACGATGACTGGGACCAGTTCGAGAGTTTCGAGGCCTATGACGCCTTCACCCGCGCCTGGCTCCTGGCGGCACGCCGCGTGCTGAAGCCGAATGGCACCATCTGGGTCATCGGCTCCTACCACAACATCTTCCGCGTCGGCGCCAAGATGCAGGATCTCGGCTTCTGGATCCTCAACGATGTCGTCTGGCGCAAGACCAACCCAATGCCTAATTTCCGCGGTCGCCGCTTCCAGAACGCGCATGAGACCATGATCTGGGCCTCGCGCGACCAGAAGGGCAAGGGCTATACCTTCAACTACGAAGCCATGAAGGCATCGAACGACGACATCCAGATGCGCTCCGACTGGCTGTTCCCGATCTGCACTGGCGGCGAGCGGCTGAAGAACGACAATGGCGACAAGCTGCATCCGACGCAGAAGCCGGAAGCGCTGCTCGCCCGCATCATGATGGCCTCGACCAAGCCGGGCGACATCGTGCTCGACCCGTTCTTCGGATCCGGCACAACCGGCGCCGTGGCCAAGCGGCTTGGCCGCCATTTCGTCGGCATCGAGCGCGAGCAGGCCTATATCGACGCCGCCAATGAGCGCATCGATGCCGTGCGGCCGCTGGAAACCGCCGATCTCACCGTGCTCACCGGCAAGCGCGCCGAGCCGCGCGTCGCCTTTGTCAGCCTCATCGATACCGGGCTTATGCAGCCCGGCGCCACGCTTTACGATGCCAAGAAGCGCTGGTCGGCCAAGGTACGCGCCGACGGCACGGTTGCCATCGGTGACAGCGCCGGCTCGATCCACAAGATCGGCGCCGAAGTGCAGGGCCTGGACGCCTGCAATGGCTGGACCTTCTGGCACTATGAGCGCTCGGGCGGCCTGACCCCGATCGACGAACTGCGCCGCATCGCCAGGCTCGGCATGGAACGGGCAGGGGCCTGACGCTACCACATAAAGGTCGGCGCCCTACGGCGCCCCCCTCTGGCCTGCCGGCCATCTCCCCCACGAGGGGGGAGATCGCGCGCTTCATTGTTTTCGCCAACCTTCAACGTTGTAAGAAAGAGCCGTCGGCGAGGCTGCCAATCTCCCCCCTCGTGGGGGAGATGCCCGGCAGGGCAGAGGGGGGCGCCATAAAGCGCTACCTTCGACCCCTCTGCGTAGCTCAGGTCGCGATGCCATACCGCTCTAGGTCCGCCTTGAGCGTTTTTGCATCTGTGAACAGCACAGCATTCCAGCCAGCCGCCCTGGCTCCGTCGACATTCCTGGGGCTGTCGTCGATGAACAGCGTGGCGGAGGGCTCCAGGCCGAACGCGACCACGTGATGGTCGTAGATGGCGCGGTCGGGCTTGATCTCACGGATATCGGCCGACACGGTCACGCCGCGCGGGCGGCTAAGGAAATCGAAGCGCAGTCTTGCCTCGGCAAGCGTGTCGGCGGCGAAGTTCGTCAGCATGGTCACGTCGCGGCCGCTCTCGATCAGGCCGAGCATGATGGCGACGCTGTCCTCATAGGCATGCGGCACCATGTCGTTCCAATAGCGCCGGAAATTGCGAATGTTTTCAGCATGATCCGGGTAATCCGCGATCAGCAGCGCTTCCGCCTCTTCCCACGTCCGGCCACGATCCTGCTCGATGTTCCAGTCATGCGTGCAGACATTGTCGAAGAACCACTTGCGCTCTTCGGCATCGGGAATGAGGCGGCTGAACGGAATGTTCGGATCGTAGTGGAGCAAGACGCGGCCGATGTCGAACACGATATGGCGGATTTCAGTCATTTCTGGCCTTTCAAAGCGAATGCTAGTCAATTGGGCGGTGTTTTTTGGTTGCGCCCGGTATCGCTGCTTCGATGACCTTTTTCATGACGGTCGGCAGCGCTTCTCCGGAAATGTCATGGGCCAGCGACCAGAAATGCCCTTCCGGCGCATCACTTTTCACTTGAGCGTGAAAAACTTCGAGCTCGAGCGCGAAATGGGTGAAGACATGCGCGATCTCTCCAGCGCGCCGCCAGTCGGCAGGGAAGGGCGCTGCCTCCGAAGTGGTTGCACCGTCGATCCGCGCTGTCCAACCTGTGGTCGGCACCTCGGTCATGCCGCCGAGCAGGCCCTTGTCAGGCCGCTTGCGCAACAGGATGGCGCCGTCGCCGCGCTCGGCGACGAAGGCGGCACCCCGCCTGAGTGGTTTGTCGACCTTGGGCAGGCGGACCGGAAAGCGCTCGGGGTCGCCGGACAGGATGGCGCTGCAATCCTCGCGCACCGGGCACAGCATGCAGCGCGGCCGTCTTGGCGTGCAGATCGTGGCGCCAAGGTCCATCATTGCCTGGGCGAAGTCGCCCGGCCTTGTCTGCGGAACCAGTCTTGCGACGAGCGCGCGGATTTCAGGCTTTGCCTCGCTGAGCCGCGTTGCGATCGAATAGAGCCGCGAGATGACACGTTCGACATTGCCGTCGACGACCGCCGCCGGACGGTCGAAGGCGATCGCCGCGATCGCCGCCGCCGTATAGGCGCCGATCCCCGGCAATTCCCTCAATCCCGTTTCGTTGTCGGGAAAACGGCCGCCCTGGCTCGCAACCAGATCGGCGCAGGCCTTGAGGTTGCGCGCCCGTGAATAATAGCCGAGCCCGGCCCAGGCCTTCATCACATCCTCGGCCGGCGCAGCCGCCAGCGCCTTCACATCAGGCCATTTCTCGACAAAGGCGCGAAAATAGGATTTTACCGCTTCGACCGTGGTCTGCTGCAGCATCACTTCCGAAAGCCAGATGCGATAGGGGTCCGGCCGTGCACCGCCGGCCGCGGCGTGCGGCGTGATCCGCCACGGCAGTTCGCGATGGTGCGCGTCGTACCAGGCAAGCAGACGCGCGGCGATCTCTCCCGATAGAGTTGGTCCGGATGCGGCCTTGCGGGTCTGTTCGTGCAGTGCCATTGATCGCGGGCTGGCTCTAGGCTGGTGAGGAGCGTGGCTGGAGAACGTACATGGCAGGGAGAACGCCTTACGGCAATCCCGTTCCGGTGAGCGATCTCGCGACCGCGATCCTCGACCCCGTGCTGCGCAAGCGGGCCGGCATTTCGATCGGGCTGGTGCAGTCATGGGAAGAGATCGCCGGCCCCAGGCTCGCCGGCCATTCGCGCCCCGAAAAAATCCAGTGGCCGCGCCGCATGCATGAGGACGATCCGTTCGAGCCGGCGGTGCTGGTCATCGCCTGCGAGGGCATGGCCGCGCTGCACCTACAGCACGAGACCGGCGAGATCATCAACCGCGTCAATGCCTTTCTCGGCTTCAACGCGATCGGCAGGATCCGGATCGTGCAAAAGCCGGTGCTGAGGGACAAAGCCCGGCCGAAACCGACGCCGAGAGCACTGACTTCTGTCGAAAAGGCCAAATTGTCCGATACCGTCGGCAAGATCGAGGATGAAGGCTTGCGCGCCTCGCTGGAGCGTCTTGGCGCCACAATTCTTGGCCAAAGGAAGCGGCCAAGGTAATCAACCGGTAATCAGTCGGTCATGAACGCGTCATCTATCTCGCGCATTCGTGATCCTGCATGTAGAGTTTGGCGATTGGAATGGGGACGGCGATGCCTTAATTCCCGCCAACTCTCGCCTTTTCTAGCCTTTGCGTTGCAAAATCAAACCACAGTCAGGTGATTCGCATGAACCGTAGCTTGTCCCGCAGAAACCTCCTGTCTTCGCTGGCCGTCATTCCGGCAGTGGCTATGCTCGCCGCATGCAGCGATTCAGGCGAGGACGCCAAAGCAGCGGATGTGAAGCCTGCGGCTCCCGCGCCTGCTTCGACGCCTGCCACTCCGGCCGCCGTCAAGGTCCCGGAGTCTTCCGGCAATGTCGACATGGCCGAACTGCTGAAGCCCGGCGCTTTGCCCGACAAGCAGCTCGGCAAGGATGACGCCAAGGTCACCATCGTCGAATATGCTTCGATGACCTGCCCGCATTGTGCGCATTTCGCGGCGACCACCTTCCCTGAGTTGAAGACCAAATACATCGACACCGGCAAGGCGCGTTACATCCTGCGCGAATTCCCGTTCGATCCGAGCGCCGAGGCCGGTTTCATGCTGGCGCGCTGTTCGAAGGACAATTATTTCCCGATGGTCGACGTGCTGTTCAAGCAGCAGGCCAACTGGGTCGGCGTCAACAATACCAAGGATGCGCTGCTGCAGATCTCCAAGCTCGCCGGTTTTACACAGGAGTCCTTCGAGGCCTGCTTGACGGACCAGAAACTTCTGGACGATGTGAGATCGGTCCAGAAGCGCGGCGCCGATGAATTCAAGGTCGACTCGACACCGACCTTCTTCATCAACGGGAAAACCTACAAAGGTGCGATGTCGATTGAGGAAATATCGGCCATCATCGACCCTCTGCTCTGACGTCCAGGCGGCGCCGGAGCGACTGCGCTTTGGCGTCAGCGCACCTTTGTGCCTTCCAGGCAGGCGCGAATGAAGTTTTCGCGCCTTCGCCTCCTCGGCTTCAAGTCCTTCGTCGAACCCGGCGAGTTCGTCATCGAACGCGGCCTGACCGGCATTGTCGGGCCGAATGGCTGCGGCAAGTCGAACCTTGTCGAGGCGATGCGCTGGGTGATGGGCGAAAGCTCATACAAGAACATGCGCGCGTCCGGCATGGACGACGTGATCTTTTCCGGCTCGGGAACGCGCCCGGCCCGCAACACCGCCGAAGTCACGCTGTTCCTCGACAATAGCGACCGGACCGCGCCCGCCGCCTTCAACGACGCCGATGAATTGCAAGTGTCGCGCCGAATCGAGCGCGAAGCCGGCTCGCTCTACCGCATCAACGGCAAGGAAGCCCGCGCCAAGGACGTGCAGCTTCTGTTCGCCGACCAGTCGACCGGCGCGCGCTCGCCATCCATGGTCGGACAGGGCCGCATCGGCGAACTGATCCAGGCCAAGCCGCAGGCGCGCCGCGCGCTGCTCGAAGAAGCCGCCGGCATTTCCGGCCTGCACACGCGCCGTCACGAGGCCGAGCTTCGGCTGAAGGCGGCCGAACAGAATCTGGAACGGCTGGACGACGTCGTCGGCGAACTGGAAAGCCAGATCGAAAGCCTGAAGCGCCAGGCGCGCCAGGCATCGCGCTTCAAGAACCTGTCGGCCGATATCCGCAAGGCGGAAGCCACGCTCTTGCATCTGCGCTGGACCTTGGCCAAAACCCAGGAGGGCGATGCGCGGTCGGCATTGGCGGTTGCCACAGCTCTGGTCGGCGACCGCGCCGCCGCCCAGATGGCTGCCGCCCGTGAGCAAGGCATCGGTGCCCACCGGCTGCCCGATCTGCGCGATGCCGAGGCCGCCGCGGCTGCCGCCTTCCAGCGCCTGTCGATCGCCAAGGCGCAGATCGAGGAGGAGGCAGGCCGCATCCGCGCCCGCCAGGCCGAACTCGAGCGCCGGCTGCAGCAGCTCGACGGCGACATCGCCCGCGAGGAGCGCATGGTCCGCGACAATGCGGATATTCTTGAGCGCCTGCGCGAGGAAGAAGCCACGCTCAACTCAGACAATGCCGGCGCCGCCGAGCGCGAAGCCACGACGCGGGCCGCTTTCGAGCAGGCCGGCGCAACGCTTATAACAAGCGAAGCAAAGCTCGCGGCGCTGACCGCCGAACGAGCAGAGGCCGCCGCCTCGCGCAACCAGATCGAGCGCACGCTGCGCGACACCGCCGAACGCCGCGATCGCTTTGCCCGCCAGCTGGCCGATGTCGACCGCGAGCTATCGGAGATCGTCTCGAAAGTCGCCGGCCTGCCCGATCCCGCCGAGAAGCGCGCTTTGGTCGAGGACGCGCTCGCCCGGTTGGAGGAAGCCGAGGCCGGCGCCATTGCTGCCGAACAGGCGGTCGCCGAGGCGCGCGCCACCGAGAGTGCCGCCCGTCCGCCGCTGCAGGATGCCAGGGCCGAACTCGCCGGCATCGAGACCGAAGCCCGCACGCTGGCCAAGATCCTCAATGCCGCCAGCGGCGATCTTTTCCCGTCGGTGCTGGAGCAACTCAGCGTCGAACGCGGCTATGAGACGGCCCTTGGTGCTGCGCTTGGCGAGGATCTCGACGTGCCGCTCGACCGCAGCGCGCCGGTGCACTGGGGCGAAAGCCAGGTTCAATCAGGCGATGCGGCCTTGCCGGAAGGCCTCAAGAGCCTCGCCAGCGTGGTGCGCGCGCCTTCGCAGCTTGCCCGACGGTTGGCGCAGATCGGCATTGTCGACACCTCTGACGGCCGCCGGCTGCAGGCTCTGCTCGCTCCCGGCCAGCGGCTGGTCAGCCGCGACGGCGCGCTGTGGCGCTGGGACGGGCTGACCGCCAGCGCCGATGCACCGACCGCGGCCGCGCAAAGGCTGGCGCAGAAGAACCGGCTGGCCGAGCTCGATGCGGAGGCGGTACAGGCGACGCAGATCGTGCGCGAGGCCGAAGCCGCCCTTGCCCAGGCCGAACAGGCACTCCGCCAGGCGAGTGAGGCCGAACGCAATGCCCGCCAGGCCGGGCGCGATGCCCAGCACGGCCTGGACGCCGCCCGCAACGCCTTGGCCGAGGCCGAAAAGGCCGGCGGCGAATTGGCAAGCCGCCGCGCCGCGCTCGACGAGGCGCGCGCGCGCATCGTCGACAGCCATGAAGAGACGGCCGCCGCCTTCGCCGAGGCCGAAATGCTGCTGCAGGACGCCCCCGATCTCGGCGACCTGCAACTTCAGCTCGAACAATCCGCCGCCAATGTCAGCCGCGATCGCGCAACCTTGGCCGACGCGCGCGCCGTCCATGAAGGCCTGCGCCGCGAAGCCGAGGCGCGCACGCGCCGGCTCGACGCCATCGGCGCCGAGCGCAGCAACTGGTTGCAGCGGGCCGAAAACGCCTCGACGCAGATTGCCTCGCTGGGCGAGCGCAGGGCCGAGGCCGAGGCCGAGCGCGAAACGCTGGCCGACGCCCCCGACGAGATCGACGCCAGGCGGCGCGCGCTGCTGTCGCAGCTGACCGAGGCCGAGACCTTGCGCAAGGCGGCCGCCGACCGTTTGCAGGAGGCCGAGAACAAGCAGGCCGAGCTGGACAAGGCCGCCACCGCGGCCATCCAGTCGCTGGCCGATTCCCGCGAAACCCGCGTCCGCGCCGAAGAGCGATTGACCGCCGCCGATGAGCGCCGGCTCGAGGTCGAGGCGCGCATCCAGGAAACGCTGAACACGCCGCCGCATCTGGTCATTCGCCATACTGGCCTGGAAGCCGACAGCCCGATGCCGGAAATGGCCGAGATCGAGCGCCAGCTCGACCGGCTGAAGGTTGAGCGCGAGCGGCTCGGCGCCGTCAATCTGCGCGCCGAGGAAGAGCAGAAGGAATTGTCGGACCGGCTGGAGACCATCGTCTCCGAGCGCGAGGACATCATCGAGGCGATCCGCAAGCTCAGGCAAGCGATCCAGAGCCTGAACCGCGAAGGCCGCGAACGGCTGCTTGCCGCTTTCGAGGTGGTCAACGGCCATTTCCAGCGGCTGTTCTCGCATCTGTTCGGTGGCGGCACGGCCGAACTGCAGCTGATCGAATCCGACGACCCGCTCGAAGCCGGGCTCGAAATCCTGGCACGTCCGCCCGGCAAGAAGCCGCAGACCATGACGCTGCTGTCCGGCGGCGAGCAGGCACTGACGGCGATGTCGCTGATCTTTGCCGTGTTCCTGACCAATCCGGCGCCGATCTGCGTGCTCGACGAAGTCGACGCGCCGCTCGACGATCACAATGTCGAACGCTTCTGCAACCTTATGGACGAAATGGCCGCGACCACCGAGACGCGCTTCGTCATCATCACCCACAACCCGATCACGATGGCGCGCATGAACCGCCTGTTCGGCGTGACCATGGCCGAGCAGGGCGTCAGCCAACTGGTCTCGGTCGATCTGCAGGCCGCCGAGGCGATGCGCGAGGCGAGCTGACGCAGCATGCTTTGTTGATTTCGTCGGCGATGGCGTCGATCCGACTGTTGCAATAGGACCGTCGCCCTTGCGACCTGCTTGCGACGCGCATTCTGTAAGGTTCGAAGAGAAGGAATTTAAGCGCCACCTGAGAGCGAACGCCAAAGCCCACATGCAAAGCGCCCGGCCAACGCGAAAGCGATGCCTACAAGGCGCAGATGGCAATAGGCTCCGACCGCAATTCAGCTGCCACGTTTATCGGAAGCCCAGGAAGCTCAGTATCGCAATCACGATAACGACTGCTCCGATGAGCCAGATTATGTTGTTCACCGTATCTCTCCCGAACTAGTTGCTGGGAGTGAACTCGTAAGAGCCTACTAATGTTCCCGCATTTTCTGCGTCGAAACAAAATGGCGGCCATCGCTTCGTCGATTGCCAGACCAAGGTCCGAACAGGGTATGACTGAAGTCCTGACGTCGGAGCCATAGGCCTGAAGGCGGGCAACCTATGCCCTCCCGATACATTGGAACCGGGCTGCCGAGCATGAGTCCCTTCATCGGTGGTCAATCGGGTGCCCGCCATTCCTGAGAGGTTAGCGGGCACCCGATTGTCGTGACACCGCCAACGGCGTGCGTTTCAATAGCGAGGCTAACAGTGACCTTTGTCCAGAGATCTGTGCGTGACGGCGCAACCCGACCCGCAAACGACAACGACAGTCCTGCGGAGGTTTCTTCCGTTCTTGACCTCATACCATCGGCTGACGACGACAAGGTCGCTGAGCTTGTCAGGCGAACAGAGCGCCTGGCAATCGCAGTGGTTATCGGAATCGCGGTTCTGCTGATCTTGGCGCCGGTGGTTTACCTTGCACTTTCTTACGGGATCTGAGACGGCCCGACTTAGGCGATCTAAGATGGCCTGATTGGTCTCGTAAATCTCACAAATTGTGCCGACGGTCTTCCTCGCAAGACAAGTGTTTCCCGTCACAGATCAGGAGATCGAACGCGACGACATGGAATGGTCGTGCGCAGCGCTGCTTTGTCGAGTTGCGTAACCTTGGTGGTCGGCTTGAAAGAGCGTGCTCACCAGAATTTGCCAACAAGAGCTGTTGTTGCAATTCCTTCCTTCACACGCCGTGTTGCGCGGGAGCAGCCGTCACTGATCGCGCCCGTGGACCAACGACGCTACTCGGAACCAAAGGGATGGGACGCGGTTATCCCCGCGAAGGGATAATTAGCAGATGGAGATATTACAATGAAAACAATGATCGTGAGCGCCTTGGCGCTGTTCATTGCCATGCCGACGATAGCTCCGGCAGCCGAAGCTGACGTGGTCATCACGACCCACCATCGACATCATCACAGGAGCGTAAAGGTCATCAATGACCAGGGTCAACGCCTTCATCACCGCAGACACGGCACGGTTGCCTTCTACGACCACGGCCGCAGACATCATCGCCGGGATACGGTCATCGTGACCGGCTCGATCGAGCGCAGCCATCATCGCTATTATCGACATCATCGGCATCATCCCGTCGTCATCCAGGACGACAACGATTACTGATCCTCTCCGCACGGCCCCGGCTCTGTCAACGGAGTCGGGGTCGCGTGGGAGTCAGATAGCTCCTGACGGCAGCCATCGACAAGGTCGGTAAATCATTGATTCCAAAGGCATGTGATTTGGCTGGGGCGCCAGGATTCGAACCTGGGAATGTCGGTACCAAAAACCGATGCCTTACCACTTGGCGACGCCCCAGCAAACGAGCTTTGCCCGCTGCGCGCGGCCTTATAGGACGAGCGGCACGAAAGCTCAATGCCGAGTTGGCCACTGTGCAAAACTGATCCACCGCTTGGCGCGGGGACGCGCTATTCGCCCCAGACCGCCAACTCGTTGCCAGCGGGATCGGTGAAATGGAACCGCCTGCCGCCCGGGAACGAGAATATCGGCTTGACGATCGTGCCGCCGGCGCTTTCGACAACGTCGAGGGTTGCTTCCAGATCCTGCGAATAGAGCACCGGCAATGGTTTCGCCGGAGCCTCGCCTGCATCGGCCTGGAAGCCGCCATCGAGCCCTTCGCCGAAGGCTGAATAGGTCGGCCCGTAATCGGTGAACGACCACGAGAAGGCGGCGCTGTAGAAAGCCTTGACGCTGTCCAGCGTTGCGCCCGTCGCGGGCAGTTCGAGATAGTCGAGTTTTCCGTTGAGTTTCATCACGCTGCTCCCAACTTGTTCCCTATATGTTCTATATCCTGGGCAGCGATCCGGCAAGTCTTTTCGACGCAGCTTTTGCTTAATCGATTGTAGTCGCCGGGCTTCGCTGCCACACCTTGCCTTTCGCACTGCAGCATAATAACGCTCGGGTCGGAACGCGGGGGAACCGGGTCTTGGCCCCGGTGTTCTATCTTCCGAGGACTTGGAGGGCGAGCATGACCAAATGGGTCTACACCTTCGGCGATGGCGCCGCGGAGGGACGTGCGGGCGACCGCAACCTTCTCGGCGGCAAGGGCGCCAATCTGGCCGAGATGTGCAGTCTTGGCCTGCCGGTGCCGCCGGGCTTCACCCTCACCACCGAAGTCTGCAACGCCTATTATGCCAACGGCAACAGCTATCCGGCCGCGTTGAAGGCCGACGTCGTCAAGGCGCTGGACCATATCGGGCAACTGACCGGGCGCCGTTTCGGCGATCCGTCGAAGCTGCTTCTGGTCTCGGTCCGCTCCGGGGCCAGGGCCTCGATGCCGGGCATGATGGACACCGTGCTCAATCTCGGCCTCAATGACGAGACGGTCGAGGCGCTGGCAGCCGATTCCGGCGATGCCCGCTTTGCCTATGACAGCTACCGCCGCTTCATCCAGATGTATTCCGATGTCGTCATGGGTCTCGACCACGAAGTGTTCGAGGAAATCCTGGAGGACCAGAAGGCGAGCCTCGGCCACGAGCTCGACACCGAACTGACAGCGCAGGAATGGCAGAGCGTCATCGCCCTCTACAAGGCCAAGGTCGAGGAGGAGCTCGACAGGCCGTTTCCACAGGACCCGCACGAGCAGCTGTGGGGGGCGATCGGCGCGGTGTTTTCCAGCTGGATGAACAACCGCGCCATCACCTACCGGCGCCTGCACGACATCCCGGAAAGCTGGGGCACGGCGGTCAATGTCCAGGCCATGGTGTTCGGTAACATGGGCGAGACGTCAGCCACTGGCGTCGCCTTCACCCGCAATCCCTCGACCGGCGAAAAGATGCTCTATGGCGAGTTCCTGGTGAACGCGCAGGGCGAGGATGTCGTAGCCGGCATCCGCACGCCGCAGAACATCACCGAGGCGGCGCGCATTGCCGCCGGCTCGGACAAGCCGTCGCTGCAGAAACTGATGCCGGACGCGTTTCGCTCCTTCGTCGACATCTCCGACCGCCTGGAACAGCACTACCGCGATATGCAGGACCTCGAATTCACCATCGAGCGCGGCAAATTGTGGATGCTGCAGACGCGTTCCGGCAAACGCACCGCCAAGGCGGCGCTGAAGATCGCCGTCGAGATGGCGCGCGACAAGCTGATCACGACGGAGGAGGCGGTCGCCCGCATCGATCCGGCCTCGCTCGATCAGCTGTTGCATCCGACCATCGACCCCAAGGCCGCGCGCGATGTCATCGGCGTCGGCCTGCCGGCTTCTCCGGGCGCGGCGACCGGCGAGATTGTTTTCTCCTCGGGCGATGCCGAGGATCTGAAGACGCAAGGTCGCAAGGCAATCCTGGTGCGCATCGAAACCAGCCCCGAAGACATTCATGGGATGCATGCTTCGGAAGGCATCCTGACCACGCGCGGCGGCATGACCAGCCACGCCGCCGTGGTCGCGCGCGGCATGGGCAAGCCTTGCGTTTCGGGCGCCGGCTCGCTGCGTGTCGACTACAAGGCCGGCACGCTGATGTCGATGGGCCAGACCTTCCGCAAGGGCGACATCATCACCATCGATGGCAGCAACGGCCAGGTGCTGAAGGGCGCCGTGTCGATGCTGCAGCCGGAACTGTCGGGCGATTTCGCCGCCATCATGGAATGGGCCGATGCGGTGCGCCGCATGAAGGTGCGCACCAATGCCGAGACGCCGCTCGATGCGCGCATGGCGCGCTCCTTCGGCGCCGAAGGCATCGGCCTCTGCCGCACCGAGCACATGTTCTTCGACGGCGAGCGTATCGTCGCCATGCGCGAGATGATCCTGGCCGATACCGAGAAGGACCGCCGCACCGCGCTTGCCAAGCTGTTGCCGATGCAGCGCTCGGATTTCCTCGAACTGTTCGAGATCATGGCCGGCCTGCCGGTGACGATCCGGCTGCTCGATCCGCCGCTGCACGAATTCCTGCCCAAGACGGAAGCGGAGGTGGCGGAGGTCGCCGCCGCCATGAACGTCTCGCCCGACAAGCTCAGGCAGCGCACCGAAGCCTTGCACGAGTTCAACCCGATGCTCGGCCATCGCGGCTGCCGTCTCGCCGTCTCCTATCCCGAGATTGCCGAGATGCAGGCGCGCGCCATTTTCGAGGCAGCCGTCGAGGCCGGCAAGAAAGCCGGCGCGCTGGTCGTTCCCGAGATCATGGTGCCGCTGGTCGGCCTGGTGAAGGAGCTCGACTACGTCAAGGCGCGCATCGATGCGGTCGCCAAGGCTGTCATGGACGAGACCGGCGTCAAGATCGACTATCTCACCGGCACGATGATCGAGCTTCCGCGCGCGGCGATCCGCGCCCACGTCATCGCCGCTACGGCCGAGTTCTTCTCCTTCGGCACCAACGATCTCACCCAGACCACTTTCGGCATCTCGCGCGACGATGCGGCGTCCTTCCTCGAGACCTATCGGCAGAAAGGCATCATCGAGCAGGACCCGTTCGTCTCGCTCGACATCGAGGGCGTCGGCGAACTGGTGCGCATGGCTGCCGAGAAGGGCAGGGCGACGCGGCCCGACATCAAGCTCGGCATATGCGGCGAACATGGCGGCGATCCGGCCTCGATCCGCTTCTGCGAAGAGGTCGGCCTCGACTATGTCTCGTGCTCTCCCTACCGCGTGCCGATCGCAAGATTGGCCGCAGCCCAAGCCGCGGTGCAGATTGCCAAAACAGCAGTGCCGCGCCCCAAAAAGAGCGCCGCGGCATCCTGATTTCGAAATAGTCCTTTCGGTATCAATGAAACGGCCACCCCTGCGTGGCCGTTTGGCGCTAAGCTTACGATTTTGTAAGCAAATTCACGCCGATGTGCGCGGCCCAACACGCAATCCCGACATCGTTTCTGCCCAATTTCACGGCCCCCCAACCCGCCCGGTGCCGAGAAAAAGATGTTACAGATTTCGCCCAGACCCTTCCGCTCGATCCTGATTATCCAGACCAAGTTCATCGGCGATATTGTTCTGTCCTCCACGCTCGCCAAGAACCTGCAGCTCGAATATCCCGGTGTCAGGATCGTCTTTCTCTGCGAGGCGCGCCTCGCCAGTTTCGTCACCGCCCACGGCATCGCCTCGGAAGTCGTGACCTTCCGCCGCGCCGCCATGCGCGGCACCCCGCTGGAGCGTGGGCGCGAGCTCTATTCTATGATCAGCAAGCTGCGCCAATTCCGTTTCGACCTGACCATCGACCTTACCGATTCAAAGACATCGCGGCTCATCGTCAGGTTCCTCAACGCCAGGACCCGCATCGGCTACAATCCTCCGGAAAGGCCGCTGCGCTGGCATGAGCGCCAGCCCGCCAATGTCTTTGCCGAGCCGTTCGGTTTTGGCGAACGTCACTATCTCTACCGCTACCTTTCGCCGCTCGAGCCGCTCGGCGTCGGCCTGCGCGTGCGGGTGCCGTCGATTCGGCCATTGCCGATGGAGACGGCGAGGGCCCAGGCATTGCTGGACAAACACCATTTGCGGCCAAACGGCTTTGTCGCGGTGCATGCCGGCGCCAGTTTTCACGGCCGGCGCTGGCAGCATGAACGCTTTGCCGCCGTGATCGACACGATTTCGCGCGAAACCGGACTGGATTTCGTACTCGTCGGAGGCCCTGACGAGCGCAAGCCGGCCGAGCAGATCCTCGCCAGTGCCGCGTCGATCGTCAACCTCGTCGGCACGCTGTCGCTGGAAACGCTGCTGGCGGTGTTGCAGCAGGCGCGGCTGTTTGTCGGCAATGAGAGCGGCCCCATGCACATGGCGGCAGCGGCCGGAACGCCGGTTGTCGGCCTGTTCGGCCTGACCAGCCCGGCCGTCTGGGGACCGGTCGGCGTGCCCAGCCTCGCCTTGCAGCCATCCATGCCGTGCAATTGCGTGGCGGGCAGCCTGTGCAATCCGCTCGATCCCAGCAAGGCCTGCTGTGTCTGGCGCCTCGAGGTCGAACCGGTCGTTGCGGCTGTGCGCGAAGTCCTGTCACGCACGCATGTGGAACTGGAACACGCCGTCTGACGGTGCGCGGCGGTCAGATTGTCGGGATATCAGCTTTCTCACGGCCACTATCCCGATTTCCGCCTTGTTGCGGGTCGTGGGATGCGGCTATGACAGCGCCCATTCTCAGACAAGACAGGCATCCCTTGCAAAAGCTGTTTTGCGCCTTGGCGCTATCTATCCTGGCCGTGTCCTCGGCCCAGGCCGCGCCGCTTGTCGAGCCGACGCTGCATCTGAAGGCTGAGGATAGTGTGTCGGCGCTGGTGGAGAACCGGATTCCGGCGACGATCTTCGTCACCGGTATCTGGCTGAAGCGCAACGCCGCCGTCGTCGAGATCATGCGCGCGCATCCGGACCTGTTCGAACTGGAAAACCATGGCGGCCATCACATCCCGGCCGTCGACACGCCGCGTAAGATCTATGGCATCCGCAGCGCCGGCAGCCCGGAAGCGGTGCGGGCCGAAGTCGAATCGGGCGCTGCCGCTCTCGCTGGCACCGGCGAGCCGGCGCCGAAATGGTTTCGCGGCGCGACCGCCGAATACAGCCCGTCGGCTATCGCCATGATCCGCAAGCTTGGCTTCAAGGTCGCCGGCTTTTCGATCAACGGCGATGGCGGCTCGTTGCTCGGCGCAAAAGAAACTGCCCGGCGCATCGCCGCCGCCAAGGATGGCGATGTCATCATCGCCCACATCAACCAGCCGACCCACGCCGCCGGTGAGGGCGTCGTGCAAGGTCTGCTCGCGCTGAAGGCCAAGGGGCTGACGTTCGTGCGGCTGGATGACGCGGACGGTGTCGGCAACGACGGGACGACTGATTAGGATTAGGCGGCGGCAGGCGGTTTCATCGCCTTTGGACTAACGTCGCCGACGTTTGAGACTAGCCGAGGCCTCTAAACTCGTCATCCCGGGATGAAAACAGGAGCGAAGCTCCGTCGCGAAGACCCTGGGATGACGAAGCGAGCAACGGCGGCTTGAGTCGCTTGCTCAGGCCGGTGCTGCTTCGATCGTCACCCTGTTGGGATAGAAGGCGCCGTGGTCGCGAATCTCAGCCATTTCGTCGAAGGGCTGCTCATAGCCCCACATTGCGTCCTTGCCGGTCTCGCCGGCCCGCAGCACGCTCCAGTAGCTGGCGTCGCCCTTGTAGGGGCAGTGGGTCGACAGGGTGGTTTTGCCGAGCTGGGTGAAATCGATGTCTTCGAAGGGGATGTAGAATGCCTGGGGGTAGGGCGGTTCGGACAGAAGCTTCGCTCGCGTCGATGAGGCGATCACCGTATCGCCGGCACGCACGACCACGGTGCCGCGATAGGGTTCGACGGTGATGACCTTGCCGGGATTGCTCTGAAAGCCGGGGGCGGGGTTGGCGATCTGGTCCATGCGGGGTTCTCCTTGTTCGATTGGGAGCACAGTCCGATTGAGAGAGTGCGGGGTTGCTTCCCATGTCCCTAAAATGTGTCTGGAGAACTCGTTGCGCAAGCCTTCGCCAGTAGGCCAGAGCTGGCCTTCCGATCACTAAAAACGATCCCGCGTGGAATGCTAGGCTGCGGTCTTGAACACGTCCATGAGGCCGGCATAGGCCGCGGCAATACCGGCTACCGGGTTGGTGCTTCTTGACGTCGTCTCGACCTTCAGTGGGCCGCCGCCTGTCGGCAAGGTGAGCAGCAGGAACTGGCGATTGCCGCCATCGCCGATCGATGCGGCGGCGACATGCTGGCCTTCGCCTTCGTTCTGGACGCACATTTTGAACAGCAGCGTGCCGCCGACCGCTTCAAGGGCGCCGCCGACCACCTCGACGAATTCGTCTTCGGAGACCTTTTTGGCCTCCGGCACGAGATCGGCCAGACTTGCGGCAAGCGTGTCTTCAAGCTCTTCGTCGAGTTGAATATCGTCCAACTGCACGTCTTGGGCCCCGCTGTCAGCCAGCTGCCTGTCGTCGATCTGCCTGTCGTCGATCTGCCTGTCGTCGATCTGCTTGTCGTCGAGCTGCGTGTCCATGCGAACCTCTTTCAGTCGCCAATCCGCACCCCTACCCCGTTAACGAACCTTAACGTCGACGATGGCCGGATTGTGGCGGTTTTCCCCGCCTTTCGATCACTGCTTGCTTCAGCCGTTAACGGTTGGAGACGTCATGGCTGGACAATCCGTCCGTTCGTCCCACAATGGAACAAAAGACGGGAAAAACGAGGAAGCAATGGGAGGAACCAGATGCTCGGACTGATGCAGGAATGGCCGCTGCTCTGCCACAAGCTGATCGACAATGCCGAGCGGCAGCACGGGACGCGCGAGATCGTCTCGCGCTCGATCGAAGGTCCTGTCGTTCGCACCACCTATGCTGAAGTTCATCGCCGCGCGCTCAAGGTCGCTCAACGGTTGGAGCGCGATGGCTTTGTGCTCGGCGACCGCATCGCGACCCTGGCCTGGAACACGGCGCGCCACATAGAGGCCTGGTACGGCATCATGGGCATCGGCGCCATCTACCATACGCTTAACCCGCGTTTGTTCCCCGAGCAGATCGTCTGGATCATGAACAATGCGCAGGATAGAGGGATCTTCGTCGACCTGACCTTCATGCCGCTGCTGGAAAAGATCGCCGGCGCCGTCAAATCGCTGAAAAAGGTGATCGTCCTGACCGACAAGGCGCATCTGCCTGAAACGACGCTGCCGAATGTGGTTGCCTATGAGGACTGGTTGAACGAGGCCGATGGCGACTTCGCCTGGAAGGTTTTCGGCGAAAACACCGCAGCCGGCATGTGCTACACCTCCGGCACGACGGGCGATCCCAAAGGCGTGCTCTACAGCCACCGCTCGAATGTGCTGCATGCCATGATTGCTGCCATGCCCGACGCCATGGGCCTCTCCGCGCGGGACACGATCCTCCCCGTCGTGCCAATGTTCCATGCCAATGCCTGGGGCCTTGGCCAGAGCGCGCCGATGATCGGCGCCAAGCTGGTCATGCCCGGTTGCAAGATGGACGGCGCCTCGATCTACGAGCTGCTCGACACCGAGAAGGTGACCTTCAGCGCCGCCGTGCCGACCGTCTGGATGATGCTGCTGCAGCATCTGGAAGAGACCGGCAAGAAGCTTCCCTATCTCAGCAAAGTCGTCATCGGCGGCTCGTCCTGCCCGCGCGCCATCACCAGGAAATTCCAGGACAATTACGGTGTCGAAGTCATCCATGCCTGGGGCATGACCGAAATGTCACCGCTCGGCACGCTGTGCACCATGAAGCCGCAGTATCAAGCGCTCGAGGGCGAGGACCGGCTCGATATCCAGGGCAAGCAGGGCTACCCGCCCTTCGGGGTCGAGATGAAGGTGACGGATGACGACGACAAGGAACTGCCTTGGGACGGCAAGACCTTCGGCCGGCTGAAGGTGCGCGGTCCAGCCGTCGCCAGCGCCTATTATGGCGGCGTCGGCGCCGAGCAGTTCGACAAGGACGGCTGGTTCGACACTGGCGATGTCGCCCATATCGAGTCCGGCGGCTACATGCAGATCACCGATCGCGCCAAGGACGTCATTAAGTCGGGCGGCGAGTGGATATCGACCATCGACCTGGAGAACCTCGCCGTCGGCCATCCCGATGTCGCCGAGGCCGCGGCGATCGGCGTCCATCATTCGAAATGGGGCGAGCGGCCCTTGCTGGTCGTGGTCGCCAAGCCCGGCAAGGAGCCGAGCAAGGCCGATATACTGGCGTTCATGGACGGCAAGGTGCCGAAATGGTGGATGCCCGACGACGTCGCTTTCGTCAGTGAAATCCCGCACACCGCCACCGGCAAGATCCAGAAGATCACCTTGCGCAAGCAGTTCAGCGACTACCGCCTGCCGACGGATTGACCGGGACCGTGCGTTTCCTTGACCTTCAAGCTACCGGCGGCAAAAACGTTAGGGCAGGGGATGTTCAATTTGAGCATCCTTTGCTCTAAGCGTCTGTGCGGGTTGGGGCGGTGCTGAAGACAATGGAAATTGACGAGCGGCAGACATCGAAGGCGGCCGGCTGGTCGCGGCGCACGGGCGCTTTTGCCCTGGTCCTGCTGCTCACCGTGCTGGCCGGCCATCATTTCGAACTGGTCGAAACGCCGGCCTTCCTGTGGGTGCTGGCGATCGTCGCCTTGCTTGCCGCGTTCGCTTTGCTGTTTGCCGGCCTCGCTTTGTCCCGGCTGTGGCATTTCGGTGACCGTGGCGGCCGCGACCTCTCGGTCGGCGCCCTGCTGGCGCTGCTGGTGCTGACGCCCTACGGCTTTGCCACCTATTTGGCGGCGACCACGCCGCCCCTGAGGGACATCACGACGGACCTCGACAATCCGCCAGTGCTCGACACCAGCGACCGCACCAAGGACATGAACGTGCTCGCGCTGCCAACGCCGGGCGAAGCGCGCCTGCAGGCCGACGCCTATCCGCTGGTCACCGGGCATAGCTACAATCTGCCTTTCGAAACCGTCGTCGACGCCGTTGAAACCGTGCTCGACCGCCGCGATTGGCAACTTACTGCGCCATATCCGGTGACGGACGGTCAGGACGAGGTGACGATATCGGCCGTTGCCCGGAGCTTCGTGGTCGGCCTGCCCGCCGACGTCGCCATCCGGGTCAGCAATGACGGCGACACGATCGTCGTCGACATGCGCTCAGCCTCCCGCTACGGCCGCTACGACCTCGGCGACAACGCCGCGCGGATTGTGGAGTTTCTGGCCGAGCTCGACCGGGAGGTCGCGGGGCAGGTGGGTGCCGCGCCGGCTGAATAGTTCTCTACCCCACTGGCACAAAAACGCCGTCGATGGCCGGGTCACCCTGGGTAGCAACCAGGCCGCGCGCCACCAGGTCTTCGAGATGGGCAAGCACCGACAGGCCGGCGGCGCCATGCAGGCGTGGGTCGGTGTCCCGGTAGATAGCCTTGACCATGTCCGGGATCGTCCGGTCGCTGTCGCGGATCCGCTCGAGGATCGCCCGTTCGCGCATCTTGCGATGGGTCTTGAGGCCGCGCATGAAGCTGCGCGGCGCGGTCACCGGGCCGCCATGGCCGGGCAGCAGCAGGCGATCGCCGCGCGCGATCAGCCTGTCGAGCGAGGCCATGTAGTCGGCCATCCCTCCGTCCGGCGGCGCCACGATCGATGTCGCCCACGCCATCACATGGTCGGCTGAAAACAGGATGCCGGTGCCTTCGAGCGCAAATGCCGCGTGATTGGCGGTGTGGCCCGGCGTCAGCACCGTCCGGATCGTCCAGTCATCGCCCTCGACCAGCGCATTGTCGGGCAGCGCGATCTCCGGGACGAAAACCGTGTCGGCGCTGGCGTCGAGCGGGTTGATCTCGCCGATCCGCAGCGGCCTTGCCGGGCGGTGCGGGCCTTCGGCCAGTACAATAGCGCCGGTGTGCGCTTTCAGCCGGGCGGCCAGCGGAGAATGGTCGCGATGCGTGTGGCTGACGAAGATATGGCTGACCGGCCGGTTTGCGATCACCTTGAGCAGCGTCTGGAAATGCGCCTCGTCATCGGGGCCGGGATCGATCACCGCCAGCGTATCGCGCCCGACGATGTAGCTGTTGGTGCCGTGAAAGGTGAACGGGCTGGGGTTTTTGGCGGTGACGCGCAAGACGTCCGGCGCAACGGTGACGCCCTCGCCATAGGCCGGATCGAAGCTGGTGTCGAATTTGAGCGCCATGGCGGTGTCGTTGAATCTCTGTTCAGGAAGACGGCAAAACTGATTGCCGCATAACACGGAAGCCAATATAGAAAAACGCAAGGCCGCGATCTGCGGCAATCCGGATTGGGGAAGACCATGGCACTTGCAACGACGATGCGCCCGCTTGTTTCTCTCGCTTTGCCCCAGGAGGGCGCGCAGCGCCTGGCAACCCAGCTTTTGCTGGCGATCGCCGGAACGCTGCTTTTGACCCTGTCGGCCAAGACGAAAGTCGTGCTCGGGCCGGTCGACATCTCGATGCAGACGCTGGCCGTCCTGCTGATCGCCACCGCATTTGGCCTGCGGCTTGGCGTCGCTACCCTGCTTCTCTACATGGCCGAAGGCGCCATGGGCTTCCCGGTCTTCCAAAGCACGCCTGAAAAGGGCATCGGCATCGCCTACATGATCGGCGGCACCGGCGGTTATCTCGCCGGCTTCGTCGTCATGGCGGCCATTGTCGGCTGGGCCGCCGACCGCGGCTGGGACCGCCACCCGATCAAGTTGTTCAACGCCATGCTGGTCGCCGAAATCGTCATGATGGCCATGGGCTTTGCCTGGCTGGCCACCCTCATCGGCGTGGAAAAGGCGTGGCAGTTCGGCGTTTTGCCGTTCGTCCTCGGGGATTTGATCAAGGTTGCGCTCGCCGCCAGCCTGGTGCCGGCGGTATGGTCGCTGCTGCCCAAGCAGCCCTGAAACGGAGGCTTTTTCCACCGAACTTTACGTGAATAAAAGAGTGTAAAACCGGGGGTACGGCTTTTTGCGGCAACAGCGTCCGGTCGCCTATGCAAGATCAAGATTTCACTGAAATCAGACTTTATGGCGAGGTCATCATCAGCCGCGAGAGAGATATCGCGCCAGAGTTTTCCGACTACGACATCGACGCCCCCTTGCGACTGGATACTGCTGCCAACCTCGCTTTTCCGGATGGAACGATGGGCGTCAAAGGGTTCCGAAAGGAGCGCGATCAGGGTCGCCTTACCACAGAAATGATCGCCAACAAGGAATATACGCCTTGGCCGCGATCGAGCGCATGAGAGAGGTATGTCGCGTCCAAGCAAGGGAACCCGTCTCGCATGGCCGGAATTGCGGCGCAGATGGTCAGCGACTTCACCGGCGCAGAGACGATCGATCCAGATTTGCTGGATTGGATCGTGCGGAACTAGGCGCACTCAGCGCCACGGGAACAGCGTTTCGGTTCGGTTCCTGAGCGAAAGGGGGATACGCAGACCATCGCCATCGGCAATTTGAAGATGATTGAGCTGAAGACGCGATGGCGACCATTGCAGCAGCCAGCGCCTAAACCAGGCGTTGGCCCAGACTTCGAAGCCATAGTGGATAGCCAGCCCCCAGGCGGTCGCAAACGAGAGCATCAACAAAAGCCCAAGGTGGGGCTCTATCACCTCGTACCAACGCCAGTACCAAATCGGCCATTTGAAAAAGCTCCCCTGCACGACAAGATGCGCAAGGTAGATCGCGTAGCTAGCTGCACCCAGCATCTGAAATGGTCGCCCTCGCATGAAGACCCGACCTTCGACCTCTGCGGCGGCAAGCCCAAACACGAGGAAGAAGGCCCCGGCTCCCCACATGGAAAAAATGACGTTTCGCGACTCACCGACGAAGGCTGTCGTCGAAAGGATTAGTATCGCCAGGGCAAAAACGAGATACGCCAGCCATAGCCGCGTCACGGCGCAGTTCTGGATGGTCGATGCGATGATTAAGCCGCCACAGAACTCCAAGATAACCGGAGATCCGGAAAAGCCAAGGACCGCCGCATCGGTCGATAAGTTCACGTAAACCATCAGCACGAAGACAGAGATCAGAATGGCCGCGCCCCTTACCCTGGTGCCAACTATGCCGGAAACCACCACGACCGCGAATGCTATGTAAAAGAACATTTCGTATTCAAGAGTCCAGCCGACCCCCAGCGCAGGTAGCTGGCCTGTGATAGGCCTCTCGAGGAACAGTAGTGAGCGGCCCAATTGCGGCCATGTCCACACTTGGGAGGCCCAACAAACATAGGCGAGGGTCATCACCCAATAGAGCGGGAGGATTCGGGATACCCGTTTGGCCATGAAATCATAGACACCGGCAGCGCCAATCTCGAACCGCTGTAAGCCTATGACAAAGCCGGAAACCACAAAGAATATGGGCACGCCAACGGCGCCAAAGACTCCCACATTTCCGTAGGAGAAAAGCCAGGGGAGATCGCCGCCGACCAGTTTGTGGATTGAACCATAGACGCCGTAGTAGTGATGCACGACGACGAGCAGTGCCGCGATCCCGCGCAGCCCTTGAATAGATAGAAATACTTTCGGCACAACTCCTCCCGAGAGCTTCCGTCTTTTCAGAAGTTTTTCGCATCCTTTGTGGGCAACAGCAATCGAGAGACAACTCCTATGCACTGTTTCGTGCAAGCGCGTCCGCCAGCACGCGCGGCGCGCTTCACTCGCAACTCGCGCTGTTTAGAGGTCCGGTCATCTTTAAACCCCACGTCGGACATTCACGCACGAACATCGTCAGCAGAAACGAGACAGACCAATCCCTTCGACCATTCATGGCAAGGCAAGCGCCCTCGTCAGTTCGACAACACTTGAGCAGAACAGTGCTGTGCTCGCCGCGACCTTCTCTACCGCGCGCTGTGACAGTCGCCAACAAGATGACTACGAGTTCTGGTTCCGGGTTTTCGAGGGTCACGTACTGCGACCGGAATGTGATTGAACGGAAGGCACCTAGCCCGCTATCTTTTGATGAGGGCGTAGCAAATCTGTTTCGCGATTGACCGATTCGGACGAACGGGGATGATCCTAGACGCTGCCCGAGCCGGAAGATTGACAAGCCATTGCTTGAAACCTAAGCACGGGCAACTTGTTGTCAGGGCGGGGGCCTCGGTTTTCAAGGAGAGCTTGTTGAAAGGAATTATCCTTGCAGGAGGCAGCGGCACCCGTCTCTATCCGCTAACATTAGCGGTCTCTAAGCAAATCCTGCCGATATACGACAAGCCTATGATCTATTATCCGCTGAGTGTGCTGATGCTCGCGGGTATCAGACAGATTTTGATCATCTCAACTCCACGTGACTTACCCACTTTCCGGGAATTGCTTGGCGACGGCTCGGAGTTCGGCCTTGAGCTCTCATATGCCGAACAGCCGCGGCCCAACGGGCTTGCCGAGGCCTTCATCATCGGCCGCGACTTCATCGGCAAGGACAATGTGTCGATGATCCTCGGCGACAACATCTATTTCGGCGAGGGCCTGTTGCAGCTCTGCCGCGCTGCCGCGCAGCGCGAAAGCGGCGCGTCGGTGTTCGCCTACCATGTCGAGGATCCGCAGCGCTATGGCGTGGTGTCGTTCGACAAGCTCACCGGCACCGCTTTGACGATCGAGGAAAAGCCGGAGAAGCCGAAGTCCAACTGGGCGGTCACCGGGCTCTATTTCTACGACAACGATGTCGTCGACATCGCTTCGACGATCAAGCCCTCGGCGCGCGGCGAGCTCGAGATCACGGCGGTCAACAACGTCTATCTCGAGCGCGGGAAATTGCACGTGCATCAGCTTGGCCGCGGCTATGCCTGGCTCGACACCGGCACGCATGACAGCCTGCATGAGGCCTCGTCCTTCGTGCGCACCATCGAGCACCGCCAGGGCATCAAGGTTGCCTGTCCTGAAGAAATCGCTTTCGAGCAGGGCTGGCTGACCGCCGACAAGGTGCTTGAGCGCGCCACGCGCCTGGGCAAGAACGAATACGCCGCCTATCTGCGCCGGCGTGTCACCGAGCTGACGGAGAACTAGAGTGGACTTCAGGCAGCTTGGTCTTGATGGCGTGCTCGAGATCGTGCCGAAGCGGCACGGCGATGCGCGCGGCTATTTCATCGAGACCTGGAATGCCGAGCGCTTTTTTGAAGCCGGCATCGACCTGCGTTTCGTCCAGGACAATCACTCCTATTCGGCGGCGGCAGGTGTCGTGCGGGGGCTTCACTATCAACTGCCTCCACGCGCGCAGGACAAGTTGCTGCGTGTGATCCGAGGCAAGATTCTCGACGTGGCGGTCGACATCCGCCGCAGCTCGAAAACCTTCGGAAAATGGGTCGCGCTCGAAATATCGGCCGAGAGAGGCAACCAGATCCTGGTGCCGAAGGGTTTCGCGCACGGTTTCGTCACGCTCGTGCCGGACACCGAGGTTCTGTATAAGGTCACCGACACCTATTCGCCGGCGCATGATCGATCGATCCGTTTCGACGATCCTGATATCGGCATCGATTGGCCGTCGCCGGCCGGCGCCTTCGAGCTCTCGGCCAAGGACCTCAAGGCGTCGGCGCTTGCTGAGGCCGAGGTGTTCGCATGACGCGCGACGATGTGAGGAGAGCGCCATGAATTTTCTGGTGACAGGCGGTGCCGGCTTCATCGGCTCGGCCGTGTGCCGGCATTTGTGCGCCAATCCGGCCTACCATGTGACCAATCTCGACAAGCTCACCTATGCCGGCAATCTGGCCTCGCTGCGCACCATCGAGAATGCGCACAACTACAAATTTGCGCAGGCCGACATCTGTGACGAGCGGGCGGTTCTCGACATCCTCCACCGCGACGAGATCGACGTCGTCATGAACCTCGCCGCCGAAAGCCATGTCGACCGCTCGATCGACGGACCGGGCGCCTTCATCGAGACCAACATCGTCGGCGCCTACCGGGTGCTGAATTCGGCGCTCGAATATTGGCGTGGCCTTGGCGACGACAGGAAAGCCCGCTTCCGCTTCCACCATGTGTCGACCGACGAGGTGTTCGGCGATCTGCCTTTCGACGGCGGCATGTTCGTCGAGGAAACGCCTTACGCGCCGTCCTCGCCCTATTCTGCCTCCAAGGCGGCGTCGGACCATCTGGTGCGGGCCTGGCACGAGACCTACGGCCTGCCAGTCGTGCTCTCCAATTGCTCGAACAATTACGGGCCCTATCACTTCCCCGAAAAGCTGATCCCGCTGGTCATCCTCAACGCGCTCGACGAAAAGCCGCTGCCGGTCTACGGCGCCGGCGCCAATGTGCGCGACTGGCTGTTCGTCGAGGACCATGCGCGCGCGCTGGAGCTTGTCGCGACCAAGGGAATGCCGGGCGAAAGCTACAATGTCGGCGGCAATTCGGAGCGGACGAATTTGAGCGTCGTCGAGACGATCTGCGACCTGCTTGACATCAGGCGGCCTCGAAAAGGCGGCAAAAGCCATCGTGATCTGATCAATTTCGTCACCGACCGCCCCGGCCACGACCGCCGCTACGCGATCGACGCATCCAAAATCAGCCGTGACCTCGGCTGGACGCCTGCCGAGAGTTTCGACAGCGGCCTGGCAAGGACGGTCGACTGGTTCCTCGACAACAAATGGTGGTGGGGCCCGATCCGCGAACAGCGCTATGCCGGCGAGCGGCTGGGCCAGGTCCAAGACAGGAAGGGCGCGGCGTGAGGCTTGTCGTCACCGGACGCGAGGGCCAGGTCGCCACCAGTTTGCTGGAGGCGGGGCAAGGGCTGGCGGGCGTGGAGGTGGTCGCCGTGGGACGGCCGCAGCTCGATCTGGCGCGGCCCGACACGGTGTTCGAGGCGCTTGCGGCGGCGAGGCCCGATGTCATAGTCTCGGCCGCCGCTTACACCGTGGTGGACCAGGCCGAGGACGAGCCCGAACTGGCTTTTGCGGTGAACGCCGCGGGCGCCGGCAAGGTGGCCGAAGCGGCAGCGCGGCTTGGTGTCCCGGTCATTCATCTTTCGACCGACTATGTCTTCGACGGCACCAAGACCGGTGCTTATGATGAGGCGGACGCGACCGCGCCGCTCGGCGTCTACGGCGCGTCCAAGCTTGCGGGCGAACAGGCGGTGGCTGCAGCCAGCCCGCGCCACGTGATACTGCGCACCGGTTGGGTTTACAGCCCGTTCGGCAAGAATTTCGTCAAGACCATGCTCAGGCTGGCTAGCGACCGTGACGAGATCGCGGTGGTGGGCGACCAGTGGGGAAACCCGACTTCCGCGCTCGATATCGCCGACGCTATCCTCCGTGCAGCAGCGATCCTGCGTGGCCACACAGGCTTTGCGTCCTTCGGCATCTACCATCTGGCGGGAACCGGCGAGACTAACTGGAGTGGCTTTGCCCGCCACATCCTGGACACAAGCCGGGCGTTGGGTGGCCCGCGTGCGCAGGTGCGCGACATCGCGACCAGCGACTATCCTACCAAGGCGGGGCGCCCCGCCAATTCGCGGCTTTCGAGCGCGAAATTCGCAGCCACGTTCGGATGGACGGCGCCGGAGTGGCAATTATCCACAAATGCCTTGGTCGGCCGCCTTTTGGCGGGGGAGACAACGAGCGCGATCGAGGGGCATCGCCATGGACCTGTTGCCGGACCGCCTCGAAGCGATTTGGCGCCAATCAAGGACAGCCTCCAACGATGAATGAGCCAGCAACTTCGCGGAAAGGCAGCGATCCGAAAGCGGATACGGAGCCGACGAATATCCGCGGCCGGTCACTTCGCCGACTCTACGACAAACATGACGGCAAGGTGTCTGACAAGTGGTCGATTTACTTGAGTGAGTATGATCGATTTTTTTCGAGATATCGAAACAAACCGGTTCGGATCCTCGAAATTGGAATCCAGAACGGCGGCTCGCTTGAGATATGGGGAAAGTATTTTACAAAAGCGGAAATTATTCTGGGCTGTGATATCAACCAGAACTGCGGACTCCTGCGTTTCGACGACGGGAAAATCGACGTTGTCATAGGTGATGCTAACGCCGAAGACGTTAAGCGCAGTATTGTCGATCGATCCGAGGCTTTCGACATCATCATAGACGACGGTTCGCACAGATCTTCCGACGTCATACGGACATTCACAGGCTATTTTCCTCATCTTTCAGATGGTGGGATATTCGTTGTCGAAGATCTGCATACCAGCTACTGGCAGGACTTCGAAGGTGGCCTCTATGATCCGCTTTCCTCGATGTCGTTCTTCAAGCGATTGCTTGATTTGATCAATCACGAGCACTGGGGACTGGACCATAGTCGAACGGATGCACTCGCGGCATTCGCGAATCGGTACGGGGTCGTATTCGATGATCCTTCGCTTGCGTCGATTCATTCCGTAGAGTTCCTGAACTCTCTTTGTATCGTAACCAAACGGCCGTCCCAGGAGAACGTCCTCGGGCGCCGCTACGTAGCAGGAGAGGTCGCGGCGGTTGAACAGAGCATCCTTCGTCTTGATGGCACGGCGCTGAACGCTGCCAGCCAGGCTGGAAATCCCTGGTCGTTGCGGTCGATGACGATGGAAGAGGAGATCACGAGCAAACGGGAACTGGGCGACCATCGCGAAGCGCAAATGCAGGCGCTCCTCGAGGAGGTCGCCAAGGCGCGCAGAGAGATCGAGAGCCGCTCCGACGAGATCGCAGGCGCAAGAGCCCAGCTCGCTGAAAGGTTAGAAGAGATCAACGCCTTGCAAGCGGAACTGTCGACGGCGCATGCGGCCGCCAGCACGCTCCTTGCCGATCGCGACAATGCTCGCTTCGAGGAAGTCCGGTTGCACGGTGTTCTCGATGCAGTCTACGCCAGCACCTCATGGCGACTGACCAGGCCATTGCGCGGAATTGCGAGCCGCGTCCGCGCGATCGGCAAGGCACCTATGACCGCTCGCCGCGTCTTGGCTCGCGGCGCGTACATTTGCTGGCACAAACTGCCGCTGTCTGTCGACGTTAAACGGAAGTTGAAAAGCGCGGTGTTTTCGACCTTTCCTTCGCTGTTTGGCGTTACGAATGCCTATCGCGCCTGGCGAAGCCTGGAGGCGCCCGACGCACCGATGGGCTACGTCGGGACGGCCTTGTACCGGCCGGCCAGTTCTGGCCCGGCCGTTGCACCCGAACCCGTCTACGTGCCGCGTCTCGAAGCTCCGCCGCTGCACCAAAAGCCGGTGCGCGTCATTGCGTTCTACCTGCCGCAGTTCCACCCGACGCCCGAAAACGATGAATGGTGGGGGCAAGGCTTCACCGAATGGACCAATGTCAGGCCCGCCCAACCGCAATTTTTCGGCCACCACCAGCCGCATGAACCGGATGCCCTCGGCTACTATGATCTGCGCGACACCGCCGTGCAGTACCGCCAGATCAACCTGGCAAAGCTCTATGGCGTGGAAGGCTTCTGCTTCTATTTTTATTGGTTCGGCGGCAAGAGGCTGTTGGAAAAGCCGCTCGAAAACTGGCTCGGGGACAAGAGCCTCGACATGCCGTTCTGCCTTTGCTGGGCCAACGAAAACTGGTCGCGCCGCTGGGACGGGCTGGACCAAGAGATCCTGATCGCCCAGGATCACTCTCCCCAGGATGATCTCGCTTTCATCGCCGAGGTCGCGCCTTATCTTCGCGACCCTCGTTACATCCGGATCGACGGCAAGCCGCTTCTGCTTGTCTATCGCCCAAGCCTGCTTCCGGCGGCAGCCGAGACGGCGCAACGCTGGCGGACATGGTGCCGGGAGAACGGCATAGGCGAGATTTTCCTCGCTTACACCCAGTCCTTCGAAGCCGTGTCTCCTGACCGTTACGGGTTCGATGCCGCTGTGGAATTTCCGCCAAACAATTCGGCGCCGCCAAATGTCACGCACACCGTTGCGCCGCTGCACGACGATTTTGCCACCACTGTCTATGACTGGTCTGTTTTTCCGCAGCGCAGCGAGAACTATCCACCCCGCAAATACAAGCTCTTCCGCTCGGTTTGTCCCGGCTGGGACAACACGGCGCGCCGCAAGCGCGGCGGCACCGTGTTCATCAACAACACCCCCGCGCTCTACCGAGGGTGGCTGGGCAACGCCATCGAGGACACGCTGGCCCATGTCAAGGAGCCATCCGAGCGGCTGGTCTTCGTCAACGCCTGGAACGAATGGGCGGAAGGCGCTCATCTGGAGCCCGATACCGTAAACGGCTACGCCTACCTGCAAGCGACCCGCGACGCTCTGGAGGCGGCGAGCGGGAAATGCAAACCCCGGATCGCAATCGTTTCCCACGACGCCCATCCGCATGGCGCACAATTGCTGGCGCTCAATTTGGCCAAGGGGTTCACACAGCTTGGTTTCGCGCCGGATCTCGTCGTGCTGGGTGATGGGCCGCTGCTCGGCCGTTTCGCCGACACAGCGACAGTGCATAGGATCAATGTGCCAGAGGGAGATGCCGCCGATGTGTTGTGTCGCCTGACCGCCATCAGGAACGCAGGCGCGGAAGTGGCGGTCGTGAACACCACCGTATCCGGCATGCTCGTCCCGCTGCTGAAACAGGCGGGGTTCCGCACGGTGTGCCTCGTCCACGAGCTGCCCGGGATATTAAAGTCCTACGGCCTTGCTGATGCCGCCGAGGCGATTGCCGAGGGCGCCGATACAGTCGTTTTCCCAGCAGAGATCGTGAAAGCCGGATTTGAAGAATTTGTTGGCCGGCCGGTCAGCCAGTCAGTCGTCAGACCGCAAGGCCTCTATTTGCGCATGCCGTACCACGCAGGGGACCGTCAACGGGTCCGCGAGGCGGTCCGCGCCAAATTGCAACTATCGACAAACACCAGCATCATCTTGTGCGCGGGCTACGCCGATCATCGGAAGGGCCTCGATCTTTTCGTTGACGTTTGCCTCACTCTGATGAGGTCCAATCCGGATGTGGTTGCGGTCTGGGTCGGCCACGTCGATCGCGCCTTTCACGCCAAACAGATGCAACGCGTGAGGGAAGCAGGGCTCGAGGATCGCTTCGTCTTTGTGGGCTTGGTAGAGAACCCGCAGGAATATTATTTCGCGGCGGATATTTACGCCCTGACTTCGCGTGAAGATCCGTTCCCGTCGGTGGTACTTGAGGCGCTTGATGCCACGGTCCCGGTCGTTGCCTTCGAAGGCGCAGGCGGCTTCCAGGACTTGCTGAAGCGTGATTGCGGAAGTCTTGTGCCTGCATTCGACACTGACGCCATGGCCAAGGCCATCAACGGTCTACTCGATGATCCGGACAATGCTCGAAATCTGGCAGGCGTGGGCCGTGATATTGTCCGCCAGGAATTCAGCTTCAGCCACTACCTGCACGACTTGCTGATTTACGCAGAAAGGCCATCGCCGCGGGTGTCGGTCATCGTGCCGAACTACAATTACGCCCGATATCTGGGTGCGCGCCTGAGCTCGATCACCGATCAGACGATGCGGCCCTATGAGTTGATCGTGCTTGACGATGCTTCGACGGACGAAAGCGTCGAGGTCATCCAGCAATTTCTGGCCGATTGCGACATTTCGTGCAGGTTGGTCGTGAATGCGCAGAATTCGGGCTCGGTCTTCCGTCAATGGATGCGTGGGGTCGAAATGGCGCGGGGCGATTACGTTTGGATCGCCGAAGCCGACGACCTCGCCGATCCCGGCTTTCTGGCCGAGCTTATGCCAGCCTTCGAGCGCGACGAAGTCGTAATGAGCTACTGCCAGTCGCGCCAGATAGACGGCGCCGGCCGCGTCTTGTCCGAACACTATCTCGACTATGTGGCCGATATTGACCGGTCTCGCTGGACGAAACCCTATGTCGTGGATGGCCGCCAGGAGATCGCCGAGGCACTTTACCTCAAGAACACCATTCCAAACGTCAGCGGCGTTCTGTTTCGAAGGGAGGCGCTGCGCGAGGCTCTCAGCCAGCACCTTGATGAAATCGCTTCCTACAGGAATGCCGGCGACTGGGTCGCGTATCTGCGATTGCTGGAGAAGGGCGATATCGCGTTCCATCCGCACGCGCTCAACGCGCATCGCCGGCATCAATCAAGCGTGACCATCGGGAGTTTCAACGCCAGCCATCTGCAAGAGATCGCGCGCGTGCAATCCGAAACGATTGCCCGCTTCCATCTGGGAGCGGCAGCGCAAGAATCAGCAAGCGCATATGCCCAACGACTCTACGAGCAATTTGGCCTCGCGACAGGCGACAAGCCACGGTTCGAGTGGCATCAGGTTTCTGGGGAAACTCGGGCCAAGGCCGAAGAAACAAACAGCGCCGATATGATCAATTCTGAATCGAAGAGAAAGCTCGGCGAGTCAGTGGCGATCGTCGGCGCCGCTTGGGTCGAAAGCCCATACTATGACGATGCCGAGCCCTGGACCCATCTGTTTTGGGACGAGGACAAGAACTTTCGTCGTCTCTTCAACAAACTGGACCTGACGTCAGTTCTCGAATTGTCGTGCGGACATGGTCGGCACGCCGAACGAGTTGCTCAGATGACGGATCGCCTGACGCTGATGGACATTCACGAGGCCAACCTGGATTTCTGCCGAGACAGGCTGCGGGCGTATCCGTTTGTCCGATATCTCAAGGGGGACGGGGCCACCTTTGAGCCGGTGGAACAAGGAAGTGTGACCGCTATCTATTCTTATGACTCCATGGTGCATTTCAGCCCGGATATCGTTGAGAGCTATCTCAGGGATGCAGCACGAATACTGCGGCCCGGCGGAATGGGGCTTTTTCACCACTCTAACTATCCAGCGCCAATGAACCGGCACTACGGTCGGAATCCACTGGCGCGAAACCACATGACCAGGAAACTGTTCGAGACCTACGCCAAAAGTGCGGGGCTTGTCGTTCGCGAAAGCAATATCATTCACTGGGGCGGCGTGGACGAACTGGATTGCGTTACGCTCGTGGAGCGGCCGGACTAGACACCGTGAATGTCCAAATAGAATTTTTGAAACCTCACTCAGAAGAGCTGAAATTTATCGCCGCTGACGAGGTTCGCACCTCTAGATTAGAACGTGCGTGGCTTTCTCAGTATGTATACCTCCGTCATAGGGCCAAGGACCGCAATGCTATTGGACTGCATTCTCCGCACTTCAACGTCGAATCCGGTGTGTCGCTGGATCAGCAGGGGAAAATCGTAGCCATACCGCCAAGTGACCAATGATCCGCTCGGATCTTGCGGGTTGCCATGGTATTCGGGTTCGCCCACAATCCGGATGCCATCCTTCGATCGGAAGGCTACTTGTTCTGAGGCCGCCCATTCCGGGTATGTCGGTGTTGTGAAAATGCACACGCCACCGAAATCCAGAGTTCGGAAAATCTCCCTGAGGGCGGCAAATGGGTGGAATAGGTGCTCCATTACATCAAGATGGATGACTAGGTCGAAAGTTCGGTCAGGAAAGGTTTGAGCCTCCAGGTCCTCATTCCTGATGTGCTCAACCATCGAACCGAAAGGTTTGCTCGGATAATAGCCTGAAAACACCTTTTGCTTTGAATTGTACCAAAGCCATAGCGAAAGGCCGCGCCCTCCCGGCGCCGATTCGTGCACGCGGAGCGTCTTGAAAGCTTCTCTTGGGAAGAGCGAGAATACGACATCAGCTGCGGCCCGCTCGCGCGTCACGCAATCGTTCAGCGGGCAATTGACGGCGACAAGGGAGTCTCGGCAGCTGTAATAGTCGTCTGGGGATGTGAACGTCTTCCGCTCGGTGCAGATCGGGCAAGTCGCCTGAAACTCTATCGCCATTGATGTCCTCCGCTCAGCCTCAAACTTAGCCGAACTCTGTAGCCGTCACAAACCTACAGCCGCATTTCCTTCACGTGCGTCGGTCGGAAAGGCAAATCCATGCATCGAATTTCGCGCCGGAGCCATAGTGGACCAAGTTTGGAACTGATATGGCCAAACGCGGTCGGTTTACCCACGTATCGACTAGTCTAGATCAATGGGGTAACGCAGCGGGTGCGGTGCAGTCGAGGCCTTGACCGCCGAGGCCGTTGAGAAGGCGTCCCCTAGCTCGAGTGCTTTGTGTCAAAAACGTTCTGCAGGGTGACGCGGTCAAAGTTAACGCCAAGGAAGTCAAATAGTGGCCTAAGGCGATCAGGGTCATAGCGGTAGTCATCATAATGGACGTGAAAAATGTCTCGCGTCGACGATTCTGCTATGTCGCGAAGCAACTGATCGGCTTTAGTCAAATCCTCCTTTGAAACATCATGACCTGCCTTTTTGTTGCTGGCGATAGTGGCCTCCAGACCCCGCGTGTTGATAAGAAAGGCACAGCGAGGAAAGAAGCGCCGCATGAATTCCAGCTCGAACGCCAGTTCACCAGCAGTCAAGTGATAGCGAATTTCCTTGAAGCCTGTGACGCGAATATCTGGCGGCGGCTTCAAGATATTCCGAATGAAACTGGCGGCAAGATCGTGCCCGAATCGATCAAGATCCATGCCGGCGGCGCCAAACCATGGACTGGTGGGCTTTTCGCTATCGGCTGAGAACAGGTCCTGCGCAATCTTCACCGCCTCCCAGGACTTGATAAGACCGTGAAGAGCGCCCGCATTTTCACCTCTGATAAGCACACCCGGGATGGTGTTCACTATCCCCTGAAGCAGAGTTGAGCCTGATCGCCCATAGGTCACGATAAAGAGAAAATCAAAATTCATTAGCACCTCATAAGGAGCCATTAGCGCCGGCACCGGAACCGAGTACCGCT
The DNA here is from genome assembly GCF_040319795.1 of Mesorhizobium sp. M0862. Classification (NCBI taxonomy): domain Bacteria; kingdom Pseudomonadati; phylum Pseudomonadota; class Alphaproteobacteria; order Hyphomicrobiales; family Phyllobacteriaceae; genus Mesorhizobium; species Mesorhizobium sp. M0862. The sequence goes on from NZ_JAMYOJ010000017.1 coordinate 96,267, forward strand.
CGCCATTGCCGAAATCGTCCCCACACGGCGAATGGCAGCCGATCAAATCATAGTAGAAGCGATTACCGGAGAATCTCGGTCCGGCAGACAATTAATCCACTATCTCTCTCTCGTGCAGGTGGTTGATAAACCGCGATTTATCGTCACCTTAGCCCGCCGCTAACCGGAAGGCTGCATCAGCACCGACACTTGGAATGGATCGAGTATGGATCGGTCATGTCCTACAAGTGTCCAGCCATTCCCCCTCAAAAAATCGATTTCGCAAGAGATGTCACCATACGTTTCGCCTTCGACACCACCATGAGGAAGATAGGCAAATCCGTTAAGGCGGTGATTCGACTCCATCTCCGCAGCGATGGAGGTCTTTCGAATCCCATCGATGAACGGCCAGAATTCGATGGGCCGAATGGTGGCGACGAGCAGTCCGCCGGGCTTGATGTGGTTTCGAAGCGCCGCAAGGCAGGTTTTGGCGGTTGCCGGCGCGAGATGAGTGAAGACCGAGAAGGCGAAAATCAAATCGAATCGTTGATCATTGACGGGTAGACCAGAAGGCATCCGCTCCGATTGAGCGAACTTGCCATGCATCCTCGCCTCTCGACATAGGTCCAGAGATTTATCCCACGCGTCAACACCCCATATGTGCGACGGGTCGCTATAGTAGTACATCATGCGCAAGATACGCCCGTAGCCACATCCGAAATCGAGGATGTCAGACCCTGCCAGCGGCTTTTTCACATGCCGAGTGTAGTTGTTTTCAAGTTGACGGGCAAAAGATGCTGTCTGCCGATACAGGTCGAGACCAGATGCTCCGGTCCAAGTCTTCTGCACGTCGTCGCTGGCCATTGCTGGCAGGAGACGCGACAAACCAGGATAGTGCTTGTTCGGCAAGGAAATCATAAAGAGGCCGAAGTCGTCCAGGCTCATTCGGCGTAGAAAAACGAGTGCCTCTTCAACCGTGCATCCGTTGGCCGCCGAGCTTTCCGCCGCATTCAAGTGTGGGACGGCAGTGGAAAACATGCGGCCTCGCGCTGTTCGTGAGGTCTCTCCGTTTGCGTGACCGTGTAGCACGCGTCGAATTGCAGTCAGCCAATCAACGACCAAAGGAATCACCGCTGAAAACTGAATCGAAGGGTCCCCGATCCACCGTTTCAAGAGCTGGCGACGTACGGGTCAAACCTGGACTAGTCGGGCGCATGTCAAGTCCGCAGCGATAAGTGCCAAACCACACTACAGGACTTTCGCGAGCAGGACCAATTGCGGCGCCCTTCAACGCTTGGCCATCCTTGTGAGGGCTTGCTGATGTGCGTAGCTAGGCGTCTGGCCGAGCCTTATCAGTGCGATGTCGTCCTTGATTTCTACACTGCCGGGAGCGGGCCACACCGGCATGGTTGAAAGACGGACGATTGTTTGGTCGACTTGATCCAGGGTCGGGCCTGTCAAATTAGAATAGCCCAGAAGTTCCATATAGGAAGCGATACGCCAAGGATTGCCACCGTCCCATTCGAAGAAGGAATAACCGACTGTCGAGCCTGGCGGCCTGGGATAGGTTGTCACAAATGGCTGGGCACCGAACACGCTTAAGGCGTAGCTGCGTTTTGCGTCGAAACCGGGCGTGGCCGACAACCTCTCGTAGAGGGCTCCCGCCAGAAGAGTATCGTGCTTGTCGACCAGATAGCTGGACGCCAGACGATAGTTCTGGATGACCTGGATCTGGAAGAGCGCCACCGCCAGCAAAATAGCCGAGGCGACACGAATCCTGTAATTCCCGCTCGTAACCGCCACATAAGAAAACAGCCACACCGCGATCGGAACCCCAACGAGACTTCTGACAGGCATGCTGCCCGCCGCGAGCAAATGAAGACCGAAGGGAACAAGCAACGAAACGAAGGCGGGTGCCGTCAACATCAGTCTTGTGCGGGGCGATTCCTCGAAAAGTACCCAGCCGCCCAGGATCAGCAAGAGAGGAATTGCCCACAACGCAACGCCATAGGTGCCCCGGTCCAGAGCGTAAGCCCCGCTCATCGCCTCCAATACGCGTCCAATGACCACAATCGGATGTTCAAACAGAAAACCCGGCTGGGAAAGCGAATCGAAATAGGCGTTACTGCCGGAGACGAACAATCTAAAAACGGCGTTGCCGGTGACGTAGAACAATATGGCGCCGGTCAGCAGAACACCGATCCGAAACAGGACTTTAGGCAGCGATTTTCCCGTGCCAGCCCTTGTCTGTAGAATTGAGATCGCGATGCCCAATACCAGAATTGCCGGCGCGAAACTCTGATAGATCGAGATCGCGAAGCCGCCTGCGGCTACTGCACCCAGGAAGGATGGGCTGAGTACAGAAACGTCACTCCTGACGATCAGCCAAAGCGCGAGCGCGGTGGCGAACAGACCAATCCCGACAGCGGCGATGTTCGAATAAAACTCGACGATGAAGAACCAGGTCGGGAAACCGCAGAAGATTGCAAAACATGCATACTCCGCGATGGAAAGCTCGCGCTTGTCGATGGCGTCCATGACGAGGAGATAGGCGGCTACGCAACCGGCACCAAAGACGGCCGGTGTCAGCAGCGGCATCACTGGGTGGGGGATGAGAAATCTCTCGATCAGATACGCGCCCCATCGCCCCTGAATGATCCAGATTGACGCATCAGTTCTGAACGCGGCGAGTTCTTCGTCGACGGAGAGCGAAAAGGAAGCCAGCTCAGAGAAATACATCGCGACAAAAATCGCGAAGAGATTGATTGCCTGCCGGATTGTGTTTGGGCGCGTCAGCATGATCTGCGGAGTATCCATCGAGAAATCAAGAAGTTGAGGATGGTCGTCGTGGCGAGGGTTACGAAGAATGCTACCGCCGTGTTTTGCAAGATTCTTTCGAGGACCTGAAGACTAACCAATCCGACTACGAACACGATTGCGATCGAGGCGCCGATTGCCAGTCTGTCAGCGAAGCCCGTACGGCCTCCGGGAAAGACACGATCTGGATAGAATACCATCGCAAAAACGAGGCCTGCCAGCCAGGCAAGCCCGTAGGAGAAACTTGAAGGGAACACTGTTAGGCCGGCGAAATATATGAGCGTGGTCAGCGCGGTGTTTAGGCCGCCGGCGACAAGAAAGCGGATAGCGTCTGCGCCCACACGATCAGCGGCCATCCTGCCCGACCGCATTGAGGAAATCTGAATAGTCCCGGATGTAATCGTCTGCATCATATTGGTGCGAGGCCATCACCAGCAGGGCCGTTTCTGGCTGAAATTTGTACTGAATCCCCCAAATTCCTGGCGGCAAATAGAGGCCGATCGAAGGTTCGGTCAATGACACCTCTTTCCTGTCACGTCCGTCATCCACGACGACCGAAAGGCGACCATGGGTTGCAATAAGGAACTGATGGCACTCGCGATGCGCATGCTCGCCTCTGACCTTGTCTGACGGCACGCCGTAGACCAGGAATGAGCGGACCGGCTTGAAGGGCAGATTCAAACCGAACTCTAGTGGAGCGAGCTCGCCGCGCAGGTCGCCAAAATGCGGTAGCCGCCAGAGTTCGCACCCGCCAATGCCAAGCGGCATTTTCTCGCCAGCTGTGCCGGGAAAGGTTTGGGTCACGATCGGCTCCACTCGCGGGCCGGTCTGGTAGCCGATGATCGTGGCGGGATTCCCGACGACAACGGCATTGGCAGGGACGTTCTTGGTCACCACGGCGCCGGCGCCGACCATCGCCTGACGACCGATGGTTATGCCTGGGAGAATCGTCGCGTTGGCGCCGATTGATGCGCCATCCTCGACGGTCGTCAGCAGAAACGTTTCGGGATATTCCTTCGAACGAGGGAATCGATCATTGGTGAAAGTCGCATTCGGGCCGACGAATATGCGATTGCCCAGGCGAAGGCCGTCCCACAATTGAACACCGCACTTTATGGTCACCTCATCGCCGATGATCACGTCGTTCTCGATGAAAACATGATCGCAAATGTTGCAATTCGAGCCGATCACGGCGCCGGGAAGGACGTGGGCGAACGCCCAGATCCGTGTTCCATCGCCGACATACGAACTTTCGCAAATGCCGCGCTCATGCACGAAAAATGGCTTGTCGGTCATTTGGCTGTTCCGTCAACGACGCGGCTGATGATTCTGAGAGGGCGTGACTTGGTGTTTTCAACTGCCCGCCAGAGATAGCAGCCAAGAATGCCCTGAACCAGGAGACTGGCCGAACCGAAGCCCGTGATCAGCAACACCAGCGTCGTGTAACCGGCGGGATCGATATTGCCAAGCAAGCGGGCAATCACGGTAACGGTGGCAAATATCAGGCTCAAGACGCAGCCCGCGAAGCCCACCCAGAGTGTGAGCATGATCGGAAAGTCAGAGAACGAAAAGACGCTGTCCATCATGTATCGGAACCGCCGTGCCATGCCCCAGGAGCTTGTTCCGTGCTCTCGTTCGCGCCGGCGATAGGGCACGAATTGCCGCCTGAAGCCCACCCAGAACAGCTGCACGACAAGCGAGCTGTTCGGCTCTTCGATCGACAGGATCGCTTCCAGCACCGGGCGATTGCAAGCGAAGATATCCACCCCGCCGCTCGGCATGCTGGGCAGGACCAGCCTGCGGTAGGCGGCCCAGAAAGCCCTCGAGAGAAATTTAGTCAGAGGCGGATCGCTACGTCCAGCTCGCTGCCCAAACACCACGTCCGCCTCATCCTTCTCCAGTTTCGAAAAGAATTCGAGGATCAGTTCCGGCGGCTCCTGCAGGTCGGCCGCCATGGCCGCAACGTGATTGCCCGATGCGTGTTCGAGGCCGGTGCGGATGGCGGTAAAAGAACCAAAATTCCGGCTATGGAAGATGATCTTGTAATCGTAGCCCGTGCTCTTCATTTCCTTGATCAGCAGAGGGCCGGATTCGTCAGGCGACCCGTCGACAACGAAGACGAACTCGATGTCGCCCTGATATCTGCAATGGAAATCGGCGACCGCCTGCAGAAGGGAAGGGATGTTCGCCTGATTTCGATAGATCGGGAAAACGATCGAGCGCGTTGTCACATTGCCTCCCATTCGCGGAGGGCCAGGCACACCTGCTCGATTTCGTCACTCGTCATGTCGGGATAGCAGGGGACGGAACAGAGGCGGCCGACGCTGTCCCTTGAAATGGCGAGATTTTCCATTCCTTTCATCGGCAGGTCCGCCCAGCCGACCTGGTCGCAATCCAGCACGGGATAGTGAATGTCGGTATCGACGCGGTGTTCTTTCATGTACGCTCTGAATGCATCTCGATCGTCGCAGAGCACGACGGCGAGGTGCGCGACAGCGCCGTCGCCACCCTCCAGGAATTGCAATCGATGCCCGGCGACCGATTTGTATCGGTCGAGAATGGCACGTCGCTGCCTGTTGCGGATATCCACATCGCCCAGCAAAACGTCCAGTATCGCCGCTTGAACCTCATCCATACGAGAGTTGCGGCCGTTGGGCACGCCGACATGATATTTTGAACTCCAGCCATATTGTTGCAGCTGCCGCACGTGTGCGGCGGCTGCCCCGTCGGAGGTGAGAACGGCGCCGCCGTCACCCATGGCCCCGAGATTCTTGGTTGGATAGAAGCTGAAAGTGGAGATATCGCCCAGCGAACCCGCAACGTCGCTTCCGATCCTTGCCCCGTGCGCCTGCGCGCAATCCTCCACGATTGGAATGTGCGAGAGACCAGCCTCGGCAAGTCCCGCCCTGATGGCCCGGACATCGACGACGCCGCCATAAAGGTGGGTAACGACGATTGCAGCAGTGTCTGCGTTGGCTGCTTTCAGCACCGACTGAAGGTGTACGAGCTGGCTGGTCGGTTCGATGTCGACGTAGTGCGGAATGAGGTCGTTGTGCCAGCAGGCACAGCTGGCATAGCCCCCGGCATTGGCCGGAAGGACAACTTCGCGCCCGCGCGCGCCGCCGCGCTTGAGGACCGCGGCCAATGCAAATTCGAGTGCGTCAGTACCGTTGGCCACGAGGACGCATTCCGAAACACCAATAAATCTGGAAAAATTTGCCGCAAATCGTTTGCCGACCGCGCCATCGAGCCACCATCCCGAACGCAACGTGCTCGCTACTTCACGCTCGATTTCGACTTGATAGCGCTGATACAGGCGCTTCAGGTCGTTCATCGGGACGGAGTCTTGTGTTGTCATGGTCAACTCAACTGCTCAAGCATGCTTCATTTAAGAATGTTCGCACGGCGGAACGTTTGGCAAGCTCAGTTGCCGCAGGCATGGTAAATCCAGAAGTCCGCTTGCGAGCGTGAAGGGGCGCCGAAAGAAGAGGCACAACTATTGGGATTCTGACGCCGCTGCAACCGGCTTCGCATCGGTAGCGCAGGATGCGCGCCATGTTCAACAGGGCCCACGAACAGCCCCGTCTTGGCGCAAGAAAGGCAGGCCAGCGTGATGGCCGTCGAGAGTGTCTAACGCTTGGCTGTCGTTGCAGCTCTCTTTACCGGCTCTGTCGTGAGCGATTCTATCCGCCCGCTCCTGAGCGTCAATTTCTTCGTACACACACTTTGGATAAGAGCCTCGCTGTGGCTCGCGAGGACGATGATGCCGGCCTTTTCCGCCAGTTCGTCCATGCGCCTTTTGGCCTTGTCCTGAAAAGCGGCGTCGCCGGCGCCGATCCACTCGTCCATCAACAGAATCTCGGGATCAAGCGCGGTCGCTGCCGAAAAGGCCAGTCGCGCGGCCATGCCCTGGCTGTAGGCCTTGAACGGCAAATCGATGAAGTCCCCCAATTCGCTGAAGGCAATGATGTCCTCCATTTTCTCTTCGATCTCGGCTTCCGTCCATCCGCTGATCAATCCACGCAGGACGATATTTCTGCGCCCGGTTGCCTCGCGGCGAAAGCCTATGTTGATGTTGAAAAGAGCGTCGACTTTGCCTTCTATCGCGACGCTTCCCCCGGATGGCTCGTAGATCCCGTAGAGCACCTTGAGAAGGGTGGTCTTGCCGGCTCCGTTCGGGCCAACCAAGCCTAACCGGTCGCCCGCCTTGAGTTCGAAACTGACGCCGTCGAGCGCCTGCACAAACTGCTTTCTACCCGAGCCTTCGATTCTGCCGCCAGGCCCGTCCACGCGCCGGTCCGGCGCGGAAAGCGTCAGCTTCTCGTGCAGCTTGTAAACAAGGCTAACGTTGTCCAGCTTGATAGAAACCATCGAAAACTCAGATGATGAAGACGACTTGCTTGCGATAACGACCAAGCAGTAGCAATGCAATCATCCATGTAGCCAATGACACGATGATCGTTACCGTGAAAGCATGGGTGGGAAACTCTCCAGTCATGATCGGCAAACGGACGATCTCCAGAAAATAGGTGAACGGATTCCATTCGTAGGCGTATGTTTGGACGGGGTCTTGACCGTTGTACACCCAGAAAACAGGCGTGAAGAACATGCCGACCCGTAGCAAATTACCAACAATGAACTGGCTGTCGGGAAAGAAAGCTCCAAGAAACGCGAAGACGGTGATAAGAGCAGGCGTGGCGAACAAGATCAGGAGCAATCCTGCCAGTGACCACAGCCATGGAGTGCCGATCGGGGAGCCGCTCAAGACGAGAATGAACACGCAACCCGCGATCGCATAGCCTGCTCTGATGACAGACTGCAATGCCAATCGCATCACATACACGAACAAAGGCAGCGTCGTGCCTTCGATGAAGCTCTCTTCGCGTTGAAAGAGCGCCACGCTCGTGGACATTACTTCCATCAGATAGAACCATACCAGAAGGCCTATCGCGACATACGCGGAATAACCGGCGGCATCCTTGCCGACAGGCTGGAACACGAAAACGAACGTGCCCACGAAAGCGACGTAGTTGACCAGAAGCCAAAGCGGGCCGAGCGTCGTGCGCCTGTGCTGATCGCCGATGTCCTCATGGGCAAGGGCGATCCAGACCCTGTGCAACTTCATAGCCTTGCTGATGTCGTCGACGGCGCCGTTAAATACTGCAATCATCGCTGATGGTATCGCATTTTCTGTTTCTGGGCTTCATGGCTTTCCCATGGCTGTAATGGAGCCGCCAAGGATCTCTTCACACTGATTGCGACACACATATGGCAACGCGCTGCGTCGTAGTGAAGCTGCCATCGATTCGCAAAGCGAACATTCGGGATATGCAGTACGATCTCCCGTTCATTGCCAACCAGGCGGAGTTCGCCGCCGATCCAAAGTACATCACGATGTCGGGTCCGCGGTCGCTCATCCGACGAGAGTCGCAGACTGCGGGGGCAAATCGAGGAACTGGTTGATGACACATGCTTGAGGCCCACCGTTGCAGAAAGCCAGGCGCTGGTCAGCGCGCTGCGCGTCCCTATCAGGCATTCGCAATCCGTTTGACCTGCCGGACGGCAGGGGAAAAGTGCCACTCGGTCTGTCCAATGTCGAGGCTGAGGACTGGCAGACCTGCCGGTTTCCGAGGATGACGAAGGGCCCAGGGCCTACACCGAGATCGTTCGCGAATAGGGCTAAGGGTTGTTCGCGTGCAATAATGGATGACAGGCGCGATGCTGTTCGCCTCATGCGGCCGGCGTTTCCTGGTTGCCGCTCCACAAGTGTGCAGGGCTCGACGGCATCCACACCAGCAGCGGCGGTTATACCTGACATGTCGGGCGCACGGGGGGCTGGGGGTACGGGCGGAAAGGTTGCTTGTAACCTGTGCTGACTTTTCCGGCTTGGCGCTCCATCGTACACAGTGGGATGGATCGGAGCGGTACGTGCGGCGTTTCAATAATTTCGTCCATAGACACCCCGGCAAGTTGCTTCATCGTCGGCTCCAACAGCGCTCATCGCGACTTTAACTTGCGAAGCGACGTTTGATGCGATCGACCACCGCTCGTACTGGGGCGGATGCGCGCCAGGTCGTGCTGGACGTCATGGCGGCGACACGGGCTTCCGCGTCGCGGCTCGCCTTTTGCATGCGCTCAATCTCCTTGACCAGCTGCGAATTGTCCGAGCGCAGGCCCTCCAATTCGGCATGGATTTTGGGCGAGTGCACCTTGGCTATGTGAGACCATAGCTGCCGTTGCGATAGGTCCAGGAAAGTCTTGCGGTCCAATGCGTGAGGCTGGAGCCGATCCCGGACTGCAGACGCGAGCCTGCCGAGGCCAAGTACGGCCACGGTGTCAGGAAGGAATACCGTCTCGTGCGTGATGCCGAGATGGTCGAGAAAGCGCTCCGCATTGAGAATCGCGTCCGCGATCAGGTTGGCGTCGTGGAAGGCAACGACACAGTCCTGCTCCATGAGCGGCAAAACGCCGACAAAGTCCGAAAAACAGGCCGTGTCCGTGTGCTCTCCGTCGATCAGAGCGAGCGTAGCCCTGGGATCGACCGCCTCGGGACTTACGTCGGAGACGTCGCTGTCAATCGTGGTAAGTTTGGCCATTGCGGCGGGAGGAATCCAATCCGACAGCACGGCGATCATTCGGGCCGCTGAGTTTTCAGGGTAGTGAAAAACCTGTGAACGTTCGTCAGGCTGCGCCGTGGGCCGCGCATCAACCGATATCGCTGCCTCGCAGGCCGGATCAATCAGGTGCGGGAAGAGGCTTCCGCCGATATGCGAGCCGACCTCAAGGTACACATAGTGGCCGAATACCGATCGAGCGAAGTTCTGGACACGAAGGAAACTCTTGCGGTCACTGAGGGTGCTCTCGGTCTTGACCTGGAAAACGGCAATATCCAGCGTCTCGATCATGCCCATCGCTTGTTCGGCGGTTGGCATTGGGGTGGCTCCTTGGGCAATTGGTTGCGACTTGCTTGCGCGGCACTTTGGAAAGGCCGTCGCGAATTGATGGTCGTTCCGTTGCACTTTGGCCGGATATCCGCAACAGCTTATTTCGATATGGAATCGTGATGTACTGAAAGGTCGATTGTGAACCGCCTCTATACAGATCTCCTGATCAAGATCATTGCCAATACCATCTACGGCTCCGGTTCGCAGGTGATTGATCCGACGAAAGTCGGAGAGGCGACGCCCTTCAATCGCGAGGATCGCCTCCTGGGTCGCGATTGGCCGGCGATTGCTCATTCTATGGCGGGTGTGAAACGTTTGGCGAATGTGCGTGACCTCGTCCAGCGAGCCATTGATGAGAACGTGCCTGGGGATTTCATTGAGACTGGCGTCTGGCGTGGTGGCTGCTGCATCCTCATGAGGGGAGTGCTGGCCGCCAATGAGGTCAAGGACAGGAAGGTTTACGTAGCCGACTCATTCGACGGTTTGCCACCGCCAGACGCCGAGAATTTTCCAGCTGACCGGGGAGGCAGGCTGCACGAATATCGCCAGTTGGCGATTGATCAGGCACAGGTTGAATCCAACTTTGCCGCCTACGACCTTTTGGATGACCAGGTGATCTTCGTCAAAGGCCTGTTCGGTGAGACCTTGCCCAGCCTGAGGGCCGGTCCATTCGCCCTGATCCGGCTGGACGGCGATATGTATGAGTCGACGACGGACAGCCTTGAAGCGCTTTATCCGAGGCTGTCGCCCGGCGGTTTCGCGATCATAGATGACCTTGCGGTTCCGCCATGCCGGCAGGCAGTCGAGGATTACCGCGCTCGTAACCGCATCAAAGCGGAAATCCATGAGATAGACTGGACCGGCGGTTGGTGGCAGAAGCCTATTGCCGGCAACTGACCCACGGAAGCGCTATGAAACAGAACTACGTGTCCGTCGTTGTTGTCGCTTACGACATCGCCCGAGAACTGCCCCGAACCTTGCTTTCGCTCGCATCGCGCTATCAGCAACGCGTGACGACGGACGACTACGAGGTCATTGTCGTCGACAACGGATCATCACCTGCGGTTGGTGGGAGCCTGGTCGCGGAATATGGGCCGAACTTTCGCCTGCTGCGCATCGATGACGCGTCACCCTCGCCTGCGGCTGCCGTCAACCTCGGGATAAAGGAGGCGAGGGGAGACAAGATCGGCGTGATGATCGACGGCGCACGGATGGCGACGCCCGGGTTGGTGCATTTCGCTCGCATCGGGTTGGACATGGCTCCGACAGCAGTCGTGGCCGCGCCTGGCTGGTATCTTGGAAGCGACATCCAGGGGAACGCGTCCGGGAATGGCTATACCCGGGCCATCGAGGATTCGCTTTTGCGATCGATCAGATGGCCAGAAGATGGGTATCGATTGTTCGAGATCGGGACGATGGATGAGTCGTCGGTCGATCCGTGGTTCTCGCCGATAGCCGAAGCGAATGTCCTCTTCATGAGCCGGAAGGGTTGGCAGGCGATCGGCGGCATGGATGAGCGCTTCAGCTGTCCGGGCGGCGGCCTGGTCAACCTCGATACGCTCGAACGTGCGATGACGCTGTCGCAAGCACAGCTCATCCTCACTCTGGGAGAGGCTACATTTCACCAACTGCATGGCGGGGTGTCCACCAACGCAAGCGTCGACCAGCAGCGCAAGAACTGGATCGTCTGGAAGGCTGAAAGGGATGCGTTGAGGGGGGCAGGCGAGTTTACCCTTCACACCCCCTCGGCATTCGTGGGTTCGCTGCCTTCATCGCTTCTGCCGCACCTTGCCCGGGCGACAATTGCAAACCCATTCAGGGTCGCTCCAGCCACCGCCGCAGGCTTCAGGGCGCATTTGAGGCCGCCAGAAGAACGCGTGCCGGCGAACCAGACAGCGGCGACGCTGGTCGAGTTGGCCAAGGGTCAGTTTCAGTCGGGGCACTATCAGACGGCGGCAGACATCCTTCGCATGGCAAGCACGCATGCACCCGCCGAGCTTGCTGCGTCGCGACTTCTTTCTTCTGCCGGCATTCTTGCCCGACACGATCCAGTTCGAAACGCCGCCTATTTTACTGGGATCGGTGATGCGTACTTTGCCATCGGCGACAACGAAAGGGCTGAAGTCCAATACCGCAAAGCATTGGACCTCAACCCGGATACTGTGGGGGCCCATGTCGGCCTGGCCAGCACACGGATGGCCGGGCCTTTCTATTACGACTGGCTGGAGCGTCTTTACTCGGAGCTGGAACCCACTGTCGTGGTAGAGATAGGCGTCTGTGACGGCGTATCGCTCTCCAAGATCAAGCCTCCGGCTCTTGCAATCGGGATCGATCCCAATCCACGCGCCACGATGGCACTCAGCGCAGAAACGCACATTTTTCCAGAGACGAGTGACACCTTTTTTGATCGCGGCGGAGCGGATGCATTGCTAGCCGGCCGCCCGTTGGGTGTAGGGTTCATTGACGGTCTTCACACGTTCGACCAGGCATTGCGCGATTTTGCGAACCTCGAACACTACTGCGACCCTGGCTCGGTTTTGCTCGTGCACGACACTGTTCCCCTGGACGACACGACGCAAAAGGTTCCGCCGACAACGCAATTCCACACCGGCGATGTCTGGAAAATGGTTCCGGCGCTCAAGGCGCTTCGCCCTGATCTCGACGTGTTTACCATTGCAACGCCTTGGACCGGGCTCACCGTGGTATCCGGCTTTGGCAAGCTTAGATACGATCCTTCGTGGATTGTCCAAGCGGGAGAACGCTTTGCAAACATGGAATACACCGAGATCGCGGCAAATCTTGGGGAAGCGCTTTGCCTGGTTGCAAACGAATGGGAGCCGGTGTTTGCGCGGCTCAGGACCAACCTCGTCCATAAAAGGAGGAGACAGCCACAATCAGAGCAACTGGCGGTGGCAAAGTCCGACGCCAAGGAGGCTACGATGGGCGGGTTCTTGCATCAGTACTTTTTGAACAACAGCGGCAAAGAGATCTACAAATGGCTGCACTATTTCGACGTTTACGAACGTCACTTCGAAAGGTTCAGAAATCGAAGGCCGGTCGTCGTTGAAGTCGGCGTCTATAAGGGAGGATCACTCGAGATGTGGCGAGCCTATTTCGGCGAGGGCGCGCGAATTGTTGGAATCGATATCGATCCTGCATGCAAGGCGCACGAGTCCGGAGGCGTGGAGGTCTTCGTTGGAAGCCAGGATGACGCTCAACTCCTCGATCGGATCGTCGAGAAGTATGGTTCCATCGACATCGTCATCGATGACGGCAGTCACATGATGGATCATGTCATCGCGACATTTGAGCATCTCTACCATCATGTGCAGCCGAACGGCGTTTACTTGGTCGAGGACACGCATACGAGCTATTGGGAGGACTATGGTGGCGGGCTCCGCAGGCCCGGGTCGTTCATGGAATTTGCCAAGGGAAAGCTCGACGAAATCAACGCTCATCACGCGCGCGGCGCAATGCCGGCGAACGCCTTCACCCATGCAACAGACTCGATCTGTGTCTATGACAGTATTGTCGTCTTTGAAAAACGGCCGCAGGGCAAACGTCAGTCTCTCATGACAGGACAGGGGTAGGTCGAGTTCCGGCCATGCTGGTGTTCCCTCGGTTCTCACGTCGCCACGCCAATTTATCGATTCTGGCTTCGCGTTTTCGAGGGTCACTTCCCGAGAGCGCAAGGTTAGAACTTCTCATACCACCGCCGAAGCCGCCAGTCCTCTGCTGATCGCCCAGATGAAGCGTTCGCGCGCGACCAAATTCAATCTCTCCTGCGAGCCCAAAGAAGGATTTTTCGGATGAACAGAGGGATCATGCGGTTGTAGAATCGCTTTATCTCGGTCACAAAATTTGCCAGGACTGAAACTTCTTTGTCAATTGCGCGCAGCATGGTTTGGCTGGTTTCAGCGATGGCAGCGCGCGAATTGGATTCGCCGAGCATGATCTGGCGACTTTTGGCAATTTCAAGTTCGATCGACCCGACCTGCTCGCCCAGTTTCGTTAAAGAGGCGGCATTACCCTTCAGAATTTCGGTATTTGATTGCAACATCATCAGAAGCGCAGTTGGCTCTGGCGAATCTGGGCCATCCATGCAGCTCCTTTACAATGTGAAACCATCGCCTGCGCTGATGCTAAGATACCAATCTCTTCAATCCAAGAGGCGGTCGCGAGGAATCGCGCGTCAAAGTTCGGTGCCTCGTCGGTTTGCATGGCCCGACTATAGATTCGAAGATGTTCCTCTACGAAATGCGCATCTCCCGCCACCCTTCGAAAATACGCAGAAACCGCTGCGGCATGGCCTGCATCGAATCTGGAGATCGCATCCATTAGATTCTCGACTGTCATGGGTTTGGCCAAAACACCGACGCCAAGATTCATTCGGCGCCACGCCTGCATGTTTGCGGTGTTGAGCAACCCCGCAAAGCCGCGTGCGTCGCAGACGACAACGGCACATCCCACTGCCGCCGCCTCGATTGCCATGCGGGCGGTCGCAAACACGATATCATAGCCAAGCAAATCCTGTTCGAGCTGATGCGAAAATCGGCCTGTGGCAGGCCCCAGTCCATCTAGCTCGATGCCATTTTTGGCGCAGGCCTGACGAACCGCCGCTTGGTGATCGAAGTTCTTCGTCAACAACAGCCCTCTTGCGGGCCGCGCAGGCAGTTGCGGGCGTTGTTTGAAGCGATTGAGATCAACCGCATTGTAGACGAGGCTTAGTTGGTCAGCGGGAATCCCCCTCGAAAGGCACTTAAGCCTACACGCTTCGTCTACGGCTATCCAATGGCGTATTTGAGGATGAAGAATAGGTGCTTCGACCTCATAGAAGGTACTTGTGGCATGAAAATACGGCAGGCACGTCCGGAAACCTGTCAGACAGCGTGTCAGGTGTTGGGCATGGACTACATCGGGCTTTTCGACGATTTCGGCAATCCGGTCTACAACATGATGCCCCCGCTGGCGCATTCTAAATGCCATATCGCCAAGAGTTGGGGCCAGCAGCATGGTATGATGCCCGCCACTGCGGAGCCCGTCAGCAAGCAATTCAACAACCGCTTCTGACCCGCTATTGCGGGATAGGGACAGATTGGTGATAAGAACCCGCAACGGCGTTCCTTGCTTGTTTCGCAACGTGCCTGCAAACGAGCGACAGGCACAAGAGCTATTGGAAGCGTCTTAGTTTGAAGCCGTTTTCCAAACAAGCTCTGCAAAATCTCGGAGGGAGCCATTGATTGTCTGAAAAGCTGGAAAATGTCTTGGTTCTCGCCCATCCGGGACATGAACTCAGGGTTTACCATTGGCTCGAGTGCGCACAACCCAGAGTCTACCTTCTGACAGACGGATCGGGCGGTCGCCAAACGGCGCGTACGCAGTACTCGCGCCACCTTGTGAAAGCTGCGGGCGCGACGCCGGGCGCAGTATTCGGCGATATTCCCGATGCCGTCTGGTACGAAGCTCTGCTGGCTGGAGAAACTGACTTCTTTGTTGATGTGCTGACGAAAATCGCCACCGATTTGGCAGGCGCGAAAAACGTTCAATTCGTGTCGGACGCGGTCGATGGCTACAACCCGATACATGACCTAGCCTATGCCTATGGACAGGCTCTCGCCGGAGCGCTGAAAAGGACAGCGAAAGTGGCACAGCACCTTTGCTCCGCAGCGGTTCCAAACGTGGCGGGACCTATTGGACTGGAAATTCAACTCGACCACGCTGCCCGAGCGAGAAAAATGGCCGCCGTCGAGAGCTATTCCCCGCTCGCCGATGAGGCCCATAGAATAGTCGAACGGGACCCCCAATGTTTCGACAGGGAACGTCTCATTTCCCAGCATTTTGATTGGGAGGGCTCATGGGCACCAGAATGGGAAGTGATTGGCAAAGAGCGGGTCGCCGCTGGCATCTACCGCAGATGCATTACTTATAAGGACAATGTACAGCCTATTGCCAAGCGCCTGAAGTTTGAAGGTACTCGCATCTTGCACGCGGGATGATCTAGCCGGAAGCAGCGCCTTAACCACACGCACATCCAAAAAACCGCTGGCGATGCCCTCAACTCCGCGCTATGCGATACAGGGCGGCGGGCGGAGGATTTGGCACATTAAGACACGTGGTCGGTGACGGATGACAGTCAATCTGGCGCCACTTTATGCATAAGTCCTTGCGCCTGGAGTTCAGTACCACCCAATGACATCCTATGTAGAGGTCGTGTCCGGACTTCGGCCGAAGATGCGGCGCGCCATTATAATGATCCAGGACCTGGTCATGGTCCTGGTCGCGGTGGCGCTGAGTCTGGGGCTTTCGCAGTCGAGACTTTCATTCGACGCGCTCTCCACGGCCGGCCTGGCGTGCTGGGCAAGTATTGTTTTTCTCAGCCATATGCTGTTTCGCTATTGCGGCCTCTACAACACCGTGTGGCGTTTCGCCTCCACGCCGGACTTCTTCAACATCCTGAAGAGCTGCGCCATCCTGACCGTCACGCTCTATGTCGTCTCGCTGGCGGTTCGATCGTTTCAGCCGGTGACCGGCCTCAACGAGCGCCAGTTCATCGTCTTTTTCCTCGTCTCCTTCACCATCATATCGGCGCCTCGGCTCTATTACCGGTTCCTGCGCGACGGGGCGAGCTGGCGGATCCTGAGCCGCAACGCAAACAATGTGGCGATCAAGCAGGCGCTGTTCGTCGGCAGGCTCGGCGAAGCAGACGTCATAATCCGGTTCACGCGCACGGCAGAGCCGGCCGAATATTCCATCGCCGGGATCATGGCCATCGAGAACGGCGCGCCTTTGGGCACGCAGATCCACGGCGTTCCGGTGGTGGCCGTGCGCCCCCGCCTGGTCGAGGTCCTCGAAGAATATGCAAGAGGCACCAAAAGCCTCGACATGCTGATTTTCGGCAAAGGCGCCGAGCGCGAGATCGAAGAATTTTCGGAACTGGTTCGCATCGCCCGTCATAGCGGCATCGCCGTCGTCCAGTTCTCCGGCGTCTCGGAGCTCGGGCAGCGCGGAAAGCTGGTTCTCGATGCCGTCGAGATGGAAACCATCCTGCGCCGCTCAACGGTTCCATCCGACATTGAGCGCATTGGCGGCTTCCTCAACGGCAAGCGCGTCCTGGTCACCGGCGGCGCCGGCTCAATCGGTCGCATCCTGGTCAAGCGGTCGCTGGAACTTGGCGCCGAGGCGGTTCTGGTCGCCGATATCTCGGAGTTCGGTATTTTCCAGCTCGACCAGCAGGTTGACGAAAAGGACCATGTCCGGCTCAAGAGCCGCATCGTCGATGTCACAGACCGGCGCCAGATCACCCGCGTCGTCAGCGATTTCAAGCCCGACATCATCTTCCATGCCGCCGCGCTCAAACATGTGCCGCTGCTCGAGGAAAATTGGGAATCGGCGATCCAGACCAACATTTTGGGCACCCTCGTCTGCGCCGAGGTTGCCGCCAAATGCGGGGTGCCGCAGTTCCTGCTGATTTCCAGCGACAAGGCGGTCGATCCGACCTCGGTGCTCGGCATGACGAAACGCGCCGCCGAGCAGATCGTCTCTTCGCTGCACGAAACGCACGCCACCGGGCCTAGCGGCCGTCGCTCCGGCACCAAGTTCATCGCCGTGCGGTTCGGCAATGTCTTCGGCTCCAATGGCTCGGTCGCCACCATCTTCCAGGCGCAGATCGAGGCCGGCGGTCCGGTCACCATCACCGATCGCCGCATGACCCGCTACTTCATGACGGTGGCCGAAGCCGTCGACCTCGTCATCATGTCGGCGGCCGACGCCGAGCGGCGCCAGGGCAAGGACGACTACGCCATCTACATGCTCGACATGGGCAAGCCGGTGCCGATCCTCGAAGTCGCTGAAACCATGATCCGCATGGCCGGCAAAAGCCCCTACACCGACATTCCGATCCGTTTCACCGGGATCAGGCCGGGCGAGAAGCTTCACGAGGTGCTGCATGGCGGCAATGAGGAGATCGTCGCGCTGGATATCCCCAAGATCTTCGGCCTCAGAACCGATGTCGTGGGATGGCCCAAGGTCCAGGCGGCGCTGACATCGCTGCAGGCGGCCATGCGCGATCAGGACAAGGCCTCGGCGCTCGCCGTCATGGCCGCCCTCTATCAGGCGGAAGAGCCTCCAAGTGACGCACGCCGGGAAACCGTTGCGAAAACAGTCGGGCAAGCTGGTTAGAGCAATTCCAGGAAAAAGTGTGGAGCGGTTTTCCCGTCCGGGATTGCGTCAAAACAAAGAGCCTGTCCTGATCGACCGGGATTGGCTATTGAAACCGATCCGATGGCCGTTCCCAGGCGTTTGCAGATGATTTTGAACCAGTGAGCAGACAAGATCAGCGCGTGGCCGTGCTGCTGGGCACGAAAGATGGCGCGGCTTTCCTTGACGAGCAGCTCGCGTCGCTGGCTGCGCAATCGCATCCTGTTGTCGACCTCTGGGTTTCCGACGACGGTTCGACAGACGGCACTTCGGCCATTATCGGCGCCTGGCAGAGCCGCTGGTCCAAGGGCCGGTTGACCCTGTCGAATGGTCCTCGCCAGGGCTTTGCCGCCAATTTCCGCGCGATGATCATCGATCCGCGCATCGAGGCCGACTACTACGCCTTCTGCGACCAGGATGACATCTGGGAGCCGGATAGGTTGGAGAGCGCTATTGCCTGGATGCAAGGGCACGATGCCGCAACGCCGCTGCTGTTTTGCTCCAGGACCGCGACCATGTCCGAAACCGGAGCGGCGCAAGGGTATTCGCCGCTGTTCCAGCATCCACCCGCATTTCGCAATGCGCTTGTGCAAAGCATTGCCGGCGGCAACACGATGATGATCAACCGCGCCGCGCGAAAGTTGCTGGCAAAGGCATCGGCAAGGACCGAGTTCGTCAGCCATGACTGGTGGACCTATCTGATCGTCACGGCTGCCGGCGGCATTGTTCGCTATGACCCGCGACCGCTGGTGCGCTACCGCCAGCATGAGGCAAACCTGGTCGGCGCCAACGTGTCGTGGAAGGCGAGGCTGTCGCGGCTGGGGCGCCTCTTCAGGGGCGAGTTCGCCGTCTGGACCGATCACAATCTGAGTGGCCTGGCGGTCAATCGCGACATCCTCTCGAGGGATGCCGCCGCCTGTCTCGGCCTGTTCATCAGGGCACGAAAGGGCGGTATCTTGCGACGCCTGCGCCTTCTCAGAAAAAGCGGCGTCTACCGGCAGACGCTGGCTGGGACGCTTGGGCTCTATCTGGCCTTCATCTGGCGGCGGATCTAGAGCATGCAGACACGGCCATGAGGGAACCCAAGCGAGCTTTCGACCTGGCGGTGGCGGCGCTGCTGCTGCCACTGGCCTCGCCTTTCATCCTGCTTGCCATGCTGGCAATCAGGACGACGTCGCCTGGACCGGCACTCTTCTCTCAAACCCGTGTCGGCCAGCACGGGGTGCCGTTTGCCTGCCACAAGCTGCGCACGATGGTTGTGGGAACGCCGTCTCTGCCCTCGCATCAGGCGCCGGCAATTTCCGTCACTGCCGTCGGCAAGGTGCTGCGGAAATTCAAGATCGACGAGCTGCCGCAGCTCTGGAACGTGCTCAAGGGCGAGATGAGCCTGGTCGGACCGCGGCCGTGCCTGCCCACGCAGACGGAATTGGTCGAACGCCGCAGGCAATTGGGTGTGCTTGCGGCGCTTCCGGGCATTACCGGGCTCGCGCAGATGAAAGGCATCGACATGTCCGACCCAAAGCTCTGCGCCGAAACCGATGCCGAGTATTTAAAGTCGGCATCGGTGGGCCTCGATGTCCGCATTCTCATAGGCACGATTTTCTACCGCTGAACGGCACCCGATTTGTAGCGGCGTGCGAGCTCGGTCAGCTGTTCGAGCGAATCGGTCTGTGGCGCCCAGCCTTCGGATACCAGCACGGACGGATCGCAAATTTGGGTCGCGGTCATCGCCTCCCATGCCGTGCGTTTGCCGATCAAGGTCAGTGCTGTCCGCACCAGGCCGCCGGGCACTCTGGACAGCTTCAACGAGTAGCCATAACCGTCCCGGAAGGCCATGATGATGGATGAGACCGGGAGGGGCGGGAGGTCGCAGGCGACGTAGGCCCGGCGAACCGACTGCGGACGGCTGAACAGATAAACAGCGGTTCGCGCCGCACTCTCGCATGACATCAATGATCGGAGGCCGCTGAAGGTCGCCGCCGGCAGCGACAAGGCTATAGGCATGCCGCTCAGCCGCATCAGGTACGCCAGGTTTCCCTTCATGCCTTCGCCATAGACCGGCGGCAGGCGCAACGTCGTGGCGTCGGAGGGCCTGGAGGCATAGGCTTCGAGCATCCTGATCTCGCCTTCGCGTTTCGAGCGCCCATAGGCGCATTGCGGGGCTGCTGGCGTCGCTTCACTGATGGTTCCGCTGAAACCGGGACCGGCCACCGCCCGGATCGATGACAGATAGACGAAGCGCCCGCTTGTCCGCCAGGCGGCCGCGCGCGCCAGCTGGGCGGTCAGTGTCGCGTTGGCGGCCATGAAGTCGGCTTCGCTCGCCTTGCGGTCATTGTTGAGCGCCGCACAGTGGACGACATGGGTGACATCTCGCATCAGCGCCTGGAATGCCTGGGCCGGCGCGTCGAAGTCCGGCAACAAAACCGCATCGCTCACGGGATCGAGCCGTTCCGGGTGGCGCGATGCCATGCGCACCCCGAACCCGGCTTCGCGAAGCTGGTTGACCACCTGCCTGCCGATGAAACCCGTCGCGCCTGTGACCAGCACTTTCACGGCCGGCTTGCCTGGGGCGCCGGGGCCGGTTGTTCCGGCAGCATTTGTTGCCGGCCCGATGCAAGATAGGTCCCGGACACCAGAAACACCATCAGTGTGGCATCGAGGATGTCGTGGCCGACCAGGATGCCGGTCAGGCCGCCGATGAGATAGGTGATCGCAGTGACGACAATCATCGTGGCGCCGAACCGCTCGATCGCGTCCGCGCTGGTGCGCAGCACGATGGCCGCGTTTCTCGCGGCAACGACGAACACAGCCGCGAGCGTTACGGCTCCAAGCAGGCCGGCCTCCACCAATGCGGTCAGGAAGCCATTGTGGAAATGGCTGAAGCCCGTCGACGGCATGTTGAACTGATTGTGGAACCCATCCTTTATCAGCTCGCGGCTTGCGGCAATGCCGTGGCCGAAAATCGGCATGTCGTGGAAGGCGCTCAGGCCAATCTGCCAAAGTGCGGCGCGCAAGCCGAGCGCGGTCGTGTGGTCGCCCTTCGTGGCGAGCGCATCCCAGTCGCTGAACAGGAAGGCCGCGCGCTCGGAAATGATGGGGAGACCGATGACAGCGATGACGATGCCGGTCGCCCCCGCAATCAGCAAAAGCCGAATGGCGTTTCTGTTGTTGAGCTTGCGACGGTTGATCAGCAGGACCGCGATGCCGGCCACCAGCATCGCCAGCCAGATTATCCGAGATCCCGAATAGACAATGGCGACCGCGCCGGCCAGTGTCGCGCAGGCCAGCAACGTCCTGTTCTTTTCTACACCCGATAAAGCGCCTGCCAGGCACATCATCATGCTGAGGCAGGCGACGGTCGCGAACACGATCGGATTGCCGGCGCCGCCTTCGGCCCGTATGCCCAGCCCGTGATATTGCACGACCGCCAGCAGCACGGCGCCAAAACAGGCGGCGGCGCTCGCCAGCACGACGATGCGCGTCAGCGTGGTTTTCTCGGTAATGCTCCAGGTCGCGTATGAGACAGGGAAAAACAGGAAGGTGATCAGCCCTGCCAGATGCGGCGCATCCCTGGCGATCGAATTGTTGACGATGGAGGCGAGCACGCTGGCTGCGCAATAGGCATAGATGGCCACCGTCATCACGGTCATCGGCCGGTCAATGTTGAAACGCCGTCTTTTCAACGCAAGCAGAAGCACCGACCACAGGCCGCCGCCATTGAACAAAAAGCTGACCGCCGATCCCAGCACCGGCGGGAAAAAGAAGCACAGAATGGAGAAGGTGATGTTGATCCGTGACGGCGAAACGTGCTGCTTGATGGCGGAGATCGGGGTCAATGCTCTGGTTCACAATGCGCTGGGTCGCGTGGCGACGGACAATGTTTGGCGCGGCATTTGCGGCATGCCGCCCGGCGCAGGTTCAGGAGCCGGTATAGCGGCTGGGTGCGGTTTTCGAAAGTGCGACGAGGTCGGGCCGGCGTTTCTTTCGGTCCAGGCAAGATTTTTCCCGGCCTTTGAAGGCTATCGCTCCGTCGGGCAGGAATTTCCCGATTCTGGGCTTTTCATGGAAAATTCGTTGCCGATCGGTGTGGCCGCCGGCCTTTCCAGCGTTGTTATATCAGGTGGCGATCTGCTAGAACGCCGGCACGAACCGATAGTGTCCAGCAGTGAAGCTTGAACCGGGCGGCTGAAAAGGACGCCCGATCCATCTGATGCAAGGTCTGGATTGCACGAGAGAACGCTCACAGTCCATGAACATCGCGCTTACGCATCTGCAGCGGCTCGAGGCCGAGTCCATCCACATCTTCCGTGAGGTTGCGGCCTCCTTCTCCAAGCCGGTGATGCTCTATTCCGTCGGCAAGGATTCCTCCGTGCTGATGCATCTGGCGATGAAGGCCTTCTATCCGGCCAAGCCGCCTTTCCCCTTCCTGCATGTCGACACCACCTGGAAGTTCCGCGAGATGATCGCCTTTCGCGACCAGATGGCGCAGAAGCTCGGCTTCGACCTGCTGGTCCACGTCAATGAAGACGGCGTGCGCGACGGTATCAACCCCTTTGACCATGGCTCGAACACCCACACCCATGTGATGAAGACGGTGGCGTTGCGCCAGGCGCTCGACAAATACGGCTTTGACGCTGCCTTCGGCGGGGCGCGGCGCGACGAGGAGAAGTCGCGCGCCAAGGAGCGCATCTTTTCCTTCCGCAACGCCCAGCATGTCTGGGACCCGAAGAACCAGCGGCCGGAGATGTGGAAGATCTTCAACACCCGCATCGCGCCGGGCGAATCGATCCGCGTGTTTCCGCTGTCGAATTGGACCGAGCTCGATATCTGGCAGTACATTCTGCAGGAAAACATCCCGATCGTGCCGCTCTATTTCGCCAAGGAGCGGCCGGTGGTCGAACGCGACGGCATGCTGATCATGAAGGATGACGATCGCATGCAATTGCGCCCCGATGAGACGGTGGAGAACCGCCTGGTCCGTTTCCGCACGCTTGGCTGTTATCCGCTGACCGGCGCCATCGAATCCGACGCCGACACGCTCGAAGCCATCGTCGGCGAGATGCTGACGGCGCGCACCTCCGAGCGCCAGGGCCGCCTCATCGACCGCGATGAAGCCGGCTCGATGGAAAAGAAGAAGCGCGAGGGGTATTTCTGAGCATGCGCCATATCCTGGCCAAGAGCCTCGCTCCCACCGACGGCGTGCGCGAATACATGGCGGCGCAGGAGAAGAAGTCGCTGCTCCGCTTTCTCACCTGCGGCTCGGTCGACGACGGCAAGTCGACGTTGATCGGCCGTCTTCTGTCCGACACAAAGCAGATCTTCGAGGACCAGCTCGCCGCACTCGCGCGCGATTCCCGCAAGCACGGCACCACTGGCGACGACATCGACTTCGCGCTTCTGGTCGACGGCCTCGAGGCCGAGCGCGAGCAAGGCATCACCATCGACGTCGCCTACCGCTTCTTCGCCACGCCCAAGCGCAAGTTCATCGTCGCCGACACGCCCGGCCATGAACAGTACACCCGCAACATGGCGACCGGCGCCTCTACCGCCGATCTCGCCATCGTGCTCATCGATGCGCGCCAGGGCGTGCTGCGCCAGACCCGGCGCCACTCGATCATCGCTTCGCTGCTCGGCATCCGCCATATCGTGCTTGCCGTCAACAAGATCGACCTCGTCGATTTCGACCAGGCGGTGTTCGACCGTATCGTCGAGGATTACCGGCAGTTCTCGCACGAGCTCGGCTTCCAGACGATCGTGCCGATCCCGATGTCGGCCCGCTATGGCGACAATGTCACCAGCCGCTCCGGCAAGACGGCGTGGTATTCCGGCCCGTCGCTGATCGAGCATCTCGAAACCATATCGGTCGACGAGGCCGCGGTCGAACTGCCGTTCCGGTTTCCGGTGCAGTATGTCAACCGGCCCAATCTCGACTTCCGCGGCTTTGCCGGCACCATCGCGTCCGGCTCCGTCGCGCAGGGCGACGAGGTGGTGGTCGCCAAATCCGGCAAGGCCTCGCGGGTCAAGCGCATCGTCGCGCAAGGCGGCGATCTTGCCCAGGCGGTGGCCGGCCAGGCCATCACCCTTGTGCTCGATGACGAGGTCGAGGTCTCCAGAGGCAACATGCTGGTGTCGCCGGCGGCACGGCCGCAGGTCGCCGACCAGTTCGCCGCCAACATCGTCTGGTTCGACGAGGCAGCGCTGCTGCCGGGTCGCTCCTATATACTGCGCACCGAGACCGACCAGACCAGCGCCACCGTCACCGACCTGAAATACCGCGTCAACGTCAACGACTTCGCTCGCGAGGCGGCGAAGTCGCTCGAGATGAACGAAGTCGGCATCTGCAACATCTCGACCCGGGCGCCGATCGCCTTCGACTCCTTCGCCGACAACCGCGATACCGGCGCCTTCATCCTGATCGACCGCATCACCAATGCCACGGTCGGCGCCGGCATGATCCTGCATACCTTGCGCCGCGCCGAAAACATCCACTGGCAGTCGCTCGATGTCGGCAAGCGCGGCCGCTCCGACCTGAAGAGCCAGCGTCCCGCCGTGTTCTGGTTCACTGGGCTTTCCGGTTCGGGCAAGTCGACCATCGCCAACCTGCTCGAGAAGAAGCTGTTCGCTTCCGGGCGCCACACCTACATTCTCGACGGCGACAATGTCCGCCACGGCCTAAACCGCGATCTCGGCTTCACCGACGTCGACCGTGTCGAAAACATCCGCCGGGTCGCCGAGGTGGCCAAGCTGATGGCCGATGCCGGGCTGATCGTCATTGTCTCCTTCATCTCGCCCTTCAGCGCCGAGCGGCGCATGGCCAGGGAGTTGATGGCCGACGGCGAGTTCGTCGAAGTGTTCGTCGATACGCCGTTCGAGGAATGCGCCCGACGCGACCCGAAAGGCCTTTACGCACGGGCGCTGAATGGCGAGATCAAGAACTTCACCGGCGTCGATTCCCCGTATGAAGCTCCCGAAAATCCCGAAATCCATCTCAAGACACTCGGCAAGACGGCCGAGGAGATGGTAGAGGCTCTGGAACACTGGCTGAATGAGCGCGACATTGCCGAAGACCAATATGACAGCGGCGGCGGCATCTGACGACGAAGTGATGCTCGACGTGTTCGAGCGCCTGGCGCTCGAAGCCGGACGCGAGGTGATGCGGGTCTTCAAGGCCGGCTGCGCGGTCGACAGCAAGTCCGACTCCTCGCCGGTCACGGAAGCCGACCGCGAGAGCGAGACGATCATCCTCGCCGGCCTGCGTGCGGCCTATCCCGATATTCCCTGCGTGGCCGAGGAAGAGGTCGCCGAAGGCATTGTGCCGCCCGATCTGGATGGCGCCTTCTTCCTGATCGATCCGCTCGATGGAACGAAGGAATTCGTCAACCGCCGGACCGATTTCACCGTCAACATTGCGCTTGTCCGGCACGGCGTGCCGGAGATCGGCGTCGTCTTCGCACCGTGCAGCGGGCGGTTCTTCTCTGGACGGCCGGGCTGGGCCGAAGCAATCGAGGTCGAAGGCGACTTCCGTATCGTCGGCCGCCGGCGGATTTCGGTTAGGAGGGCGGTCACGCCGCTGGCGGTCGTTGCCAGCCACTCGCACAACACCCCGGAGACCGAAGCCTTCATCAAGGATCTCGGCGCCGCCGAGATCGTCTCGGTCGGCTCATCGCTGAAATTCTGCCTGCTCGCCGCAGCCGAAGCCGACATCTATCCGCGCTTCGGCCGCACCATGGAATGGGACACGGCGGCCGGCGACGCCGTACTGCGCGCCGCCGGCGGCATGACGCGCACGCTGGACGGCGAGCCGCTCACCTATGGCAAGCGCAAACAGAGCGACGACGAGGATTTCGCCAACCCGCATTTTATTGCGAGCGGGAAGGCGGCGGACGCGGCGTAACTTACGCCGCCGCTACATGCGCCGAGTTCGAGCCAATGTAGTTGCGGATCGTCTCGATGATGCGGTCCTGGTCGGCTTCGCTGAGATAGGGATGCATCGGCAGGCACAGGATGCGCTTCGGCAGTTCCTCCGAAACCGCAAGCCCGGTCGGCGTGCGCGGATAGTCGCGATAGGCGACCTGCTCGTGCAGCGGCTTCACATAATAGATCACCGAAGGGATGCCCTTTTCGCCGAGATGCGCCCTCAACCCGTCGCGCTTCGGCGTCTCGATGGCGTATTGCGCCCAGGCCGAGCGGCCACCGCCCAGATTGCGTGACGCCTTGACGATGTCGCCGAGACCTTCGGCGTAGCGCTTGGCCACCACCTGGCGGGCGACCATCTCGTCTTCGAGGATGGCGAGTTTCTCGATCAGGATCGCCGCCTGGATCGTGTCGAGGCGTGAATTGATGCCGACGCGGACATTGTCATACTGCGTCTCGCCCTTACCGTGGAACGCAAACGAGCGCAGCTGGTCGGCCAGCGCGTCGTCATTGGTGAACATCGCGCCGCCATCGCCGTAGCAGCCCAGCGGCTTGGCCGGATAAAAGCTGGTCGAGCCGACATGGCCGAAGGCGCCGCACATTGTGCCGTCGGCCGAACCGCCGATCGACTGCGCCGCATCCTCGATCACCAGCAGCCCTTCGCGCTTGGCAATCGCCATGATCGCCTCGTAGTCGGCGGCAAGCCCGAACAGGTCGACGGGAATAATCGCCTTCGGCTTCAGCCGGCCTTCCTTCTTGATCATGGCGATCGCCGCCTCGAGGCTGGCGATGTCGATGTTGTAGGTCTCGGCGTCGACATCGACGAAAACCGGTTCGGCCTTGGCAAGCGCCACCACTTCCGCCGTCGCGGCAAAGGTGAAGCTCGGCACGAACACCGCGTCGCCGGGGCCGATACCGGCGGCAAACAGCGGCAACAGCAGCGCGTCGGTGCCGTTGGCGCAGGCCACGACATGCTTGGTGCCGATATAGGCTGCGAGCTTGTTTTCGAATTCGGTGACTTGCGGTCCGAGGATATAGCGGCCTTCCTCGACGACATTGTCGATCGCGGCCTTCAGCCGGTCGCGGATACGTTCGCGCTGCGCGCCAAGATCGATGAATTGCATGTCGGCCTCAAAACGGTGTGGTGCGAGCCGCCCCAACGACACGCACAGAAACAACAACTTAACCGGGCCGCTGGTACCAGAGTTGGGTCGGTCTAGAAAGCCGGACCGGCCGCGGGACGGGTTGTCTAGGTGTCGCAGCCTGTTACTTCAGGCTTTCCCTGCATTGCCGCAAGATGCCGGAAATCCGGGCTTCGCCGCCTATTAATCCGGCTGATTCAGTGCGTCTTTCCGGCTCGCGGAAACATAAAGTGATCGGCTGCTTGCAGCGGCTGGCGGCGGACTAAGCGTGGATCAGGCGATTTCGTGCCGCCAGGGCGGGTTGGCGCCGGCCCGCGACACGGTCACCGCCGCCGCTTTGGCGCCGAGGGCCAGCGCCTGACGGATGGCGTCCTCCGAAAGGCCGCCGATCCCGGCCTTGGTGAGCAGGCCTTGCTCGTGCAGCGAGGCCAGAATGCCGGCATTGAAAGTGTCGCCGGCGCCGACCGTGTCGACCACCTCCACCTTATGCGGCATCACCGTGACCTTGTGATCCCTGCTGTAGCCGACTGCGCCTTCGCTGCCATGGGTGACGACGATCAGCTTGGGGCCCCGATCGAGCCAATTGCGGATGACGTCCTCATGCGAGCCGGCCTCGCCGAACCAGTGCAGATCCTCATCCGATAGCTTCACGATGTCGGCCATCGCCATCATCGAGCGGATGCGCCGGAGGTGCTTGGCTTTGTCGGGGATGAAGTTCGGCCGGATGTTGGGGTCGAGCATCATGACGCGGCGTTGGTGCTCGCGTTTCATGAATTCTTCGTAGGCAGCACCCGCCGGATCCGAAATCAGGCTGATGGCGCCAAACAGCATGGCTTCGATCTCGGCGCCCAGTTTCGGCAGATCCTCTGTCGTCAGCATGCGCCCGGCGGTGTTTTCGTCGTAGAAAGTGTAGGTCGCCTGGCCGTTGGTGAGCCGCACGAAGGCGAGCGTGGTCGGGCGAGGGGAGGTGTGCGCATAGGTGGAGCTGACCTTGCTTGCGCCGAGCGCCTCGCGGAACTGGCCGCCGAACAGATCCGACGACAGGCCGGAAAAGAAGCCGGCGGGCGCGCCGAGGCGGCCAAGCGCGATCGCCGTGTTGAACACCGCGCCGCCGACATAGGGCGCAAAGGCCGGCTCGCCCTGTGTCGTGGTGCGCGGCAGCATGTCGATCAGGGCTTCGCCGCAGCAGAGGATCATGATTTCTTGTTCTCCGGCGGATAGATCACGCCCTTGCGGATGATGATGTTGGCGTAGAGCCGGGGTTCGCTGGTCCCGACGATCGCATATGCCGACCGGACGCGTGCATAGAAGTCGGCGCCCGCCAGCGCAACCACCTTGCGGCCCGGCGCGCGCCTGGTGCAGATCGTTTCGATTTCATGGTGGACCGGATCGGCGACCGAGGGATCGCCTTTGACCGAGGCACGAAACAGCGCTTCCGGCACGAAGTCGTCCACCGGCAGCACGCTCAAAATGGCGTCAAGCACCGGTATGAGGTGAAGACCGTCGGCGCGGATCAGCCGGTTTGCCTGTTCTTCCGCCGGATAGTTGCCGTCGACGAGCGCGATCTCGTCGCCATGGCCCATGGCGCGCAATGTCGCCAGAAGCTCCGGACCGAGCAGCGACGGAATACCGATCAGCATTCAGATGCTCCTGGAAATCGTGGTCGAACCGATGAGGAAGCGTTCGGACAGCGGCAGGCTGGCGCCGCCCAGCGCGCGGGCATGGATGCCGACGGTGCCTTCGCGCACCACCGGAAGCTTCAGCCCTTCGCCATCGATCGTACCGATCGCCTGCCTGATCGCATCGACGAGCCGGCGCCGGACAGCGAGCGGCATCCAGCCGTCGATCACCGCGGCCTCGAAATCGATCACCGAGGACGCCGATACGATGGCATAGGCCAGCGCCTGAGCGGCATTGGCGATCCAGTCGTCGAGCTCGTGACCGATCTCGCCCCAATCCTCAGGCGACGTCCACAGATGCGAAGCCTCGACGCCGCGTGCGTTAAGCGCCTTTTCCAGCATGGCGATCGAGGCGACGTCGATGAGCTGCGTCGGCTTGCCGTCCGGCCCCGGCACCGGCATCGAACCCAGCGCCCCGGCATTTCCGGTTGGCCCGCCGAACAGCCGGCCGTTGAGCACGATGCCGCCGCCGGCAAAGGCGCCGATATAGAAATAGACGAAGTCGCGCGCCCCGCCGGTCTGGCCGAACACCAGCTCGGCGCCGCAGGCGGAGGTGGCGTCATTCTGCAGATAGACCGGGAATTCGCACTGCGCCTGGATGTCGGCACGGATGTCGCGATGGCGCCATTCGTCCATGATGTCGCGCGGCGCGCCGGCGGTGTCGGCCCAGTTCCACAGTTCGAACGGCATGGCGATGCCGAGCCCGGCAATGCGCTTGTCCTGCGCAGGTGTCAGTTCGGCGCGCATCGTCTTCATGCCTTCGGTGACGAACTCAACCGTCTCGCGCGGCGCCGGATAGCGGTAGGAGTGCTGCAGCATGGAACGCACAGTTCCGAGGAAATCGATCAGCACCAGTTCGGCGCTGCGGCGGCCGATCTTGAGGCCGATGAAGAAGGCGCCTTCGGGGTTCAGCGCCATCGGGATGGAGGGCTGGCCGATCTTGCCGCGCAACGGCGCCTGGCGCAGCAGCAGGCTGTCTTCCTCCAGTTCGCGCATGATGACCGAGACGGTCTGCGCTGAAAGGCCGGTCATGCGCGCAATGTCTGATTTGGCCAAGCTGCCGTGCTGGCGAACCAACGACAGCACCAGCCGCTCATTGTGGTCGCGCATGCCGCTCTGGTTGGTGCCACGGTGGAGACGGCTGGCGGCCGCCTCGGGCGAACCGTGCCTCGCAATGCCGGTCTCCACCCTTGTTCCTTCCCTTGGTTTATTCTTACTGCTTTTGCGGCAGAATGAGTGAACCGCGCAAAGCTGTCAATAATAAATAAGAGTGATTTAATTATTGACAGGCGGCTCCCGCTGGTGTCATTTGAGGGCGCGTCCACACTGGGAGAACTTCAGTGGACGCGCTCAAGATGCCGGTTGGCGGCATCCGCATGGTTCCATGGGAGGAAGATCGTGACCAAAGCTTTATTGAAGTCCACCGTGTTCGCCGCGGCGGGCCTCGGCCTGATGGCGTTTGCTTCGACAGCATCGGCCGCCGGCGTCGGCGCCTGCCTGATCACCAAGACCGACACCAACCCCTTCTTCGTCAAGATGAAGGAGGGCGCGACCGCCAAGGCCAAGGAACTTGGCGTCGACCTCAAGACCTATGCCGGCAAGATCGACGGCGATAGCGAGAGCCAGGTGGCGGCGATCGAAAGCTGCATCGCCGACGGCGCCAAGGGCATCCTGATCACCGCGTCCGACACCAAGGGCATTGTGCCGACGGTGAAGAAGGCGCGTGACGCCGGCCTGCTGGTGATCGCGCTCGATACCCCGCTGGACCCGATCGATGCCGCCGACGCGACCTTTGCGACGGACAATCTGGAAGCCGGCAAGCTGATCGGCGCCTGGGCAGCCGCGACCCTCGGCGACAAGGCCAAGGACGCCAAGATCGGCTTCCTCGACCTGACCCCCTCACAGCCGACCGTGGATGTGCTGCGCGACCAGGGCTTCATGATGGGCTTCGGCATCGACGTGAAGGATCCCAACAAGATCGGCGATGAGGACGATGCCCGCATCGTCGGCCACGACGTCACCAACGGCAATGAAGAAGGCGGCCGCAAGGCGATGGAAAACCTTCTGCAGAAGGACAACTCCATCACCGTCATCCACACCATCAACGAGCCCGCCGCTGTCGGCGCCTACCAGGCGCTCAAGGCGGTCGGGCTCGAAAGCCAGGTGCTGATCGTCTCGGTCGATGGCGGCTGCCCCGGTGTGAAGTCGGTGACCGAAGGCGTCATTGGCGCCACCTCGCAGCAATACCCGCTGCAGATGGCGGCACTCGGCATCGAGGCGATCGCCGCCTTCGCCAAGGACGGCGCCAAGCCGAAGCCGACCGAAGGCAAGAACTTCTTCGACACCGGCGTCAACCTCGTCACCGACAAGCCGGCCAATGGCGTGAAGTCGATCGACACCAAGGAAGGCCTCGCCAAGTGCTGGGGCTGATGGCTGCCTGACAGCCAGCGGCAAGCTGACGGCCGGGGGCTTGATCCCCGGCCGCTTCGGGTGGACGATGCGTCACGCGAATAATCCCGGCAGCAGACCGGACAGGCGCGAGCGGGTATCGGCATGGAGCTGAAGCCCAGGGGAGGAAACATGGCTCAAGCACAGGAATTCGAGAAGGTTCTCTCGAGCAGCGACACAAGCGTTGCCGCCTTTGACGAGCACAAATCGGCCGTCAAGCGCATCCAGCATTTCCTGCACTCCACGCCGGCGGCGGTGCCGCTGATTGTGCTGGTCTTGTCGATCGTCATTTTCGGCATCGCCATTGGCGGGCGTTTCTTCTCATCCTATACGCTGACGCTGATCCTGCAGCAGATCGCCATCGTCGGCATCCTCGGTGCCGCGCAGACACTGGTCATCCTGACCGCCGGCATCGACCTGTCGATCGGCGTGATCATGGTGATTTCGGCCGTGATCATGGGCAATTGCGCGGTCAGCTACGGCATGCCGGCCGTGCTCGCAGTGCCCATCGGGCTTGCCGCCGGCGCAGTCTGCGGCCTGCTCAACGGCTTGCTGGTCGCCTACATGAAGCTGCCGCCGTTCATCGTCACGCTCGGCACCTGGAACATCGTCATGGCGACGAACTTCATCTATTCGGCCAATGAGACGATCCGCGATACCGACGTCGACGCCCAGGCGCCGCTGCTGCATCTCTTTGCCCTGAGTTTCAAGATCGGCACGGCGGTGCTCACACTGGGCGTCATCGCCACGGTCGTGCTCGTTTTGATCCTCTGGTACGTGCTCAATCACACCGCCTGGGGCCGCCATGTCTACGCCGTTGGCGATGATCAGGAGGCGGCGAAGCTGTCTGGCATCCAGACCAAGAAGGTGTTGATGACGGTCTACACCCTTGCCGGGTTGATCGCCGCTTTCGCTGCCTGGGTG
Organism: Mesorhizobium sp. M0862; assembly: GCF_040319795.1. Lineage (NCBI taxonomy): Bacteria > Pseudomonadati > Pseudomonadota > Alphaproteobacteria > Hyphomicrobiales > Phyllobacteriaceae > Mesorhizobium > Mesorhizobium sp. M0862. The sequence goes on from NZ_JAMYOJ010000017.1 coordinate 128,310, forward strand.
TCCATCGGCCGCAACGGCTCGATCTCGCCGTCAGCCGCCGTCACCGACTACAACCTGCAGGCGATAACCGCGACGGTGATCGGCGGCATTTCACTGTTCGGCGGGCGCGGCTCAATTCTGGGCACGCTTTTCGGCGCGATGATCGTCGGTGTCGTCTCGATGGGCCTCAACATGCTGGGCGCCGATCCGCAATGGAAGGTGCTGCTCACCGGTGTGCTGATCATCGGCGCCGTGGCGATCGACCAATGGATCAGAAAGGTTTCGGCATGACCGTGGAACCCATCCTCACCGCGCGCGGCCTGATCAAGCGCTATGGCCGTGTCACCGCCCTCGACAATGCCGACTTCGACCTCTACCCCGGCGAAATCCTGGCCGTCATCGGAGACAATGGCGCCGGCAAATCATCGCTGATCAAGGCGATTTCCGGCGCCGCCGTGCCCGACGAAGGCGAGATCCGTCTTGAAGGCAAGGCTGTCGCTTTCAAATCGCCCATGGAGGCGCGCGAGGCGGGCATCGAGACGGTCTACCAAAACCTGGCTTTGTCGCCGGCCCTGTCGATCGCCGACAACATGTTCCTGGGCCGCGAGATCCGCAAACCCGGCTTCCTCGGCGACTGGCTTCGTATGCTCGACCGGCCCGCAATGGAAAAGCGCGCCCGCGACAAGCTCACCGAGCTTGGGCTGATGACCATCCAGAACATCAGCCAGGCGGTGGAAACGCTGTCGGGCGGCCAGCGCCAGGGCGTGGCGGTGGCGCGCGCCGCTGCTTTCGGCAGCCGCGTGGTGATCATGGACGAGCCGACCGCCGCACTCGGCGTCAAGGAGAGCCGCCGCGTGCTGGAACTGATCCTCGACGTCAAGAAACGAGGCCTGCCGATCGTGCTGATCTCGCACAATATGCCGCATGTCTTCGAGGTTGCCGACCGCATCCATATCCATCGGCTGGGTCGCCGCCTCTGCGTCATCGATCCCAAGCAATATACCATGTCCGACGCCGTCGCCTTCATGACGGGAGCGAAGGTTCCGCCGGAGGCTGCACTCGCTGCCTGATCCGCTCGACGGATAAATTGCCGCAGGGGAACTGGCGGCATGCTGGTCTAAATCGATTGAACGTATGTTGCGATGCACTAGGATAGGCTGGGACTGAGAGCGAAAGCCGGTATGATCGCAGCACGATCACGAGAGGCAGTATGACGCGAACAATGACAGCCAAAGCCCCCGATCTCGAAATACCCGATCCCAAGACGCTGGCCGACGAAGTCTTGCTGGCTCTCAAATACCGGGTCGGCAAAGGCACCTCCGTTGCCACGCAATATGATTGGCTGACAGCCTCGATCAAGGTCGTGCGCGACCGCATCGTCGATCATTGGATGCAGGCGACGCAGGAGGCCTACGCCCAGCAGGAAAAGCGCGTCTATTACCTGTCGCTCGAATTCCTCATCGGCCGGCTGATGCGCGATGCCTTCTCCAATCTCGGCCTGATGGACAATATGCGAGAAGCGCTCAAGTCGCTGGGCGTCGACCTCGACCTCATCGCCGGGCTCGAACCGGATGCAGCGCTCGGCAATGGCGGTCTCGGCCGGCTCGCCGCCTGCTTCATGGAAAGCATGGCGACCGTCGACATTCCCGCGCATGGCTACGGCATTCGCTACGCCAACGGCATGTTCCGCCAGGAGATCCATGACGGCTGGCAGGTCGAACTGCCCGAAACCTGGCTCGACCACGGCAACCCCTGGGAGTTCGAGCGCCGCGAACGCGCCTTCGAAGTCGGCTTCGGCGGCTCGGTGGAATCGATCACCTCCAAGGATGGCCGGCTCGAACGTCACGTCTGGAAGCCGACCGAGCATGTCCAGGCCGTCGCCTACGACACCCCGGTGGTTGGCTGGCGGGCCAACCGCGTCAACACGCTGCGGCTTTGGTCCGGCATGCCGGTCGATCCGATCCTGCTCGACAAGTTCAACGCCGGCGACCACATCGGCGCGCTGGCCGAAAGCAACAAGGCCGATGCCTTGTCGCGCGTGCTTTACCCCGCCGATTCCCACAAGGCCGGCCAGGAACTGCGGCTGCGGCAGGAATATTTCTTCTCCACCGCATCGCTGCAGGACATCGTCCAGCGCCATCTCAGCCAGTATGGCGATCTCGCCTCGCTGCCCGACAAGGCGGCGATCCATCTCAATGACACCCATCCGGCGATCGCCGTGCCAGAGCTGATGCGCCTGCTGATGGACGTCCATGGCATGGATTTCGACCAGGCCTGGGACATCACCAAGCGCACCTTCGGCTACACCAACCACACGCTGCTGCCAGAAGCGCTGGAAAGCTGGCCGGTGCCGCTGTTCGAACGGCTTTTGCCGCGCCACATGCAGATCGTCTACGCCATCAATGCTCAGGTGCTGCTTGAGGCCCGCGCCACCAACCAGTTTTCCAATGAGCAGATCAGCCGCATCTCGCTGATCCAGGAAAATGGCGACCGCCGCGTGCGCATGGGTAACCTGGCCTTTGTCGGCTCGCACTCGATCAATGGCGTGTCGGCGTTGCACACCGAACTGATGAAGGAGACGGTGTTTGCCGATCTCCACAAGCTCTATCCCGATCGCATCAACAACAAGACCAACGGCATCACGCCACGGCGCTGGCTGATCCAGTGCAATCCGGGCCTCACCGCGCTCACCCGCGCGGCGATCGGGGACCGTTTCCTCGACGACATCGACGCCATCAAGGGGCTCGAAGCCTTTGCCGGCGACGCCGCCTTCCGCGACAAGTTCGCCGCCGTCAAGCGCTCCAACAAGGTCAAGCTCGCCAATCTGGTCGCAGACCGGCTCGGCATCAAGCTCGACCCGTCGGCGCTGTTCGACATTCAGGTCAAGCGCATCCACGAATACAAGCGCCAGCTGCTCAACATCCTGGAAGCTATCGCGCTCTACGACCAGATCCGCTCGCATCCCGAGCTGGACTGGATGCCACGCGTCAAATTTTTCGGCGGCAAAGCGGCGCCCAGCTACCACAATGCCAAGCTGATCATCAAACTGGCCAACGACGTCGCCAAGGTCATCAACAGCGACCCGTCGGTGCGCGGGCTGCTGAAAGTGGTGTTCGTGCCGAACTACAATGTCAGCCTGGCCGAGGTGATGATGCCGGCCGCCGACCTGTCCGAGCAGATTTCGACTGCTGGCATGGAGGCGTCGGGCACCGGCAACATGAAGTTCGCGCTGAACGGCGCCTTGACCATCGGCACGCTCGACGGCGCCAATGTCGAGATCAAGGAATGCGTCGGCGACGACAACATCTTCATCTTCGGCCTGAGCACGGCGGAAGTCGCCGAGCGGCGCAGCAATGGCTACAACCCGCGCGCCGTGATCGAGGGCTCCCCTGAATTGGCGCAGGCTGTTGCCGCAGTATCGTCGGGCGTGTTCTCGCCCGACCAGCCGGATCGCTACCGCGAGCTGGTCGACGGTCTCTACAACAGCGACTGGTTCATGGTGGCGGCGGATTTCGACGCCTATGCCGCCGCCCAGCGCGATGTCGACGCCGTCTGGCGCAACAGCCCCGATTGGTACGCGCGCGCTATCCGCAACGTTGCCCGCGTCGGCTGGTTCTCTTCCGATCGCACGATCCGCCAATATGCGAAAGAAATCTGGAACGTGCCCGCCTGATATGATTGCATGAGGCCACGAGCAACGGGTCTTGTGCACAAGAACTGGTTCCCAGGGAGGGACACCGCCTGATGAAGAAACCGCGCGCGACCGCGACGACGAGCGGGTCGGACGGGCTGGCGTCAGCCGGCGATGTCGCCGCAATTGTTGCAGGCACGCATGGCGATCCTTTTGCAATCCTGGGCGTGCATGATGCCGGCAAGAGCCTGGTTGCCCGCTGCTTCGTCCCCAATGCCGAGTTCGTCACCGCATACACGCTGGCCGGCAAGAACGCCGGCGAACTCACGCGGCGCGACGACGCCGGTTTCTTCGAAGGCAGACTGTCGATCAAGAAGCGTCAGCCGCTGCGCTATCACGCCAAAAATGCCGGCGGCGACTGGTGGCTGACCGATTCCTATTCCTTCGGCCCGGTGCTCGGCCCGATGGACGACTACTATATCGCGCAAGGGTCGCACCTCAGGCTGTTCGACAAGCTCGGCGCCCATCTCCTCGACCATGAAGGCGCGTCGGGCGTCCATTTCGCCGTCTGGGCGCCCAATGCAAGGCGCGTCTCCGTGGTCGGCGACTTCAACGAATGGGACGGCCGCCGCCATACGATGCGCGACCGCCGCGACACCGGCATCTGGGAACTGTTCATTCCCGATATCGGCGCCGGCCACCCCTATAAATACGAGATCATTGCCCCCGACGGCGTGCGCCTGCCGCTCAAGGCCGATCCGTTCGCCTTCAAGTCTGAATTACGCCCGGCCACAGCATCGGTGACGGCGGTGCCCCCGGCGCATGAATGGGGGGACGAAGCGCATCGCGCTTACTGGCGAAAGGCCGATCCGCGGCGGGAAGCCATATCGATCTACGAGGTCCATGCCGGTTCGTGGCAGCAGCACGATGATGGCAGCTTCCTGTCATGGGACGAACTCGCCAACCAGCTCATCCCCTATGCTGTCGAGACTGGCTTCACCCACATCGAGTTCCTGCCGATCTCCGAACATCCCTATGACCCGTCATGGGGTTATCAGACAACCGGACTTTATGCCCCCTCGGCGCGCTTCGGCGACCCCGACGGCTTCGCCCGTTTCGTCGACGGTGCGCACCGCGCCGGCGTCGGCGTCATCCTCGACTGGGTGCCGGCGCATTTCCCGGTCGACGCGCATGGCCTCGCCAATTTCGACGGCACCGCACTCTACGAGCATGCCGATCCGCGCAAGGGTTTTCATCCCGACTGGAACACCGCGATCTATAATTTCGGCCGCCGCGAGGTGGTGTCGTTCCTCGTCAACAACGCGCTGTTCTGGGCCGAGAAATACCATGTCGACGGTTTGCGGGTCGATGCGGTGGCCTCGATGCTCTACCTCGATTATTCGCGCAAGGCCGGCGAATGGATCCCCAACGAGAAGGGCGGCCGCGAAAACCTCGAAGCGGTGTCCTTCCTGCAGAAGATGAACAAGGAGGTCTACGGCCACCATCCCGGCGTGATGACCATCGCCGAGGAATCGACCTCATGGCCGAAGGTCTCGGCGCCGGTGCATGAAGGCGGGCTGGGCTTCGGCTTCAAATGGAACATGGGCTTCATGCACGACACGCTGGAGTATTTCGCCAAGGAGCCGATCTTCCGCAAGCACCACCACAACGACCTGACGTTCGGATTGACCTACGCTTTCTCCGAGAATTTCGTGCTGCCGCTGTCCCATGACGAGGTCGTGCACGGCAAGGGCACGCTGCTCGGCAAGATGGCCGGCGACGACTGGCAGAAGTTCGCGACTTTGCGCGCCTTTTACGCCTTCATGTGGGGGTATCCCGGCAAGAAGCTGTTGTTCATGGGCCAGGAATTCGCCCAGCGCCGCGAGTGGAGCGAGGCGCGCGCGCTCGACTGGAACCTGCTCGACTTCCACCCGCATCGCGGCGTCTGGCAGACGGTGCGCGACCTCAACTATCTCTATCGCTCGCGCCCAGCGCTGCATGCACGCGACTGCGAGCCGGACGGCTTCTCCTGGCTGATCGTCGACGACAAGGAAAATTCGGTCTTCGCCTGGCTGCGCAGCGCGCCCGGCGGCAACCCGATCGCCGTCATTTCCAACTTCACGCCAGTGCCGCGCGACAATTATCGCGTGCCATTGCCCAAGGTCGGCAAATGGCGCGAAATCATCAACACCGACGCTTCGGACTACGGTGGTTCGGGCAAGGGCAATGGCGGTGTGGTCGAAGCCAGGGCGGAAGGAGGAGGCATTTCGGCAACGATGCTTTTGCCGCCGCTGTCGACGATCATGCTTGAACTCGTTGCGGACTAGGTCCGTCAACTCGTTTCGGATTAGGTCCGTCGACTCGTTGCGGACCGGGCGATGCTCCAGACTGGTAATTTGGGAGGGTAAAAAATGGCAGACTTGAAGAGAACCCAGCCGCTGGCGCGCGATGCCATGGCCTATGTGCTGGCCGGCGGCCGCGGCAGCCGGCTCAAGGAATTGACCGACCGCCGCGCCAAGCCGGCTGTCTATTTCGGCGGCAAGACGCGCATCATCGATTTCGCGCTGTCCAATGCGCTGAATTCCGGCATTCGCCGCCTCGGTGTCGCCACCCAGTACAAGGCGCATTCGCTGATCCGCCACCTGCAGCGCGGCTGGAACTTCCTGCGCCCGGAGCGAAACGAAAGCTTCGACATCCTCCCGGCCTCCCAGCGTGTCTCGGAAACCCAGTGGTATGAAGGCACCGCCGACGCCGTCTACCAGAACATCGACATCATCGAGGCCTATGGGCCGGAATACATGGTCATCCTGGCCGGCGACCATATCTACAAGATGGACTACGAGTTGATGCTGCGCCAGCACGTCGATGCCAATGCCGACGTCACCGTCGGTTGCCTCGAAGTGCCGCGCATGGAAGCGACCGGCTTCGGTGTCATGCATGTCGACGGCAAGGACAACATCATCGCCTTCGTCGAAAAGCCCGCCGACCCGCCCGGCATTCCCGACAAGCCGGAATTCGCGCTGGCCTCCATGGGCATCTATGTCTTCAAGACCAAGTTCCTGATGGAACAGCTGCGCCGCGATGCGGCCGAGCCAGGCTCCAGCCGCGACTTCGGCAAGGACATCATCCCCTACATCGTCCAGCACGGTAAGGCGATCGCGCATCGCTTCGCCAAATCCTGCGTGCGCTCGACGGCCGAGAACGAGGCCTATTGGCGCGATGTCGGCACGGTCGACGCCTACTGGGAAGCCAATATCGACCTGACCGACATTACCCCCGAACTCGACCTCTACGACCGTGACTGGCCGATCTGGACCTATGCCGAATTGAAGCCGCCGGCAAAGTTCGTGCATGACGAGGATGGCCGGCGCGGTTCGGCCGTGTCCTCGCTGGTCTCAGGCGATTGCATCGTCTCGGGTGCTTCGCTGAAGCGCAGCCTGATCTTCACCGGCGCGCGCATCAACTCCTATTCGACGCTGGAAGAGGTCGTCATGCTGCCCGACGTTCATGTCGGCCGGAACGCAAAGTTGAAGCGCGTCGTCATCGACCACGGTGTAAGGATACCGGAAGGGCTGGTGGTTGGCGAAGACCCTGTTCTCGACGCCAAGCGTTTCCGGGTTTCGGAAAAGGGCATCTGCCTGGTCACGCAGGACATGATCGACAAGCTGAAGCTGTAAGACGGGATACCATAGACGCATGCAGGTTCTGTCGGTCACGCCCGAAATATTCCCGCTGGTCAAGACCGGCGGACTTGCCGATGTGACCGGCGCATTGCCGATCGCGCTGGCCGCCAAGGGCGTGATCATGCGCACGCTCATCCCTGGCTTTCCCCAGGTGATGGACGCCTTCAAGAAAAAGAAAGCCGTCTACCAATATCCGCTGCTGCAGGGCGGCAAGGCTTCGGTCCATGCCGTCAAGATCGCCGGGCTCGACCTGTTCGTGCTCGACGCGCCGCATCTCTACGACCGTCCGGGCGGCCCCTACGGCAATGCGGCGGGCGCCGATTGGCCCGACAATTGGCGGCGTTTTGCTGCGCTGAGCCAGGTCGGCGGCGATATCGCCGGCGGCGCCATCTCCGGCTACCAGCCCGACCTGGTGCACGCCCATGACTGGCAGTCGGCGATGACGCTGGCTTACATGCGCTACGGCAAGGCGGTCGGCGTACCGTCGCTGATCACCGTTCACAACCTTGCCTTCCAGGGTCAGTTCGGCGCCGGCATTTTTGGCGAGCTCGGCTTGCCGGCCGCGGCGATGGCGCTCGACGGCGTCGAATATTATGGCGGCGTCGGCTTCCTCAAGGCCGGCCTGCAGGCGGCCTGGGCGATCACAACGGTGAGCCCCACCTATGCCCAGGAAATCCGCTCGCCGGAATTCGGCATGGGCCTCGACGGCCTCATCAACATGCGCTCTTCCGACCTCTACGGCATCGTCAACGGCATCGACACCGACATCTGGAACCCGGAGACCGACAAGCATCTGGTGTCGGCCTACTCCGCCGCGACGCTGAAGGCTCGCCTTCCCAACCGGGCGGTTGTCGAGGACCGCTTCAGCCTCGAGCGCGACGATAGTCCGATCGTCTGCGTCGTCAGCCGGCTGACCTGGCAGAAGGGCATGGACATACTGGCGGCTGTGGTCGACGGCGTCGTCGCCACCGGCGCGCGGCTGGCGATCCTTGGCTCAGGCGACGCCGGCCTGGAAGGCGCGCTGCTGGCTGCCACCGCCCGCCATCGCGGCCGTGTCGGCGTCGTCGTCGGCTATGACGAGGGGCTTTCCCACACCATGCAGGGCGGCTGCGACGCCATCGTCATCCCGTCGCGCTTCGAGCCTTGCGGGCTGACCCAGCTTTACGGCCTGCGCTATGGCTGCGTGCCGGTCGTCGCCCGCACCGGCGGCCTTGCCGACACCATCATCGACGCCAATGAAGCAGCGATCTCGGCCGGTGTCGCCACCGGCTTCCAGTTCGCGCCCAACAATGGCGGCGCCATGCTGCACGCCATCCGCCGGCTGGTCGATGCGCATTCGAGCCCGGCCGTCTGGGAACAGATCCAGCGCCAGGGCATGAAGGCCGATGTCTCCTGGGACAAGAGCGCCGACAAATACGTTGAACTCTACCGCCTGCTGCTTTCGAAAAGGGTTGCCTGAAGCATGATCCGGACCGTCGCCACCAAACCCTATCTCGACCAGAAACCCGGCACGTCCGGCCTGCGCAAGAAGGTGCCTGTCTTTCAGCAGGAGCACTATGCCGAGAACTTCATCCAGTCGATCTTCGACGCGCTGGAGGGCTTTGAGGGCAAGACGCTGGTGATCGGCGGCGACGGCCGCTTCTACAACCGCGAGGTCATCCAGAAGGCCATCGCCATGGCGGCGGCCAACGGCTTCGGCAAGGTGATGGTCGGGCAGGGCGGCATATTGTCGACGCCGGCGGCGTCGCATGTCATCCGCAAATACAAGACCTTCGGCGGCATCATCCTGTCGGCCAGTCACAATCCGGGCGGCCCGCACGAGGATTTCGGCATCAAGTACAATGCCGGCAATGGCGGCCCGGCGCCGGAAAAGCTGACCGACGCGATCTTCGAAAAGACCAAGACGATTTCGAGCTTCAAGACGGTTGACATCGACCAGATCGACATTGACAAGATCGGCACGGTGACCGCCGGCGGCATGGCGGTCGAGATTATCGACCCGGTCACCGACTATGCCGAATTGATGGAGAGCCTGTTCGACTTCGACGCCATCCGCGCCAATTTCAAATACGGCTTCCGCATGCGCTTCGACGCCATGCATGCGGTCACCGGCCCGTATGCCAAGGAAATCCTCGAGCGCCGGCTCGGCGCGGAGAATGGCACCTGCCGCAACTACAAGCCGCTGCCGGATTTCGGCGGCCATCACCCGGATCCGAACCTGGTCCACGCCAAGCATCTCTATGACGAGATGATGGGACCGGATGCGCCCGATTTCGGCGCCGCTTCCGACGGCGACGGCGACCGCAATCTCATCATCGGCAAGGGCATTTTCGTCACCCCGTCGGATTCGGTGGCCATGCTTGCCGCCAATGCGCAATTGGCGCCGGGCTACAAGGACGGCCTCAAAGGCATCGCCCGCTCGATGCCGACCAGCGGCGCTGCCGACCGCGTCGCCGAACAGCTCGGCATCGGCATCTACGAAACGCCGACCGGTTGGAAGTTCTTCGGCAATCTGCTCGATGCCGGCATGGCAACGATCTGCGGCGAGGAAAGCGCCGGCACCGGCTCGAACCATGTCCGTGAAAAGGACGGGCTGTGGGCGGTGCTGTTGTGGCTGAACATCCTGGCCGTGCGCGGCGAAAGCTGCAAGGACGTCGTCACCGAACATTGGGCGACCTACGGCCGCAATTACTATTCACGTCATGACTATGAGGAGGTCGAAACCGAGCGCGCCAACGCCCTGGTCGACGAGTTGCGCGCCAAGCTCGCTTCGCTGCCCGGCACCAGCGTGCGCGGCCTGAAGATCGCCAATGCCGACGACTTCGCCTATCACGATCCCGTCGACGGTTCGGTGAGCAAGAACCAGGGCATCCGCATCCTGTTCGAAGGCGGCTCGCGTGTCGTGTTTCGTTTGTCCGGCACCGGCACGTCGGGTGCTACGCTGCGCGTCTACATCGAGCGCTACGAGCCGGACAGAGCGCGGCATGATCTCGACACGCAAGAGGCGCTCGCTGACCTGATCGCGGCTGCCGATGAGATCGCCGGGATCAAGAGCCACACCGGGCGCAACAAGCCGAGCGTGATTACTTGAGGGTGGTGACGTCTTTACCCTCCCCCTTGTGGGGAGGGTCGATCCGCGCAGCGGATCGGGTTGGGGGTGCTCGTAAAGCGCTTTCCCCGCGCCGACCCCCACCCCGCTCACTTCGTTCGCGACCCTCCCCACAAGGGGGAGAGTGGAGGATGCGCCGATGACCCAGCTCGGCGCAACCGTCACTCCCGAAGGCATCCGCTTCGCCGCCTGGTCGTCATCCGCGCGGCGCCTGTGGGTGTCGATCTTCGACGACACCGGCGCCCGTGAAATCGACCGGCTCGAACTTCAGCCGGAAAGCGAGGGCGTCCATGCGCTGTTCGTCGCCGGCCTTGCCGCGGGTACGCGCTACGGCTTTCGCGCCGACGGCGAATATGCGCCGGAGCGCGGGCTGTGGTTCGATCCCGACAAGCTGCTCACTGATCCCTACGCCGTCGAGATAGACCGGCCCTACCAGCATCATTGGCGGCTTGCCGCCCGGCGCAACGAAGGCGCCGACACCGCGCCACTGATGCCGAAGACCATCGCGCGGGCTCAACCGAAGCCGCTGCCGGCCAAGCCGCCTTTGTTCCAGCCAGGCGGCCTGATCTACGAACTGAACGTCCGCTCCTTCACCAGGCTGCATCCGGACGTGCCCGAAGCGCAGCGCGGCACCATTGCAGCCCTTGCCCATCCGGCTATCGTCGAACATCTCAAGAAGATCGGCGTCTCCGCCGTTGAGCTGATGCCCGTGACGGCATGGGTCGATGAGCGCCATTTGCCGCCGCTGGGCCTCAGCAATGCCTGGGGCTACAACCCAGTCACCTTCATGGCGCTCGACCCGCGCCTGGCGCCCGGCGGCCTCGCCGAGTTGCGCGATACTGTGGGGGTGCTGCGCAGGGTTGGCATTGGCACCATCCTCGATCTCGTCTTCAATCATACCGGCGAAAGTGACCGGCTCGGGCCGACGCTGTCGCTGCGCGGCCTCGACAATCAAGCCTACTACCGCAGCGAGCCGGACGGCAGGTTGGCCAACGATACCGGCACCGGCAATACCATCGCCTGCGACCATCCGGTCGTTCGTGACATGGTACTCGACACGCTGCGCCATTTCGTCCGCCAAGCCGGCGTCGACGGTTTCCGCTTCGACCTGGCGCCGGTCCTCGGTCGCGTCGATGGCGCATTCGATCCGGCAGCCCCGTTGCTCGAAACCATCGCAACCGATCCCATCCTTGCCGACAGGGTGCTGATCGCCGAGCCCTGGGACATCGGCCCGAATGGCTATCAGCTCGGCAATTTCCGGCCGCCTTACCTCGAATGGAACGACCGCTACCGCGACGACGTCAGGCGCTTCTGGCGCGGCGATGCCGGCACGGTCGGTGCGCTGGCGACAAGGCTCGCCGGCTCCTCCGATGTGTTCGGCAGGGAGGGCCAATCCGCCAGCCGCACGGTCAACTTCATCGCCGCGCACGATGGCATGACGCTGGCCGATATCGTCGCTTATGAAGCCAAGCACAACCAAGCCAATGGCGAGAAGAACCGCGACGGCCACAATGAGAACCTGTCCTGGAACAACGGCGTCGAGGGCGAAACCTCGGACAAGGCGATTGCCGAGGCCCGTTCCCATGATCGCTTCGCGCTGCTCGCCACTCTGTTTGCCTCGCGCGGCACCATCATGCTGACGGCGGGCGATGAATTCGGCCGCACGCAAGGGGGCAACAACAACGCCTATGCGCAGGACAACGCCATCACCTGGCTCGACTGGGCCGGGCGCGACGTCGGGCTGGAAGCCCATGTGTCCGCGCTCGCAGCTCTGCGCGGCGCGGTGCCGGCGCTTTCCGATACGCGCTTCCTGACCGGAGAGCCGCCGCCCGGTTCTGAAACGCCCGACGTCGCCTGGCTGACCGAGACCGGCGCGCCGCTCGGCGAAGCCGACTGGAACGATGGCTCGCGCCATCGCCTCGTCATGCTGCTCGGCGATGGCGGGGAAGGCCGCCTGGCTGTGATCGTCAATGGCGATCGCCGCCAATGCGTCTTCACGCTGCCCGCGCGGCAAGGGTTTGAATGGCAGCCGGCTGTTGAAGCGCAAGCGGTCGACCTCGCGTGGCCGCTGCCCGGCCGCAGTGTCAGTTTCATGATCGAGCGCCGGACCGCAAAGGCCCGCGCCAGGAAGGGTCCGTGATGGCCGACGACAATGCCCAGCCGGGACCCGAACAGAGCGCCGACTGGTGGCGCGGCTGCGTCATCTACCAGATCTATCCTCGCTCCTTCCAGGACACCACCGGCGACGGCAGCGGCGACCTCTCAGGCATCACCTCACGGCTGGCGCACGTCGCCTCGCTCGGCGTCGACGCCGTCTGGCTGTCGCCCTTCTTCAAATCGCCAATGGCCGATATGGGCTACGACGTCTCCGACTATCAGGCGGTCGATCCGATGTTCGGCACGCTCGACGACTTTGACGCGCTGGTTGCCGAGGCGCACAGGCTCGGCCTGAAGGTGATCATCGATCAGGTGTTGTCGCACTCCTCCGACAAGCACGAATGGTTTGTAGAGAGCCGTGCCAGCAAGGATAATCCCAAGGCTGACTGGTATGTCTGGGCCGACACCAGGCCGGACGGCAACGCGCCCAACAACTGGCTGTCGGTCTTCGGCGGCCCGGCCTGGGAGTGGGACGCGACCCGCCGGCAATACTACATGCACAATTTCCTCGCCTCGCAGCCGGACCTCAACTTCCACAATCCTGAGGTTCAAGACGCGTTGTTGCAGACGGTGCGGTTCTGGCTCGAGCGCGGCGTCGACGGCTTCCGCCTGGATACGGTCAACTACTATGTCCACGACCGCTGGCTGCGCAGCAATCCGCCGCTGGCGTCGAGCGTCGCCGGCACCAACGGCGAAACCAACACCTATCTCTTCCAGGAGCATCTGTTCGACAAGACGCAACCGGAAAACCTCGGTTTCCTCAGGCGCTTCCGCGCTTTGCTCGACGAATATGACGGCCGCGCCAGTGTCGGCGAGGTCGGCGACGAAGGCCGTTCGCTGCAGACGCTGGCCGCCTACACATCCGGCGGCGACAAGCTCAACATGTGCTACACCTTCGACCTGCTCGGTCAGCAATTCTCAGCCGCCCATGTGCGCGGCTGCGTCGAGGCCTTCGAGGCAGCTGTCGCCGACGGCTGGGTCTGCTGGGCATTCTCCAACCACGATGTCGTGCGCCATGTCAGCCGCTGGACGCGGCCGGGCGGCGATCCAGATGCGGTGGCGACATTCGCTATCGCTTTGCTCTCCTGCCTGCGGGGCTCGATCTGTCTCTACCAAGGCGAAGAGCTTGGGCTGGAGGAGGCGGAACTGACCTTCGAGGATCTGCGCGATCCCGTCGGCATCCGTTTCTGGCCGGGGGTCAAAGGCAGGGACGGCTGCCGCACACCGATGGTCTGGGAGGCGGGCGCCGACAATGCCGGTTTTTCCTCGGGAAAACCCTGGCTGCCGGTGCCGGAAAGCCACCGCGCTCGGGCGGTCGATATCCAGAACGCCGACGACAAGTCCGTGCTCGCCGGCTACCGGACGATGCTCGCCTTGCGCAAGGCGCACCTGGCGCTGGTCAAGGGCCCGATCCGCTTTCTCGATACCGAGGGCGATGTCCTTGCCTTCATCCGGCAGGGCGAGGACGAGACATTGCTCTGCGTCTTCAATTTCGCCGACAAGCCGGCCGACTGGCCACTGCCGCCGGATCTCCAGCCTGTCGAGGCGATCGCTCTGGGTGGCGGTGCCGTCCTGCAGGAGGAGGGGCTGTCGCTGCAGGCCCTGGGCTGGTTTGTCGGCAAGGTAGGCTGATCTTTCAGGGACGCCGTCCGGCGTCAACAAAGATCGTGTCCGCATGCAACCATGCCGAGTGATCCGTGCAACGCCACCGGCGCCACGTTTTTCATTTTCGGGCTTCTTCGGTACTTTCGTCGAGCTTGGCCACGAACGGCATTCCTGAAATGTTTCCAGATGGTTGCGCTAATGACAACTGCTGAGGGCAAAACCCAAAGTTACAGGACAACCACAAGTTGCATCCAATTGGACCTTGTAATATAGATTAGCTATGGCTGGTTTAGGGTGAGGATGCTCACTTAGCGTCAAGCAAGACTCGGTTGAAATAATATTTCCGTCTGTCTAGTCTCCTGCCACCAGCTGCCGGAACGGGAACCGGCGGCGCGCTCGAAGGGGCCAGAAATCGGTTCCGGGGCGTCAACACTCGTAAGGCGCAGCCGATGGGCAGCGCCACAGGGAGAGACTTCATGCTGAAAAATATGCTGAAGGCGACGCTTGTCGCCGCGACCATGACCTTTGCCGCAGGCACGTTCCTGACGCCGGTCCTTGCCGAGACCGTCTATAACAGAGGCAGCGCCGCCGAAGCGGAGACGGTCGATCCGCACAAGACCTCGACCGTCTACGAAGCCGATATCATACGCGACCTGTTCCAGGGACTGGTCATGCACGATCAGAAGACGAACCTCATCCCGGGCGCCGCCGAAAGCTGGACGGTATCTGATGACGGCACCGTCTACACCTTCAAGCTGCGCAAGGACGGCTTGTGGTCGGATGGCAGCCCGGTGACGGCGGACGACTTCGTCTATTCCTTCCGTAGGCTGGAGGATCCGGCGACCGCCGCCGAATACGCTTCCATGCTCTATCCCGTGAAGAACGCCGAGGAAGTCAACACCAAGAAAGGCAAGCCCGAGGACATGGGCGTCAAGGCGATCGACGCCAACACCCTGGAAGTGACGCTGAAGGCGCCGACGCCATACTTCCTGGAGATGCTGACCCACCAGGCTACCTACCCGGTCAACAAGGCCTCGATCGACAAGCTCGGCGCCGACTGGATCAAGGCGGGCAATCTCGTTTCGAACGGCGCCTATACATTGGCCGAGTGGATTCCCAACGACCACATGAAGCTGGTCAAGAATCCGAAATTCTGGGATGCCGCGACCGTCAAGATGGACGTCGTCAACTACATCCCGACCGAAGACCGCTCTTCGGCGATGAAGCGCTTCGAGGCCGGCGAACTCGACAGCTACGGCGACCTGCCGACCGAACAGCTCGCTGACCTCAAGACCAAGTTCGGCGATCAGGTCCGCGTCGGACCGTATCTCGGCACCTATTATTACGCGATCAAGACCGACAAGGCGCCCTGGGACAATGTCGAGCTGCGCAACGCCATCTCGATGGCTATCGACCGCGACTTCCTGGCCGAAAAGGTCTGGCAGAATTCCATGCTGCCTGGCTATTCGATGGTGCCTCCGGGCATCGCCGGCTACACGCCGGCAATGGCCAAATACGCCGACATGCCGCAGATCGACCGCGAGGACGCCGCCAAGAAGATCCTTGAGAAACTCGGCTATACGCCCGAGCATCCGCTGAAGATGGAGATCCGCTACAACACCTCGGAAAACCACAAGAACACCGCGGTTGCCATCCAGGAACAGTTGAAGCCGCTTGGCGTCGAGATCACGCTGCTCAACACCGATACCAAGACCCACTATTCCTTCCTCGAGCAGAAGGGCAACTACGACGTGGCGCGTGCCGCCTGGATCGCCGACTACAAGGATCCCGAGACCTTCCTCGGCATCACCCGCAAGGCCAGCGGCAACAACTATTCGAACTACGTCAGCCCGGCATATGAGGCGGCCATGGACAAGGCCGCGGCTGCCGGCGGCAAGCCGGAAGAGCGCATGAAGGACCTCACTGAGGCCGAGCGCATCCTTGTCGATGACGTCGGCAACATTCCGCTTCTCTACTACAGCTTCCACGATATCGTCTCCTCGAAGCTGCATGGCTTCGATGACAATGTGATGGACATCCATCCGTCCCGCTTCGTCTCCAAGGACTGATAATCATCCTTGACTGGACCGCCCCCCCCCCATTTGGGGCGGGGGGCGGGGGGGTGAAAGCAACCCGGCGGAATTGGTGGTGGGTGTTTTGGCAGCCCCGGGGGGGTAT